>DATEGH010000001.1:0-16846 GCA_035280185.1 Terriglobales bacterium
CCGTTTCGTCGTGGCCAACGGGAAGAATGCCGTACTTGTTGGGAGCGTCGGGTCCGGTGACCACGCAGACTACGCCGTCCACCGACTCAGCCCGCGAGGTGTCAATCTTCCTGATTCGCGCGTGAGGATACGGCGAGTGCAGAATCTTGCCGTAGAGCATGCCTGAGACAGAAAGATCGTCCGTGTACTTGCCCTGGCCGCTGGTCTTGCCTGCGGCATCTACCAGGGCAACGCGCCTACCGATGATGGAGAAATCAGACATAAGCAATTAGCAATTGGCAATCAGCCAAACCAAAATCCTGAACTTGCAGATCACCCGATCACGCGCGATCACCCGATCACCCGATGGTCCCGCTCTGCTGCAATTGCCGCTTTTATCGCCTGATACATCTGGTTGTAGCCGGTGCAGCGGCACAAATTTCCGCTTAGCGCATGGCGAATGTCTTCCTCGCTCGGATCGGGATTGCGCGCCAGCAGCGCCTTCACCGTAATCATGAATCCGGGCGTGCAGTAGCCGCACTGCGCTCCGCCCCAGTCGCCATAAGCTTTCTGAATGGCCGCCAGCGCGCCGTGATCGGCAATGCCTTCCACGGTTGTGATCTCCGGAGTAACCGGCCCGTTCGAGGCCGCGCTCAAGGCCAGCATGGTGCAGCTCAGCGTGGGGACTCCGTCCACCAGCACGGTGCAGGCGCCGCAGGAAGAATCGTCGCATCCGCGCTTGGACCCAGTGAGCTGTAGGTCGCGCCGAAGCACGTCGAGCAGCAGCTCGCTTGGCTCGATCGCCAACTCGTGCCGGCGGCCGTTCACGCGGAGTTCGACTAATTCCTTTTTCATGGCAGGTCAGCCGTTAGTACTTAGCCTTTAGCCCTTAGCGAAACTGGTTTGAGGCCTTATGCTTCATGATACCGAAAGCGTGGGGCAGGCTGCTCTCGGGCCGACGCAGGGTCTAAAAGCTCTGTATGAAACTGCCGCGAGGTCCTCCGATCACCAGATCACCCGATCACGCGCGATTACCCGATTCTCAATATCCGAAATCCGTCGGCGCCGCGTACGCATGCTCTTTCACGCCCAAGTCGGCCAACCGGTTGCGGCCGAGTTGCGTGGCGTAAGCTTCGCGATCGGCAATACCAGAGACCCAGTGTTGCGCCCACTCGTGGAATCCTGCGACGGTCTTCGTCTCAGCATGGTATTGCTGAAAAAACGCATCATCTCGTTTGTAGTATCCCTGCACGGGCGAGGGATGCGCGCCGTAATGGCACTCCACCACCGCCGAAACCAGAAAGCCCGGAATGACCGTCCGGTTAGGATCGCTCGCGATTACCTCTTCACTCACGATCTCTTCCGCGCAGACGATCACCTTCTTTGCCGCTCGCACGCCTTCCGGCATCACTCCGAAATTTCCCCAACAGTGTGAGTTGCCATGTTGATCAGCGCGCTGCACGTGAACGATAGTTACGTCGGGTTGAATGGCGCGCACGGCGAGAAGCGTCTCCTGCGGCTGGAAGGGCGAGATGATCTGGTAGAAAAAGTGATTGCCTTTAGGAACATCGCTGCCCATGGCAGTGCGTGTGGGCAGGAAGGGAACGCCCATCGCGCCGGCCTGGAGCGCCAGGGAGATGCTGAAGTTGGTCATGTTGAAGACCTTCAGCTTCTCTCCTGGCGTTCCGGGGTTTTCCTCCTCGGTGGCGCGGCGGAAGTTGTAAGCCGAGCCCATCATCACATTGCCGACCCAAGCCGCGACCACATCCTTGACGCACCCTGCGCCGATGAGCTGGTCAAAGAGAATGTCTGAGATTGGGCCGATCAGCCGCAGATCGCGCTTCTTCTGCCGGATGATCTCATGCCCGGCAGCAAACGGAATCATCTGCTCCAGTTGCAATCCCAGAGCCACACTGGCCCCGTCCGGAATCAGATTGGCGACAGCCTGCCGCATGGTGGTGAGCTTGGACATGGAAACAGCAGTATAAATGGCGGCCTAAAACCATGATTATCTGTGTTAATCCGCGGTAAAGTTTTCCTGAAACTCAGTGATGCCCCAACACGGGATGCGGAACGTATACCGACTCCAGCCGATCCATCTCTTCCCGGCTCAGCTTCACCTGAACCGCGGCAACCGCATCTTCCAAGTGATTCATCTTGGAAGCTCCGATAATCGGCGCAGTAACTCCCGGTTGGTGCAGCAGCCAGGCCAACGCCACTTGCGCGGGCGGAATGCCGCGCTCCTTGGCGATTGCCGCCACCGCATCAATCACCTGCTCATCTGCTTCTCTGGTATAGAGCTTGTGGGCGTAGTCATCGGTCTGCGCCCGCAGTGTGCCCGATCTGCGGCTGCCGGCCAGCAGACCCCTCGCCAGCGGACTCCATGGCAGCATGCCAACTCGTTCTGCCCGGCAAAGAGGCGCCATTTCGCGCTCCTCTTCGCGATAGATCAGGTTGTAATGGTTCTGCATGGCCACGAACCGCGTCCAACCCATGCGGTCTGAGATGTAAAGCATGCGGGCGAACTGCCAGGCGTACATGGACGAGGCGCCGATATAAAGCGCTTTTCCTGCCTTCACGACGTCGTGCAGCGCTTCCAGCGTCTCTTCAATCGGCGTCTCGTAATCGAAGCGATGGATCTGGTAAAGATCAACGTAATCCGTTCCCAGCCGGCGCAAGCTGTCATCAATCGCATGCATGATGTGCTTGCGCGAGAGGCCTTTCTGGTTGGGATCATCGCCGAGCGGGAAGAATACCTTGGTGGCAATCACCAGCTTGTCACGCGACGGGCCAAAATCTTTTAGCGAGCGGCCCAACACCTCTTCGCTGCGGCCAAGAGAATACATGTCAGCGGTGTCGAAGAAGTTGATGCCGAGCTCGAGCGCTCTTCGAATGAATGGCCGGCCTTCCTCTTCCTCCAGCACCCACTCGCGCCACTTCTTTGTTCCGTAGGTCATGCAGCCCAGGCAGATGCGCGAAACCTTTGTGCCGGTGCACCCGAGATTGGTATATTCCATAGCCGGTTCCTCACGAAGCGAACTTTTTAGAATACGCGCGGCTCAGCGATAAGCCACGATGAACAGCCTTCGGTAGGGGAATAGCGTCTTGCCCTGATCGTCAGCCGGATATGCCTGTTCGAATTCCGCCAGGCACATCGCTTCAAACTGATCCCGCTGAGCCTGGTCCGGCAGACGCTCGAGGTAGGGTCGCATGCCGGTGCTGCGCAACCAATCGAGGATAGCTCGCGGCCCATCCACAACCTGCAGGTACTCGGTTTCCCAGATGTTCAGATGAGAGGCAAGCTTCCGCAGAACCTCGTAATAGAACTCCGCCGGCTGGACAAATGTGTTCTCGCTCGCACCGGCCAGCGCCGCCGACCACTGCGGATCGGATGCAATCTTCTTCATGGCCTGAGTGGCAGGTGAGCCGGCGTTATGCGGCATCTGCACCGCCAGTGCGCCTCGCGGAGCGACCCGTTCCACCAGTCGAGGAAAGAGATCATCATGCTGCCGGACCCAATGCAGGGCGGCATTGCTGAAGACCAGATCGTAAGTTGCGGATGCCGCCCAATTCTCAATCGTGCTCTCGATCCAATCCCATTCAGGATGGTTTTCTCGCGCCTGCCGCAGCATGGCTGGTGAGCTGTCCAGTCCGGCCAGGTGCGCCTCTGGCCAGCGCTGGTGTAGCCTTTCTGTGCTGTTGCCGGTTCCGCAGCCCAAATCAATGATGTGCTTAGGACTTTCAAGGTGAATCTGAGAAACCAAGTCGGCGGCAGGGCGGCCGCGCTGGTCGGAGAACTTGAGGTAGAGCTGCGGATTCCAGTCAGGCATTCTGAAAATGAAAATGTGTCCCGCAAAGGGAAGAACGAGCTAACACTTGGCGGCTTCTGTAGATTCCGTCGGCTGATCATCATCCATCGCCGGCAGCTCGTAAAGTGTTAACCGCTCAAGGGAAAAAGATCGCGGGGCGGTGTGGAGCAGCTCAAAGGCTACTTCATCCTGGCACTTGGCGCAGCGGGGGAAGAAGTTCCCGCCGAATAGAGTGACCTCATGGGGCAGCCGATGGGCGCTATGGAGGACGCGATAGATTCCGCTTTCCGGAACCATGGCCCCCGTTTTAAATACCGACCGGGCGCTCATCGCGGCACGATGATAACAGATGAAGAAGATTAGAAAGTTATAAAAAAGGTGCTAGGGAACAAGACTTAATACCTACCGGTTATCCCGTGATGACCTTCAGCCCGCCTTGGAGAGGATATTCTTCGAGGATTTCAGTTTCGCGGAAAGGAAGAACCGCGCCTCGGGTCGGACGAACCGAGATAAAGCGAACCGCATCACCGCACTGCTTGCAACGTGGAAACCGCGCCCCCACGGTGAGCGTGGCATGGTGCATCATCCGATGCTTGTCATGCTCGATACGGTAGATTCCGCTTTCTGGGACTCTCTCTCCTGGCCTGAACGGTTCCTGTCTCAACGGGGCTCCCGGCACGTACACGTCTACTCTGTGTATGGATGCAGCTCACAGCAGTGATGGTTGCTAGGTGGTTCGCCAAGGTCTATGCGCGGCCTCCACTTTCGATTTTCCTGATTCGATTCATGTATCCTTGTTCTCACATCATTCTTCATTCCGAGTCTTGGAGAGCTCATGAAGGCAAGAGTTTTGCTGGCTTTGGCCCTGCTCGCGGGAGTCACGGGTTGCGCCAGCAGCCACGCAATTTTCTTGTATGCAACGGGAGCGGGCACCAATGAAGTGTTTGGGTTTCAGGTCCACTCTGACGGCCACATCACAGCCCTGGGGCAGCCCACATTTGGTACCGGCTCAAATCCAGTCGCTATGGCCGTTCATTCGCCGGGCGACTTCTTCTATATCGCGAATTTTTCCGGCAACAACTTGACTCTGCTGAATATCAACAAAGGCAACGGCGAACTGACGGTGCCTCCAACGAATGCCGCGGTGCCGCCCTCGCCTCTCGCGCCTCCGAATATTTTCGCAACGGGTGCGGGACCGGTTTCGATCGCCGTCGCTCCCAATGCGCCTCACGTCTACGTCTTGAATCAGGTGTCAGGCGACATTTCCGCCTTTCTTCTGGATCCTTCCACCGGCAATCTTTCCCTCATAACGAACCCTCCTGGCAACGGCGCGGGTGCGACTACTTCCTACGGAAGCTTCACCTCTCCCAGTTCGATGGCGATCTCGCCTCAGGGAGACGTTCTCTTCGTCAGCAGCCCCTCACAATCGGCAATCTTCGCCTTCGCGGTCAACAGCAATGACGGATCGCTGGCGCCCGTTGCAGGCTCACCCTTTGCCGTTGGAGCGAACTCGACTCCTACCGGCCTCGCCGTTCATCCCTCCGGCCATTTTCTTTATGCAGCCGATGGGGCGCACAACGCTGTGCTGGCCTTTACCGTGCAAAACGGAGCGCTCTCGCCGATCAGCGGGTCGCCCTTTACCGCGGGCACGCAACCTTCCGCGCTCGTCACCGACCCCGCTGGAACCGAACTGTTCGTGGCCAATGCGGGATCGAACGACGTCTCCGCTTTCGTCATTGACGCCAACTCCGGCGCTATTGGCCAGCTCTCAGGCTCGCCATTTCCCACGGGCGGCCGTGGTCCTGGATTTGTCGCGGCAACGGGAGCGTTCGTTTACGTTGCCGACCAGGCCACAAACGACATCGCTGCATTCTCGATCGGAAGCAAAGGCGGGCTGACGCCGGTGAAGGGATCTCCGTTTAGCATTCCGGTCTCTCCCGCATGGCTTAGCCTGGCCAAGGAATAGCCACGATCTCTGCGGCTGACTATTGACTTGCGGGCACAAGCGAAACCTCGTATACCGCGTCATCACTCGTAGCATCATCTGCCAGCAGAAAAGTGAATCTCACCGGAGCGGTTTGTCCCGCCAGCGAAGGTATGTCCACAAACTCCAGCCCCAAACCGCTTGCGGTCGAGGTGTTTTCATTGAAAGCTCCGCCGTCGGCAGACGCCCAGCGCAGACGGAATGGCCTGTCATGGACAATTCGGAGGACAGAGCCCGCCTTCATGCGGCGGACTTGCCGATTGAGCCGCCAGATTTCCAGGTCCTTACGCCCGCGCTGGTCAAGAT
The DNA here is from genome assembly GCA_035280185.1 of Terriglobales bacterium. Taxonomy (GTDB): domain Bacteria; phylum Acidobacteriota; class Terriglobia; order Terriglobales; family Acidobacteriaceae; genus Angelobacter. Next base: position 6,079 of record DATEGH010000001.1, read on the forward strand.
ACCGCTCCGCAACCGGCGGAAAGAGATCAAACACCTGTCCATCGGAAACCGAGCGCAGCAACTTGATGTACTCCGCGTGCGCCCACATCAGCGGCGTGGCTGATCCTGCGGGACGGCCGAAAAACATGAACGCTTCGGGAATATCCGGCGCATCCCAAACCTGCTCCGGCAGCATGCCGCCCTGGGTGGCAAACTTTTCCATAGCGGCGATCAGCGGCCGCACATCTCTTCCGGCAGCCAGTTCGTAATGCGCGCGTTCCCCGGTGAGCAGAGGCCACGCCCTGCCAATCCCCCAGCCCTGATATGGCTTGCCATCGGCATGGGGACCGTATCCGTCGTGGTTGTAGCGGCGCCATACCGGCCCGTAGGGAGTTTCCACCTTCAAGCCCTGGTCCACTACGCGCAGCGAATCTTCCACAAGTGGCGTTCCCGCCTTGCGCACACCGTAACGCACCAGTTCCAGAAACCCGGCATCCACAATCTGATTTGCCGGAAATTTGCATTGAGTTCCCGGAGGACAGTTCGCCAGCGTAATCTGCGCAGTATTCGGATCCACTTCAGGCGAAACATCATGCACGCCAATGGGCAGAATTCGTATGTAGTGGCGCGAAACTTCCGGCAGCACTGAGCCCTGTGTTGTGACGGTCCATTGCTCTATATGGGATTCCAGAAAGTCCGCGTGATCTTGCATAAAGCGCGCGGCATCATTGTCGTTTCGCGATCGCGCGAACTCTGCCGCACAGATGAAAGCGGCAATGCTGGCGGCGAGCGTTGATGGCGAGTACCCGCTGGCTTCCTCCCAGCGGTCCTGTTGCGTTATTGGCCCGAATTGCACCAGGTATTTCACTGCCGCTTTGATCATGGGATACGGATCGAACTTTTCCAGCGCATCGGCCTTCCACAGTCTCCACGCCAGCATGATGGGGAATGCCACCTCGTCGAGCTGGATACCTTTCCAGTATGGCGTGCCGTCAATCCAGAAGTTCTGCGGAAAGCCGCCGTCAGGCTGCTGCGAGCAGGCCAAATACACCAGGGCGCGGAGCGGGGTGATTTTGTCTCCCGATGCGAGCAGCGCCGTGGCGCTGTTGACCATGTCACGCACCCATACCAGGTGATACCCGCCGAGGTCATCATCGCCCATCACATCACCCCAGGGGATGGTTGCCGAAGCAATCAGCGCGCCGGCAAAGGTCTTGTCTTCATGTGAAAGCAGCAGCGTGCGGCTGGTGCGGTAAAGCTCGCCGCCATCGCTGCTCACATGCTCAAGGCGGTGCAGCGTGTCAGTCATGCGCTGCCACTGATCGATGAAGCGGCTCCGGTGCTGCTCAAAGGGAATTGCCAAAGACTGGTTGAGCACGGCGGTTGCGGCGTGCAGGCTGTCACCGAAGGCGATGGCGACGGTGATCTCGTTTCCGTGCGAGAGATCAATTTCGCCCATCATGGCAACGTTGCCGTTCTCTGCGCGATCAAACTCCCAGTCCATGCGGAAGTTGTCTTTCAGGTCTCGCCAGCCGTCACTGGCGCCAACAAAGCCGCAAGAGGCTCTCGTGAACCCGCCGGCGCATCCCAAAGCGAGATAGGTGCGCTCCTTCCAGGCAATCAGCACCTGCTGGCCGGCAACGTTCATCTTCATTGCGGAATTGCCCCAGCCACCAACGTCAATGTGCGGCGCAAGCAGAAAGTAGAGATGCAGCTTGTTCTCCCATCCAGGCGAAGGAGAGAATTCGGCGTTGATAAGAACGCCGGCCTGGTGCGGATCGCAAATCACATCTTTCTCAATACGGTAGCGGCCTGCGGGATCGGCAGTGGTCACGTGATATCCCAGCGTGTGCGTTTCCAGGCGGACGGTCGTGTGCGTCATGTCGCGCTTTTCTTCGTGGAAGAAAGTTTCGCCGTCGCTCACAAGGAATTGCGCGTCGCGGATCTGCGGGCGATCGATGGTGGGATAGTAGATTTCCGTGACAATGCCCAGCGCGAGCGTGAACCACACCCGGCTGGATGTGGAATAGGCGGTGCCAACTCCATCTTTGGTGCTGGTGGTCCAGGTGGGCGCGATTCCCGGCTGCCCAAATGCGCCGCGAAGTTGATCTGGCATGCTGATTGTTAAAGATACAGCCTAGGTGAACGCAGAGAAAAATCAAAATGGGCCTGAGACCAAGAAGCGGTGACGGTTTCCTTGGCCACAAGCCCATTCGATCCTGAATCGGATCGGAGGTGATGTATTTATTTTAGACCCGCGCGATGGTAAGTCAAGGCTTGCGCGGGAAATATTTCATAGTAGTACCGGGTTTCAAAACCGCGCTCGCGGCCCTAGATTCATTCGCCGCCTGTTCGCAGCCGAGTGAATTGACACTGTTCTAAATCGAATGTTACCGTAAGTAGTTTGGTGGTCGTCCCCGTCCGCTCCCTGATTTACTAAACATAAAACAGATAAAGAATGGAAACGCTCAGACAACTAGGCGAATTACTGCTTACGTCCATCCCGGCGATCATCAGCCTGCTGATCGTGTGGGGCGCCTATCAATCTCTGGTTTACCGTCGCTTGCAGCAGGTGCTCGCAGAGCGCCACGCCCGCACCGAAGGCGCCGTTCAGAACGCGCAGCAGCAGATTGCGACGGCGGAGAGGCGCACGGCAGAGTACGAGCAGAAAATGCGCGAAGCGCGCTCCCAAATCTATAAAACTCAGGAAGCGCAGCACCGGCAAATTATGGAGTCTCGCAGCTCAGCGCTGGCGGAAGCGCGCAAGCACGCCGACGAGATGCTGAACCGTGCGCGGGCAGCAACCGTGCAGGAATTAGAAGCTGCCAAAGCTTCGCTTCAGAAGCAAGCCGATTCGCTGGCAGACGAGATCATCGATTCCATTCTGCGTCCTGCGGCGGCGACGGAGGGAGGGCGTTAGAATGCTTTCCCGTCTGCGTAAAACTTGCGTCATCGGCTTGCTCACGTTTGGTTTCGTGGCGCTTTGCTTCAACTCTCTCACTGTGCGCGCTCAGGCAGGGAATCCTCCGGTCCCGGCTCAGGCCACCGGCGGAGCTCCCCAGGGGCAGCCACTTGAAAACGCGCAGCAGCCCGAAAACAAAACCGAATCGAAAAACGACGAGGCGTCTGACACGGAGGCGTTCCGCCACTCGGCTTCAGTGAAGGCACTGGCGCGACTCACCGGACTCAGCCTCGATCAGACGTTCTGGTTGAGCGTCATCGTCAACTTCATCATCGTCGCCGCTATTCTTTGGGTTCTGCTGAAGAAGACCTTGCCGGTGGCTTTCCGCAATCGCGGACAGGCGATCCAGAAGCGCATGGAAGACGCTCGCAATGCCAGCGAAGAGGCCCGGCGGCGGCTCGCGGAAGTGGAAGGCCGGCTTTCGCGCCTGGATGTGGAGATCGCGGAGATTCGCCGCCGCGCCGAAGTAGCGGCGGCAGCAGATCAGACTCGCATTCTGGCTGAAGCCGAAGAAGAGCGGCGCCGGATCATTGCTTCCACCGAGCAGGAGATCTCCGCGGCAGCCAACAATGCGCGTCGCGAATTGAAAGCCTACGCAGCCAAACTGGCGGTGGACCTGGCAGGGAAGAAGATCAGCGTGGATAACGCTACGGACCAGACGCTGGTGCGCGACTTCGTCGCACAACTGGGAAAGGACGGACGATAAATGGCCGCAGTTGCAGGCCGATACGCCCGCGCTTTTGCCGAAGTGGTGATAGACCGCAAGCTCGATGCGGACGCAACCGTGCGGGAATTGAATGACTTTGCGGTTCTGGTGGATCAGAGCTCGGAGTTGCGCAATGTGCTCCAGAACCCGTCTGTCGAACACAAACAGAAAATCAAGCTGCTGGATGCGATCATCCAAAAGATGGGCGGATCGAAGATGCTGCGCAATTTCCTTGCAGTGCTGATCGATCATCACCGCATTCGGCAGATTGAAGAGATCGCAAGGCAATTGCGCCAGGAGCTCGACGCAAGGATGGGAATTGCCGAAGCAGAGGTGAGCTCGGCGCGAGCGCTCGGCCCAGCAGAGAGAAAAGACCTGGAACGCCGGTTGACGCAGCTTACAGGCAAAGCCATTCGCGCCAACTATGACGAAGATGCAAAACTCCTGGGCGGCGCAGTCGTTCGCATCGGCAGCACAATTTATGACGGCTCAGTGCTGGGGCAACTGGAAAGATTGAAGCAGCAGATCGCAAGGACGTAAAGCGGCGATCGGGACGTGGAAGGAAGAGACTTGAAATTTCAAATTTGGAAATTTCAAATTGCAAATCAACTATGGCTCAAATCAAAGCAGACGAAATCACAAAGCTGATCCGCGAGCAGATCGAGAACTACGAATCGAAGATCTCCGTGGATGAAGTTGGTACCATCATCTCGCTGGGCGACGGCATCGCCCGCGTGCATGGCCTGGATAAAGTCATGGCCGGAGAACTGATCGACTTCGGGCACGGCATCGCCGGAATTGCCATGAACCTGGAAGAAGACCAGGTCGGCTCCGTGCTGTTGGGCGATTACACCGAAGTGAAAGAAGGCGGCGAGGTGAAGCGCACGGGCCGCATCATGTCCGTGCCGACGGGCGAAGCCTTGATCGGCCGCGTGGTAAACGCGCTCGGCCAGCCGATTGACGACAAAGGTCCGGTCAATGCCAGCAAGTACATTCCCGTCGAGCGCATTGCTCCGGGCGTGATTGACCGCCAGCCAGTGCGCGAGCCGATGGCCACCGGCTTGAAGGCGATTGATTCGATGATCCCGATCGGCCGCGGCCAGCGCGAGCTGATCATCGGCGACCGCCAGACGGGAAAAACCGCCGTCGCGCTCGACACCATCATCAACAACAAGGGCAACAATCTGATTTGTATTTACTGCGCCATTGGCCAGAAGCGCTCTTCGATTGCCCAGGTTGTGAAGGTGCTGGAAGACTACGGCGCAATGGACTACACGATCGTGGTTGCCGCTTCGGCTTCTGAGCCGGCGCCCATGCTTTATCTGGCTCCTTATGCTGCATGCGCCATGGGCGAATTTTTCCGTGATAGCGGCCGGCATGCGCTGGTGATCTATGACGATCTCTCTAAGCACGCCGCTGCTTATCGCGAAATCTCGCTGCTGCTGCGCCGGCCGCCGGGACGCGAGGCTTATCCCGGAGACGTGTTCTATCTCCACTCGCGTTTGCTGGAGCGCGCGGCCAAGATGTCGGACAAGACCGGCGGCGGATCGCTTACGGCGCTTCCGGTGATTGAGACCCAGGCCGGCGACGTATCGGCTTACATCCCGACCAACGTGATTTCGATTACCGATGGCCAGATCTTCCTCGAAACCGATCTGTTCAACTCCGGCGTGCGTCCGGCGGTGAACGTTGGAATTTCGGTGAGCCGCGTCGGCGGCTCGGCGCAGATCAAGGCCATGCGCCAAGTAGCCGGCAGCCTGAAACTCGATCTGGCGCAGTATCGCGAACTCGCGGCCTTTGCGCAGTTCGGCTCTGACCTGGACAAAGCCACTCAGAACCAGCTCAACCGCGGCAAGCGTCTGGTGGAAATCCTTAAGCAGGACCAGTACCAGCCTCTGCCCTTCAGCAAGCAGATTCTGATCATCTACGCCGGAACCAACGGCTATCTGGATGACCTTGAGGTCGGGCAGATCCGCAGCTTTGAAGCCGAGCTTTACAAGTACGTGGATTCCATGAACCCGCAACTGCTGGACTCGATCATGCAGAAGAAGACGCTCGATGACGCGTTGAAAGCGGACATCAAGAAGGCGCTGGATGAATTCAAACAGCGTTTCGTGAGCGAGCGGCAACTGGCAGGCGCAGGGGCGAGAGCGTAGCCGGCAATGGCAAACCTTCTCGATATACGGCGGCGAATCCGCAGCGTGCGCAACACTCGGCAGATCACCAAGGCCATGCAGATGGTCTCGGCGGCCAAGCTCCGTCGCGCGCAGGAGCGCGCGCTGGCTGCACGGCCATACGCGCAGATGCTCACCAACGTGCTGAAGTCTCTGGTTTCGCGTGTTGATCCGTACAATCCAAAGACCGGAGAACCGGTGAACTCGCTACTGGTGCGGCGTCCGGAAAAGACAGTGTTGCTCATCGTCGTCTCGGGCGAGAAGGGCCTGGCAGGCGCTTTCAATTCCAACATTCTGAAAGCCGCCATGCGCTTCATGGAAGTCAAGGCCGGCAAGAACATTGACCTGATCGCCATGGGCCGCAAGTCGCGCGACTTCTTCCGTCGCCGCTATCCGGCATGGAACGAGGGCGAGCCTCGCAAAGGGCAGGTTCAGATCGTAGGCGAGTACGCCGGGCTGATGAACCGTGCGCAATTTGGGAGCGCCCGCGATATTGCGGAAAAAGTTTGCCGGCTCTACACCGAAGAGAAGATTGACTCCGTTTACCTCGTCTACAACGAATTCAAGTCAGTCATCGCGCAGCGGTTGGTCGTTGATGACGTGCTGCCCATCGTCAAAGTGGGCGAGCAGGTGCACGAGTTTGCGGAAGAAGTAAGCGAGGAAGAGCGCAAGAAGCGGATTGAAGCCGCGCTGCACGCTGGAACGGGAGTGCGCCCTGCTGACACCTCGGCCATTGACCAGAAAGCCGCAGGCTTCGGCGCCTCGCAGGTGGACTACATCTATGAGCAGCCGCCGGAGGAGCTGTTCCGCGATTTGCTGCCGCGGTACATCTCTGTGCAGTTATTCCGAGCGATGCTGGAGTCGGAAGCGGCGGAGCATGCGGCCCGCATGACGGCGATGGATTCCGCCACCAACAATGCTTCCGACATGATTGACAGTCTCACGCTGCAGATGAACCGCGTGCGGCAGGCAAAGATCACGAAAGAAATTATCGAAATCGTAAGCGGAGCGGCCGCTCTCTAGCGCGGCTCCGCCAGGAAATTATCTATATGGCAGAAAATATCGGAAGAGTCATTCAGATCGCGGGTCCCGCGGTTGACGTGCAATTTACAGAAGCGAACATGCCGCCCATTTATCAGGCGCTGCGCGTGACCAGCGAGGGATTCGATGTCCCGCAACCCGTGAACGTCGTTCTTGAAGTCGAGCAGCACCTGGGCGAAGGGCGCGTGCGCTGCGTCGCGATGGAAGCCACCGAAGGCATGGTGCGCGGCATGAAAGCCATCGACATGGGCGGGCCAATCTCCGTCCCCGTGGGTAAAGGCACGCTGGGCCGCGTGATGAACGTAATCGGAAACCCGGTTGACGAACTGGGCCCGATTGAAGCCAAGCAGAAGCTGCCCATCCATCGCCCAGCGCCGGCTTTCGATGAGCAGTCCACCAAGGCCGAGATGTTTGAAACCGGTGTGAAGGTGGTTGACCTGATCCAGCCGTTCTTGAAAGGCGGGAAAATCGGGCTGTTTGGCGGCGCGGGCGTCGGCAAAACTGTTGTCATCATGGAACTGATCAACAACGTAGCCAAGCAGCACGGCGGCTACTCAGTGTTTGCCGGCGTGGGCGAACGCACTCGCGAAGGCAACGACCTGTGGCTGGAAATGAGCGAGTCCGGCGTAATCAAGCCGGGGGTTCCGGCGGAATCCAAAGCCGCGCTGATTTATGGCCAGATGACCGAGCCGCCAGGAGCGCGGCTGCGCGTGGCGCTTACGGGGCTGACTGTCGCCGAGTATTTCCGCGATGAGGAAGGCGCCGACACGCTGTTGTTCATCGATAACATCTTCCGTTTCACGCAGGCAGGATCGGAAGTATCCGCGCTGCTGGGCCGCATGCCGTCGGCTGTGGGATACCAGCCGAACCTGGCCACGGAAATGGGCGAATTGCAGGAGCGCATCACCTCAACTAAGAAAGGGTCGGTCACTTCCGTACAGGCCATCTACGTGCCCGCCGACGACCTCACTGATCCAGCGCCCGCGACCACGTTCGCTCACCTCGACGCGACCACGGTGCTTTCGCGTCCCCTGACCGCCATCGGAATTTATCCCGCTGTTGATCCGCTGGCTTCGACTTCGCGCATTCTCGACCCCCACATCGTCGGTCAGGAGCACTATAACGTTGCGCAGGGCGTAAAGCGGATCCTGCAACGTTATCAGGACCTGCAGGACATCATTGCCATTCTTGGAATCGAAGAGCTGAGTGAAGAAGACAAGTTGACAGTCGCACGTGCCCGCAAGGTGCAGAAGTTCCTTTCGCAGCCGTTCCATGTGGCCGAACAGTTCACCGGCTACAAAGGCCGCTACGTGAAAGTGGCCGATACCGTGCGCAGCTTCAAGGAGATCATCGAAGGCAAGCACGACGATATTCCGGAGCAGGCTTTTTACATGAAAGGCGCGATCGAGGAAGTTCTGGAAGCCGCCGAGCAGATGAAGAAAGCTGAAACTACGGCCGCGTAATCTCAATGGCGGAAACTATCCAACTCGAAGTGGTAACTCCGGAGCGGCTGGTGGTAAGCGAGCCGGCGGAAGATATCCAGATTCCGGGAAAGACCGGCTACCTGGGCGTTCTGCCCGGCCATGCTCCTCTAGTTACGGAAATCGCGGTAGGCGAGATCAGCTATCACAGCGGCGGCCAGCTCAGACGGCTGGCCGTGGCTTGGGGATTCGCCGAAGTCCTGCCAACCAAGGTGACCATTCTGGCCGAGACCGCCGAACGGGCTGAAGAGATTGATGTAAACCGCGCCCAAGCTGCCAAACAGCAAGCGGAAGAAGAACTGCGCAAAGCCGGACCAACCGGCTCGCCAGAAGCTCAGGCTGCGCTGCAACGCGCGAATGCTCGATTGGAAGTGGCAGGAAGCCCGCGCGCGTAATCTCGGCTAGCGATCTCTCTCAGCCATTGCCTAGCGCGATGGTTTCTTTCTTACCAGAGCCTTTTTGGCAGCAGATAAGTGAACCCGGCAAAGATTTCCCAGCGTGTGCTGGTTGAGGTCAATCCGCGCTGGAAGCCCGCATCCAGCACCAGATTGGGCTTAAGAGTATAGGTCGGCGCCAACAAAAGACCCACGGCCTCCGAGTTGAGAAACGGCTGGGTGAAATGCCATAGTTCCCCCGTGAATGCCAGTTTCCCCTTAATCGGATGAGCCAGAGAGACCGTCTGTCCAAACTGCACCCTATGAACGGCGTTCTCGATCTGCTCGTTAAAAATGTAGTTGGTATCCACATGCAATTTGCCGAAATCGAAACTGAACAGCACCAGCCCGGAGTTGCGGCTCGAGCCGATATCGAGATCGGGCGCTGTGCCGCCGTAAATTGACCGGAAATAGCTGATTGAAAAAGTAGGCCGCCGTTCGGCACCGTCGATGATGACGGCCTGCACGCCTAGAGAAACTCCTCCGGCATCGCGACTGGTGGAGGGGCCGAGATCTGAGCGGACGAAAGGCTCGGAAGAGACCAGCAACTGCAGGTGTTTTTCCACTGCAAATTTGACGACTTCGTTGATCCCGGTGCGGTTGGCGAACTCGCCGGAATGCTCCGCGCCCAGCACGCCCGTTTCAAACTGCAGATAGCCAACCGGCGTCAGCGTTGCCGGAGTGGAGACGGTGGGCCGCCCGGGATTGGCTTGCAATTCACCATTATTGTCATGATTGTCTTGAGCAAGAGCAGGGCAAGATAGAAGGCAGCAGAGCAGGGCAAGCAGAGTCACGCGAGCCTGTGAGAGAGAGTCACACGGGAGTTTCATGCGGTCGAGCCTGGAACAGAATAAACCGGATTGTGGACTTTTTATTCCTGCTCACGCGGCCTGAGATGGAGTTACTTGGCGGCTTCCCCTGACCATTTCGCGCAGGCGCAGCGCGTTCTGCGCGGCATAGCCGGCCTGATCGTTATCGAAATATACATAGATTGCCTTCAATCGCTTCGACCGCTCTCGAATCCATCTGGCCCAATCTTCTAGGCGTTCCTCACTGTAACTGCCCTGGTACTTGCCGGCCGCCGGACCGTGCAGGCGGATGTAGGAAAAGTCGGCGGTAACCTCCAGCGGCGTATGGTAACCCGCGAGTTCATAGATGCAGAAAGCTGCGTTGAACCTTTCGAGAAGGCGATTGACCTCTGGCTTGATCCAACTCAGTTCTCGAAATTCGAATGCATAGCGATGTTCTTTCGGGAGAATTTCCAGCAGATCTTTGAGTCGTTCAACATTTACCTTCCATTTGGGTGGGAGCTGAAAAAGAACAGGACCAAGCTTTTTGCCCAGGTGTTCCGCCCGTGGCAGCAGGTTTTCCAGCGCGTTCTCCGGATCTTTTAGCTTCTTGTTGTGAGTGATGAACCGGCTGGCTTTCACAGCGAAAACGAAATTCGCCGGGGCGGAATCGCGCCAGCACTCGAATGCTTGAATGGTGGGCAAGCGGTAAAAGCTGTTGTTCAGTTCCAGAGTGTCAAAATGCCGAACATAGAACTCGAGCATGCGCCCAGCCGACGTCTTTGGTGGATAAAACGGACCGACCCAGTGCTTGTAGTGATAGCCCGAAGTCCCAATGCGAATGTCGCAAGCCATGCTTCTGGTTCGATGGTCGACTGTTGAAGCATGTTTGCTTGCTCGTTTAACGGTCTATCCGGGAGGCCAGCTCATCTTGCGTCCACCGAGCAGATGCAAGTGGAGATGAAAGACCGATTGCCCGGCGTCAGGCCCGACATTATAGACCGTGCGGAAACCGCCTTCGAGCTTGCGGTCGCGAGCCAATTTTGCCGCCACGAGCTGACAGTAACCGATGATTTCAGCATTGGATTCGTTTGCTTGATCCAGGCCGACAATGTGCTTTTTAGGAATGATCAAAACGTGGGTTGGCGCTTGCGGCCGGATGTCTTCAAAGACAAAAGTCCGGTCGTCCTCGTAGACTTTTTT
>DATEGH010000002.1:0-40137 GCA_035280185.1 Terriglobales bacterium
CTTCTGTTGGTTGACTTCGAATTTGCTATCGAAACCTTGCCCGGTGCTCTTTGAGGATGCAGCGGTCCATCACCACCTGGATCCCGGCCTTGCGCGCTCGCTCGGCAGCTTGCTCATGCACCACGCCTTCCTGCATCCAGATGGCCGGAACTTTCAGCCGGATTGCTTCCTCGACCACTTCCGGCACAAATTCCGGACGCCGAAAAACATCAACAATATCAATCTTCTCTTTGACCGCCGAAAGCGAAGGCACGGCCCTCTCTCCCAGCGCGCCCTTGATGGTCGGGTTGACGGGGATAATGCGATATCCGTGGCTCTGCATATACGCAGCAACGCCGTAGCTTGGCCGCAAAGGGCTATCCGACAGTCCAACGACGGCGATAATTTTTGATTCCCTCAGCAATTGGGTTATGGAGTCGTTGGAAGTTGCATTCACGATTTGAGCGTCCCTTTTGAACTGAGATTTTTACTCGCGAGCTATTTTGGTCCCGTGACCGGAGGCATCGGGCGGTCACGCCTTTCTGTCGCCGGAGACTTGCCATCGCTGCGCGTCTGCGTTTGTTCTGTGTCAGGTTCGCGAACAAAGGGCGTGGTCTTCGGCATCGGCCCGCGTGCGCCCTTCTTGAGCGTCTTCAGAACATCCTCTTTGTCCAGGTTATAGTCCTTAGCCAATCGCGTAAGCGCCAGCGTGACGATATCGGAATGATGGATCTCCTCTGTTCCCGGATATTTCTTCACATCGAGCCAGATTTTGTGTACCAGGTGCACATCTTCAGTCTTCATCGTCGGCGTGTGCGGGCCAATACGATAGGTTTCGACTGTTTGGTCGGGACGTACAACGGTGAAGACAAATTGGCGCTTGGGCTCGGCCATGGCCTCCCAAGCTTGCCCCAGACGGAACGCCTGCTCCTCCCCAGTCATCTTGCTGGAAAGGCCAGAAATTACGTTGGAGGATTCAAGCGCGTTGGCCGTCTGCACGATGGCGGAAAATACATCGCGGGCGGGGACCACGAGCAACGAGATCGTCTTACCGTAACTTTCGGCAATTGAGACTGCGCGGGTGAAGAGCGTCTGCTCATAGTCGCTGAAGATCTGCTCCATCTTCAGATCGTATTCCGCGCTGCCGTAGCCGGTGAGGCGCGCCTCCATGACAACGATGTCCTGCTCTGTAGTGTTGGTGTACTCGAGCGCCCAGTTGAGATGGTTGAGCGTGTTGTAGTCGCGCGCTGTGACCAGAGCGTTTCCAGGACGCACCTGCACGGCCTCGCGCGCAATCGTCTCTTGGTGATCGAGCTGGAAGTGCTCTTTCATCTGCTGCTCGGCGTGGCGGAACTTCCGTTTGTTCACGTGCTCTGAAACGGTGAAGATGGCAAAGAACACGCCGGAAAAGACCAAGCCCGCAACTGTTGCAATCTGTTTGGTGAAGAGATTGACGACAGCAGTCGAGAGCAGGACCAGAAATACTGAAGCCAGCCCAACCGGGATCTCAATTCCGGCGATACGGAGATTGGGCGGGACGCGCCAGCCTCGCTCGCCCTTGTACTTGAAGCGCAGCACCAGCATGGCCAGCGCGTTAAAGGTAAAACTCCAGATCACGCCGAACGCGTACGCTTCACCCAACATGTAAACATCGCCGCGACTTGCAATGATGGTGAGAACCTGAAGGCCGACAATTAGGTTCACGATGCGATAGCTAGTCCCGAACTTCTTATGCGGGCGGCGGAACCAGTCAGTCAGAACCCCGTCCTCAGAAACTCGGTTGAGAACGCCGTTGGAGCCGATGATCGAAGTATTAATGGCGCCGGAAAGAATCAAGAAACCCACAACAACGACAAACGTCCGGAAGATCAGTTTGAGCATGTGCGGGCCCACCATGTACATCGCCATTCCGGCAATGAGATTGTCCTTGTAGATGGGAACCCGTACGCTGTCCGGAATAATCATGACCGCCAGCAGCGATCCAATTCCGGTAAAGACAAAGCTGAAGATTGCGATGATGAGCGCGGCGCGCTTCAAATTGCGCAGCTTGGGGCTGGCGATTTCGCGGTTCACCTGAGCCAGAGATTCCTCGCCGCTCATCGCCAGCACCGAATGGCCAAAGGCGATCAGGATCCCAAATAGACCAAGGGACTTGGCGAGGTCAGTTCCCTTTAGCCAGCCCAGCGCCTCAGAGCTGAAACGGAAATTTTCGGGAATTGGAAGCGGCGGAAGAGAGACGCCGTTGTGAAATACTGTGTAACCCGCCCACACCAGCAGGATCACCACCATCACAGTTGTGATTTGCATCACCCGCAGCGCTTTGTCGCTCGATTCTTCGATCCCTTTGATGTTTTCCCACCAGTAGTAAAGGGTGACGATCAGCGCGAATGCTGCGGCGGCGTGGTTCTCATTAAGTTGGGGCGTATGGCCATTGGTCATGGCGTGGACAGCGCCAGGAATCCAGTGGTGCGAATCAGCAGCGCTCAAAATTTCATTAATCAGGCCGGCAATGTACTGTCCGGCGGAAACTCCGGAGATTGGGCCGGTGAGAATGTAGTCGAACATCAGGGCGGAAACGCTGAGCTTGGCGAAGTTTCCTCCCAGGGCTTCCTTAACCACGCGGTAGACGCCCCCGCGGGTAAACATGGAGCAGCTTTCGACGTAAACCGAGCGCACGGCGAAGGCAAAGAGCATGACGCCAAGAATGAACCACGGAGCGGACTTGCCGATGGCCTGTTCGGCGATGCCTCCGGCATAGAAGGCCGAGGAGCCGAGGTCATTGAGAACAATTGCGGCTGCGCGCCAATAGGAAATAAAGGTCAGCATCACCGAGGTGGCGACAACGATGCGGACCCGATTCGATTGTGGCGGGACAGCTCCCGTACCTGCAGACATTTGGATAAAACAAGAACGGCCCCCGCATTCGCTTTTTGCGGTGCGTCAGGACCGTCTTCCGCCTCGCTCCTATTGTGCAGCGTGGTCTCGTGAACCGTCGTCCTCTTCCAACATGCTCTGGGCCGTCTTGATCGCCGTAATAATGATTACGGGCACGGCGCCAATCAGGCCGGCAAAGAAGAGGTACTTGAAAAACGGCAGTAAATGGGCGGCAACGAAATCCACGGTTGCCATTGTAGTCCTGCCTTCAAATTCGTTCAAAATCAGAGCTTATTCTTCACGGAGGGTGCGAGCTATGCTTTGCTAGAATTCCAGCAGTGCGCAAAATTCCCACCAGAGCCTGGCTGCTGGCGCTTGCTTCCAGCGGATTACAAATTCTCATTTTCCCCAAGCCTGGAATCTACTTCCTGAGTTGGGTCGCCTTCGCACCCTTGATTTATGCGCTGCTCTTAGGACGCGGCGGTGAAGGCGAGCTGGTGGATTCTGAAGGCCGTTCGCTGCGCCCTTTTACGCTCTGGCAGGGATTCCTCATCGGCTGGGTAAGCGGTGTGGTGTGGTACCTGGGCACCTGCTATTGGATTTATCCCGTGATGCACGGATACGGGAACCTGGCCAGCCCGGTGGCCGCGCTCATCATGGTTGCCTTTTGCCTTTACATGGCGCTGCACCACGGGGCATTCGGCTTTTTGGTGGTCCTAATGGCGCGCCGGTCAACCCTGGGAAATCGGCGACCTCTCTTTCTGGCGCCTTTCTTCTGGGTGGCAATCGAGTTCTTTCGCGATCGCGTCGTAGGCGATCCCTGGCTGCCGCTGGGCAATGCTCAAGTCAACAACATTCCATTTGCACGTATCTCCGAGTTTACAGGTGTGTACGGCCTCTCATTCGCCGTGATGCTGGTGAACTGCGCGTTTGCAGCGGCTTTTCTTCTTTATGGCAGGCGGCGCAAAAACCTTTTGATTTCAGCCTGTGCAGCCGCCATCGCTTTGCAGATGGGCAGTTTTGCCGATACCGCGCCGTTCCCTCAAAACCGAAAGGCCGTGCTGGTCCAGGAAAATGTTCCGGTACTGGATCCTGCCGAGTGGACGCCGCACTTTTATGATCAGACGATCGGTTCGCTCGAGCAGATCAGCGTCGCCGAAAGCAAGAAACTCCAGTCGCGCTCGAGTGACGATGCCGGCCTGATCATCTGGCCGGAGTCTCCCGCGCCCTTCTTTATTAACGATCCGCGCTTGCTGCCCTGGCTTAGCAGCATCGCCCAGGACACGAACTCGTTTCTGGTGGTGGGTAGCGTGGGCGAGCAGGATAAAGGCCCAGGGCAGGAACCGCAGCTTCTGAATTCTGCCCTGATACTGAATCCACAGGGCAGTCCTATCGGACGCTATGACAAGATTCATCTCGTACCCTTCGGCGAATACGTGCCATTCAAAGACGTTCTGTTCTTCGCTGACAAACTCACGCGCGAGGTAGGCGATTTTGGCCGCGGCACCGAACGGAAGGTCTTCGATTTGAATAGCCTTCGCGCCTCCGTGGTGATCTGCTATGAATCCATTTTTCCGGATGAGGTGAGGCAATTCACCGCCAACGGCGCGCAAGTTCTGATCAACATCTCCAATGATGGATGGTATGGCGAAACGGGAGCGCCGTTTCAGCATCTGCTCATGGCGCGCATGCGGGCCATTGAGAATCACCGCTGGGTGCTGATCTCGACAAACAGCGGCGTTACCTCCTCAGTTGATCCCGATGGCCGCGTCATCGCCAAGGCAGAACGCAACGTCCGCACCGCCATGGCCGCGCCCTTCTCGCCGGAGATGGAGATGACGTTCTACGCCGCTAATGGCGATGTCTTCGCCTGGACGTGTGTGGTAATCTCAATTCTGGCGATGTTCGTGCGCGCTCGCATCCGCGGCCGCACCATGATTGAAGCCCGTCCGGTGTAAAGGAAAATGGCCGAACCTCTTGTAGAAGAACTCGAACGTGAATATGCCGCCGTGCGCGACAAGGTCGCGGACCTGCGGAGCTATCTTTGACGCGGACTCTCTGCGCACCCAATTAGCCGAAATCGAAAAGAAGATCGCCGACCCGGGCGTCTGGTCAGACCAGGAGAAGTCGCAGCGGTTCATGCGCCAACGCAAGCGCCTGGACTCCGAACTCGCGATGGACTCGGATCTTTCGCGGCGCACCGCAGACATTTCCGCTTATTTTGATCTGGCGCGCGAAGGCGAGGCTGTAACCGACGACCTGCGCAAAGAGATTGATATTCTGCGCGAAATTGCGGAGAAGCTGGAAACCCAGACGCTGCTTTCCGGAGAAAATGACCTGCGCAATGCCATCGTCACCATTCACCCCGGCGCGGGCGGAACCGAGTCGCAAGACTGGGCGGAGATGTTGCTGCGGATGTATCTGCGCTGGGCGGAGCGCCAGGGCTTCAGCACGGAAATGATCGAGTACCAGCCCGCCGAAGAAGCCGGAATCAAGTCGGCCACTTTCACCGTGAATGGCGACTATGCCTACGGCCTGCTGACCAGCGAAATCGGAGTGCATCGTCTGGTTCGGATTTCTCCGTTTGACCAGCAGAGCCGGCGGCATACTTCATTCGCCAGCGTGTTCGTCTCGCCGGAAATCGATGAATCGATTCAGATTGAAATCAAGCCGGAGGAAATTCGTGTGGATACTTATCGATCCGGCGGCAAAGGCGGCCAGCACGTAAACACCACAGATTCGGCGGTGCGCATCACTCACCTCCCAACCGGAATTGTGGTCGCGTGCCAGAACGAGCGCTCCCAGCACAAGAACCGGGATCGGGCGTTTAAGGTCCTGCGCTCCAAGCTATACGAATATGAGTTGGAGAAAAAGCGCGAAGCTACGCGAAAAGTTGAAGACTCGAAGCTGGACATTGACTTTGGCTCGCAGATTCGTTCCTATGTTCTTCACCCGTACAGGCTGGTGAAAGATCATCGCACAAAGGTGGAAGTGGGCGACGTGGATCGCGTGCTCGATGGAGGACTGGACGCGTTCATCCAAGCTTATCTGTTGGCGAGACGCGGCAGCGGGAGCGATGGCGCGAGCCCGCGTGCAAAATAAGGCGCAACGGCGGCGATCAAGCACATGGCAAAGTTTCTTGACCTGATCAAAGCAAATCAAGTACCCGCCGCGGTGATGCGCAACGCATCGAAGGGTGCTCTGCCACTTCCGACCGGTGAGATGATCGAATCCCTTGTCTTTCTCACTCAAAACCCTGTTTTTGCTCAGGATGCAAAGATGACGTTGGCGGGCTGGGATTCTGGGCCCTTGATTCAGATACTGTCCAGTCCTGGTACTCCGGCGGAGATCCTGGGATATTTCTGGTCAGAGCAGAACCGAAGACCCGTACTCATGCCTTCTCTCATCGAGAATGCAGCCATTGCAGAAGAGCTGCTGATGGAACTGGCATCCGCTGCTCCACGCGAGATCTTGAAGATGCTGCTGGCAAGTCCCCGGACGCGCAGCTCGCCGGCAATTCTGGAAGCTCTCAGCATCAATCCTCATCTCACGCTGGAAGAGCTCCATGAGCTGAAGCATCCGGCGCCTCCCGCTCCCCCCACCACTGTGAGTGAGCCTGAGCAGGCGCTGGAGGCAGATCCTGAGAGTGAAGCTGCTCACCAGACCTGGCGGGATCAGCACGCAGGCGAAATCGCGGCCGAGGAAGGCACCGCTTTTGAACTAGCAGAAGACCCTGAAGAAGATCAACCGGCCAGTTCTGCTGAGGTGAGTGCCTCGGCTGAAGAGGAGGTTCAACCTCCAGGCGCTGTTACGGTTGAAGCCGGTCAATCTTCCTCATCAGCCGCATTGGCAGCGGCGGCTCTCGCTTCGCGCGCGAAGATTCCCGCCCAGGATGAGAAAAAACTCACCTTATTGCAGCGGCTGGCCAAGATGAGCGTTGCCGAGCGGGTTAAGACCGCGTTTACCGGCGGTCGCGAAGAGCGCGCGGTCCTGATCCGCGATCCTGCCAAAATCGTTCAGAACGCGGTGCTGTCCTCACCCAAGCTGACGGACCCTGAAGTTGAGACTTTTGCCGCGGCGAAGAACGTTCACGATAACGTTTTGCGGGAGATCAACCGCAACCGCAGGTTCATCAAGAACTACGCAGTGCAGCGCAATCTCGTGACCAACCCCAAAACACCGGTCGAAATCTCCCTGACCCTCGTCCGGAACTTGATGGTTTACGACCTTAAGGCCTTGCAGCGCAGCAGAAACGTCTCAGAGACCATCCGCAGCGTCGCGCAGAAGCTCTACCGCGAAAAGTCCACCAGCGGTGGTAAGCTCAAGAGCTGAATCGCTGCGGACTAATGCCCTTTCCCCGGCAACGCGATCATTAGTTGCCCTAATTCTTGTGAGCCGCTCAACCATCCTCTTCAATCAAACATCGTAGAGTTTATGGCGTTGAAGCGGCACAAGCTGATTGCGGTAAAAGAGAACCAGGCTGACGGTGAAACAGCGGAGATCTACTCCGAAATCAAGCATGCTCTGGGAATTCCCCACGTCAACATGGTCTTCCAGGTCTTTGCCGGGTTCCCCCGCTTTCTTCCGCTGTTCTGGAACGCCGCTCAGGGTGTCCTCGCAACTCGCGAATTCTTCTCCGGGGCCGATCGGTTGGGAGCGGAGGCGTATACGCGCATGCACAACTACTTTGCCGTTCCGGATTTTCGCAGCCGGATCGAAGAACTGCAGTTCAGCCCCGGCGCTGAGCGAGAGCTAAAGGACGTCGTGGATCTTTACCATTACAACTATCCGGTCCTGCTGCTGCTCTGCGCGGCGCAGATGCAGGCATTTGAAAATCCGGAGACCAGCGCTCGTCCCGCTACCTCGCTCGAGTATCAGCCGCCTGCCCGCGACAACGTGATTCTGGTGGAAGAAGAAAATGCCCCCGCTCCTACGCGCAGAATTTATGACGACATCAAGCACACCATGGATTCCCCCTTCCTGAACACCTGTTACGTGAATTTTGGCCGGTGGCCGGACTTCCTGCGCGAGTACTGGGACAAGCTCAAGCCGATTATGCTAACGGCCCAATACCAGCAGCACTGCGGCGCTATCCGCGATTCCGCGCTGGCTCTCGCCGCCGATTTGCCGCAACCATTGCAGCTCTCCATCTCAGACATGGAGCAGGCTGGCATTACGCGGGATGACGCGAACGCGATCGTTCAGACGACTGAATTCTTCGTTGATCTGGAAAGCAAGCAGACGCTGAATATGGCGTTCACCAAAATTGGGCTGGAAGGCGGGGTCCGCTCGCCAATGGCGGCTTGAGAAACCCTACGACTCTATTCCGGCGGGAACGAATTGCGGAATTGTCGCCGGCGCATTGGCGAGATGCTGGCGGACGAAATCCGCTATTTCACTTGTAACGTACGGCGGCGGCTGGATCGTGAATTTCGGCTTGCCTGCGACTCTCTCGAGGGAAACCATCTCCCAAGCTGCCGCGCCGTCGCTCTGGTGCAAGATCACAGCATCGGCCTTTTCCAGAAACTCATTCGCCGAAACCTTGAAATCCTGGTTCGCTGGTTCAAGCACGGTCAAGTAGAGGTCGGGCTTGAGAAACCGCATGATGCTGTTCGATTCCATGATGACATTTTCCGCGCCGGCGATTTTGCGCTCAATATCCTGGATGGCTTCGTTGAGTCTTCCCTGCCGTGTTCGCACCCAGATCGAACGTGCAGCGCCCGCCACCAGGAACCGCGAAGTGTCAGTTTCGCCTTCCAAGCTTCGCTCATCGCTCAAGGCACGAAAATGGTCGTCACCAGTGTCACAGTCGCAGGGTTTGCCGTCAGCGGAACAGATGCCATGGCCAAATTGAGTGATCTTGAGGGCCGTCCAGTGAAGCTCCGGCAGGGCTGCAATCAGGCCGGCGACAACACTGGTTTTGCCCACGCTTCGGGAATGTCCGCCTACGACGACTACGCCCATGGTCAATATTGTCGCAGCTTTCGGGGAGTTTACAAGTGGCGCACTGCAGTGACACAGACCTAGGTCTGAAGTACGCCGACCTTGAACTCTTTGATTTCGGGATTCAACGCAGCTGCTTCGAGCGCAATGATCAGCGCGGAACGGGTTTCCATGGGATCGATGATCTTGTCAATCCACAGCCTGGCCGCACCATAACGAGGATCGGTCTGGTGGTCGTAGGTAGCCTTGACTGAATCGTAGAGTTCGCGTTTTTCCGCCTCGCTGAGTTTCTTTCCGCTACGCTCAAGCTGACGGGCCTTGATCTCCGTCAAAGTACCTGCGGCAGAGGCGCCGCTCATTACCGCGTAACGCGCTGAGGGCCAGGCAAACACGAAACGCGGGTCGTAGGCCTTGCCGCACATGGCATAGTGCCCGGCGCCGAACGATCCTCCGAGAATCACGGTGATTTTTGGTACAACCGAATTGGAAACGGCATTCACCATCTTGGCGCCGGCTTTGATGATCCCGCTCCACTCCGCATCGCGGCCCACCATGAATCCGTTCACATCGTGGAGAAATACGAGTGGAACCGTGTTCTGGTTGCAATCCATGATGAACCGCGCGGCCTTTTCTGCGCTTTCTGTGTAAATGACGCGCCCGAATTCGAGGCGCTTCTCTCCGGAATGGGATTCGATCTGCTGGGCTGAGACGGCCTGGTTGGCGACGATACCCACCGCAAGCCCGCCGATGCGCGCCAGTCCGCAGACCACCGTCTTGCCGTACTCCGCCTTGTATTCGTCAAACTTACTGCCGTCAACGATGCGGGCAATGATCTCTCTAATGTCATAAGGCCGGGCGCCATCGGCTTCGAAGATTCCATAGATCTCTTCAGGTGGATACGCCGGCCGCTCGGCTTTGATCCTGTTGAATGCCGCAGTCGGCTTCTGTCCCAGCTTGCCGACCACTGAACGAATGCGCTCCAGGCAGATGTGATCGTTCGCCTCGCGGTAATCAATCGTTCCGGCGATCTGCGCGTGCATCTGCGCGCCGCCCAGTTCTTCCGCCGAATATTTCGCTCCTATGGCTGCCTGCACCAGCGCGGGGCCGGCGAGAAAGAGACCGCTGCCCTCAGTCATCAGGATGGTGTCACACATCACCGGCAAATACGCTCCTCCGGCGACGCACATTCCCATGATCGCGGTGATCTGCGGGATTCCCAAGGCTGACATCACGGCGTTATTCCGGAAGACGCGGCCAAAGTCGTCGGTATCAGGGAATACATCTTCTTGGAGCGGAAGGAACACGCCGGCGGAATCCACCAGGTAGATAGTCGGAATGTGGTTCTCAATAGCGATGTTCTGCGCCCGGATGACCTTCTTTGCCGTCATCGGGAAGAATGCGCCGGCCTTCACCGTCGCGTCGTTCACAATCAGCATGAACAGTCGTCCGTGAATCCGGCCCAGGCCTGTGACCACGCCTGCCGCAGGAGCGCCTCCCCATTCTTCGTACATCTCAAACGCCGCATAGAGTGCGAGCTCAAGAAATTCGGTGTCGCGATCGATCAGCAGATTGACTCGTTCGCGCGCTGTCAGGCGTTTTTTTGCATGCTGGGATTCGATGGCCTTCTCGCCGCCGCCAAGCCTGATCTGTTCTTCTTCGCTGCGAATGGCGGAAACCATCTCCGCCATGGCGCGCATGTTCTTTTCGTAGCGGGATGAGGTCGGGTCGGCTTTGCTGATGAGCTTATTGGAAAGATCGGCCATGAGGATGAAGACGAAACCAAGTAGGTTAAATGAGGCGGAGAAGAGGGCGCAAACGGAAGTCGCCAGGCAACGTTGACGCGAAGGCTATACGCTAGTCACGTTTTCCAATGCCACAGCAGCCTCCAGCGGGAGCTCCAGGGAGATGCGTGCGCCGCGCGACTGGAGATTGGTGGCGTGAATCTCTCCACCGTGCTCCTTCACGATGCCATAGCAGATGCTAAGTCCAAGACCGGTGCCTTTGCCGACCGGCTTGGTCGTGTAGAACGGATCGAAGACGCGATGAGGTTCGCTGAAGCCCGGCCCAGTATCGTCAAAGTGCAGGACCACACGATCATTGCGGCGGGAAGCATGGATGTGGATGCGCTTCTCGGGTCCACCTTCCAGGGCATCAATGGCATTGTTGAGCAAGTTCAGCAGGATCTGCTTGAACTGATCTTCGTCAACCGCAACCTGCGGCAAACGCGGTTCAACCTCAAGCTGGACCGTTACACCATGACTGCGAATGTGGTATTCGCGCAATGAGAGCACGTCATTCAGCATGGCCTCCAGGTTGGCCGATTTCTTCTCCAGGCTGTTCTGGCGCGCGAATCGCAGCAG
This sequence comes from Terriglobales bacterium, assembly GCA_035280185.1. Classification (GTDB taxonomy): domain Bacteria; phylum Acidobacteriota; class Terriglobia; order Terriglobales; family Acidobacteriaceae; genus Angelobacter. Next base: position 11,157 of record DATEGH010000002.1, read on the forward strand.
GTTTTCGATAATGCGGCGCATCCGCTGCGCCTCACGCATCATCTTCTCCAGCTTTTGTCGCGATGCGGGCTCCTGGATCTCGTCCGCAATCAGCTCAGAGTAGCCGACAATCGAGGTGAGCGGGTTATTCAGTTCGTGCGCCACGCCGGCCACAAGTTGCCCCATCGCGGCCAGCTTCTCTGAGCGCACAAGCTGGCGGTGAAGAGCGGCATTGTCTACCGTCACGCCAAGATCGCCGGCGAGCATCTCAATGTTGGAGAGTTCTTCCGCGTTTACCCGCGCCGGATCGCGCGGTTCATCCATGGAAATGCAGCCCACAATGGCGCCGCGCGCGGATTGCAGCGGAATGAAGACTTTGTCCCCGTTCTGCCAACTGCAATCTTCGGAATAATCGATCTCGCTGGGGAGCGTCTGATAATCCTTGAGGAATGGGGCACGCACCAGGACTGAGGTTTCTCCCAGCCGCCCTCCTCGTTGATAGATGGCCGGCAGGTTTTCCAGGCGCCACACCTTGGCGCAGTTATGCTGCACCAGCGCTACGGTCGAGCTATCCATGCCCGAGTGTCCGGCGGTGAAGAGCGTTTTGCCGTCGTTGCTGAGAAGAATGAGGACGCGACGAAATGTGCTGGTTGCACTGAGTGCCTGCGCGATCTCCTGGCACAATGCGCTCACGTTGCTTCCATTGAGCAGCCTCGAGGTGATGCTGGCGAAGCGCTGCATCTGGTTGCTGATCTGGTGCTCGCGCCAGTTCGCCGCCTTCAGATATTCCGATTTTTCTTCCAGCAGCGTGACGATCATCCCGAAGGCGACAAAAAGCTTTGGTGTGTTGAAGAGTTCTGGATTCACATGCAGATTGGGGTGACTAAGGTAGAGCCACTGCCCAATCGGAAACACTGCCGCCCATAGCAGAAAGCCGCCTCCGCTGGTGATTACTCCGGGCGACCAGCGGGTATAGCGCCGGAAAAACAAAAAGCCCGGCATGCCGAAGCCGAGAGTCAGGATGGCCAGGAATCCGAAATCGTATTCGTGCCGCCACGCGTGAGCGATGCTGATGCAGCCGGCGGTTAGTACAAACGGGATCCACAGAGATGATTTGAGATTGGGTTTGCGGGCCAGAGCGACAAACAGCGGCGTTCCCAAAAAGAGACCAACGCTGCAAACAATGTAAACGCTGCGCCAGTCGCAGTTATAGGCTTCGGCAAGAACGTATCCCATGACTGGAACGCCGGTGACGGTCAGCAGAGCGGCGGTGAGTTTTGCGCGTTCAAGAAATGACGTAAGCGATGCGACGAAGAAAAGCGCCGAGAGCTGCAGAGAACCCTGGTCGACAATGAAAAGCAGGGGCGACAAGTCGCCGTCAGACGGCTCGAAAAGCTGGACACAAAAGTGGACGAAAATCAGTCCCCAAGCAGCGATCCAGAGATTCAGCCGCGGCGACTTCACGTGCCGCCGCAGGGCGATAAAAATTCCCACTAACACGCCCAATACCAGGATCGTGGGAAGCTTGTCTGTGAGGCTGGCCATAATTTGGCTGGGGGCTACGTGAAATTAGCACAGTCCTGCCCGCGATAAGAACGTGTTAATGTTGGTACAGTGACTTTGGTAACCTGGAGCGCGCCCGATTGCCAGAAATGCCAAAATTGCCAAACAATCCAAAATGAGCGGATCTCGCGGGAAGTCTTTGTGACATCGTGGTGTGGAGGGTTTTGGGGGTTTTGGTTTGTATAATGATTGCATCCGTTCGGGCGGTTAGCTCAGCTGGTTAGAGCGCCTGCCTTACAAGCAGGAGGTCCACAGTTCGAGTCTGTGACCGCCCACCAAGCTCCTCCAATCAGCCGCAATCAGCCGACTGGCAACGGTTCGCACGAATCCCACAGCAGCTCTCACGCCACGTTCTGCCAAAGAATTTTTTTATTTGCCTTTCCGCGGCCAAAGTGTCAGATTCTCTCCTACTCTTTCAAGCTGGTGTCCATGAATGTTGCCGTATTGTCGCTGGACGGGCGGATCTCCGAAATGTTGTGCATGAAGTGCGGGCGCTTCCTTGCGGCGAGCGCCTCAGTGACCAGGCTCATCACCGCGGGAAGGTGCCACTCCTGCAATGGGAGAGGAAGGGCCGTGCTGGAGCGGCACGCCAAGTCTCAGCCTGCAACTGAGGTCCGGGAGCGCAGGCGCAAACTGGCCTGAGCACGATGGAAGTCCTCCTTACCCGTGACCAGATTGCCTCAGCAGTAGTTTCCATCGGCGAGAAGATTACACGCGATCTCGCGGGAGAAACTGTCGTGCTGATCGGGGTGCTAAAAGGCGCGTGCTTATTCCTGAGCGACCTGGCGCGGGAAATCCAGCTCGACGCCACCTTCGACTTTATTGCCGTGCGCAGCTATGCCGCCGGGACAGTGAGCGGCGGCGAGGTGCAGCTCATCAAAGACGTAATCACTCCGCTGCGTGACCAGAACGTGATTCTGGTTGAAGACATTCTCGACACTGGTCTCACGCTCAACTTCCTGCGCAAGCATCTGGTGGCACACCAGCCGCGCTCGTTCCGAATTGCCGCCCTGCTGGATAAGCCTTTCCGCCGCCGCACGCCGATTGAGGCCGATTATGTTGGCTTCAAAGTTCCGGACAAGTTTCTTGTGGGATACGGGCTCGATTACGCCGAGCGATACCGAAATCTGCCTGACATACGAATTCTCCCCGAGGATGAGCATAAGTTGTGAGGCAGCGTCGTAATTCCTGTGTTCCACATTCTAAAAGCGGTGGTAGAATCCGCCTTGGATGTCCCAACTGCTGACTGATCCGCACATCCAGCTAACCGGCTGGCAGACTATGGCCGGTTGCATCGATCACACCCTCCTGAAAGCTGACGCTACCCGCGAACAAATCATTCGGCTCTGCGAAGAAGCGATGTTCTTCCGCTTTGTGGCGGTATGCGTGAATCCGTACTGGATCAGCCTGGCGGCTTCTTGTCTTAACGGAAGCGGCATACGAGTGGCAGCCACCGTCGGCTTCCCTCTTGGCGCAAACAGCACGACCATGAAATGTTTTGAAACGGAAGAAGCCATCCGCCTGGGTGCAGCCGAGCTGGAGATAGCGATGAACGTGGGCGCGCTCAAGTCGGGTGATCGCCTCGCCGTACAGACTGACGTCTCAAGTGTTGTCCAGGTGGCGCATGAGCGCGGAGCAATGGTGAAGGTAATTGTGGAAACACCTCTTCTTAACCTGGAAGAAAAGATTCTTGCCTGCCAAATCTGTCTTGCTGCCGGCGCCGACTTTGTGAAAACCGCGACAGGTTTTCTCGGCGGCGCGTCGGCAGAGGATGTCAGCCTGCTGCGTGGTGTAGTCGGGGACCGTGCCGGGGTGAAGGCTTCCGGCGGCGTGCGCAGCGCGGCCACGGCGCAGGCGATGCTGGAAGCAGGCGCCACCCGCGTCGGCACCAGCTCAGGTGTGGCGATTCTGCAGGAACTCGGCGCATACGAATTCCACGGCAGGTAGGATTGCGCTGGCCCACTGCACTTCTGAAAGATGACTCCCCGCTCACTCTCTTCATCCCCGCGCACCTTTTCATTCGCAATTCCAACGGAGTGCGGTTTGCCCGCCTTTCTCGCACGCTGATACACTGATGAGTTTGCCCGCACGTTCTTAACTCTTCATACAGGTTTCTCTTATGTCACAAGCTACTGATATTGCAATTGTGAGCGGCGCGCGCACGCCGATGGGCCGCTACTGCGGCAAGCTGCGCGACTTTACTGCGATGGAATTGGCTGCCGTGGCCGGCAAGGAAGCAATCCGGCGCTCCGGCGTGGAACCGAAGGAATTCGACCATGCCGTTTTCGGCAATGCGCAGCAGACCTCCGGCGATGCACTCTACGGCGCTCGTCACGTCGCGTTGAAAACAGGCCTTCCCATTGCCACGCCCGCCCTCACCGTGAACCGTCTGTGCGGATCCGGCATGCAGGCGCTGGTGAACGGCGCGCAGATGATCCAGCTTGGCGAAGCGAGCACGGTGTTGGCCGGCGGAATGGAATCCATGTCGCAGGCGCCGCATGTGATCCGCGGAGCGCGCTGGGGGTTCGGGCTGGGCGAAGGCAAGATGGAAGACTCGCTGATGGTCGCACTGCTCGATACCTATTGCGATCTCTACATGGCGAACACCGCGGAGTTGTACGCCGAGCAGCAGGGCATCACGCGCGAGATGATGGACGAATTTTCGTTGCAGTCGCAGCAGAAAGCAGCAGCGGCACAGAAGGCTTGCCGCCTGGCGGAAGAGATTGCGCCCGTGCCGCTCAAAAACCGCAAAGGCGAGCCCACGGGTGAGATATTCGACAAGGACGACCATCTTCGTCCTGAGACCACGATGGAAGGCCTGGCCAAACTGAAGCCCGCCTTCGGCAAAAACGGCACCGTAACGGCAGGCAACGCCAGCGGCATTGTGGATGGTGGCGCCGCTGTGGTGATGATGTCGCTCGATCAAGCACAGAAGCGGGGACTCACTCCCATGGGACGCATTGTGAGCTGGGGGATTGCGGGCGTTGATCCCAAAATCATGGGCAGCGGTCCAGTGCCGGCCTCCCGCGCGGCGCTAAAGAAAGCGGGACTCAAGCTCGAAGACATGGACCTGATCGAAGTGAACGAAGCATTCGCGGGGCAGTACCTGGCGGTCGAGAAAGAGTTAGGTTTGGATCGCAGCAAAGTCAATGTAAATGGTGGAGCGATTGCGCTGGGTCATCCGCTGGGCGCAACCGGAACACGGCTGGTGATCACGATTTTGAACGAGTTGCGCCGCCGCAAAGCGAAATACGGGTTGGCGACCGCATGCATCGGCGGCGGACAAGGCATTGCGATGATCGTGGAGAATTTGCAGAGATAGAACAGGTTTTACCACAGAGAACACGGAGGACCACGGAGCAGAATCTGGAACCACGAAGGACACGAAGGAACACGAACAAGTAAGTTCAATTTCCAGGAATCACGACGAAAGCTGTCATAAGCACCTTGTGTTCTTTTGGTATTCAGTGGCCTCTGTGCCCTCTGTGGTTGATTCTTCGTGATCCTTCCTGGCCTTTGTTGTTCAAGAGGAGAGAATGCACATCAAAAAAGTTGGCGTACTCGGTTGCGGCCTGATGGGATCGGGCATTGCCCAGGTTAGCGCGACCGCGGGTTACGACGTGATCGTCCTCGAGCAGGAACAGAGATTTCTTGACAAGGGCTTTGCCGGAATCGAGAAGTCGCTGGCCAAGTTTGCCGAAAAAGGCACGATCAAGGAGCCTGCGGCAACTGTGCGCGGCCGAATCAAAGGCGCCACAGACCGCAGCGCTCTGGCAGATTGCGACATCGTAGTCGAGGCCATTATCGAGAACGTAGATGAAAAGAAGAAGATGTTCTCAGCGCTTGACGCGATCGTGAAGAAAGACGCTATTTTTGCCAGCAATACCTCCTCGATTTCAATCACCGAAGTCGCCGCCGCAACCAAGCGTCCGGACAAGTTCGTCGGCCTGCATTTTTTCAACCCCGTGCCGCTGATGAAGCTGGTGGAAGTGGTGCGTACAATCGCCACCAGCGATCAGGCGTTTGAGGCTGCGTACGAGTTCGGCAAGAGCCTGGGTAAAGTGCCGGTCCGCACCAGCGACAAGACCGGATTTATTGTCAACCGGCTGCTGGTTCCTTATCTACTGGACGCGATCCGCGCTTATGAAGAAGGTGTGGGCTCGATCCCTGATATCGACAACGCAATGAAGCTGGGCTGCGGCTATCCCATGGGGCCATTCACACTGCTCGATTTCGTTGGGCTCGATACCACGTACTACATTACGCACGTGATGTTTGATGAATTCAAAGAACGGCGTTTCGCCTCGCCGCCTCTGCTCAAGCGCCTGGTGATGGCTGGCTGGTACGGAAGGAAGACGGGCAAAGGATTTTACGATTACTCGGATCCGAATTCACCTGTTCCGCATAAATTCTGACCACCGATTTCCACGGATGCCACTGATCTGATCTGTGTTATCAGCGCGAATCTGTGGTGAGAGCTAAGAAAGCTGAAGATGGAAAACCTGAAACTCGAAAAGAAAAACAGCATCGCCTACGTCGCCATTGATCGGCCGAAGGTGCTTAACGCGCTGAACATGGCAACGATGGAAGAACTGCGGGAAGTGTTCACCGATCTTGCTGCCGATAGAGAAACGCGTGTGGTGATTCTTACCGGCGGAGGCGAGAAGTCGTTCGTGGCAGGCGCAGATATCAACGAGCTCGCGCGCAACAATCCCGTGGAAGCCAAGGCCTATACGCATCGCGGTCAGGCCGTGCTTGATCTGATCGAGAATCTGGGAAAACCGGTGATCGCGTGCATCAACGGCTTTGCCCTTGGCGGCGGATGCGAGATTGCCATGGCCTGCACCATGCGTCTGGCCAGCGAGAACGCGAAGCTCGGTCAGCCGGAAGTGAAGCTGGGTATCATTCCCGGCTACGGCGGAACGCAGCGGCTGCCGCGACTTGTAGGCACAGGCCTGGCCATGCAGATTCTGCTCACCGGCGAGATGATCTCCGCGCAGGAGGCGCACCGCATCGGCCTGGTGAATGAAGTTGTGCCGCAGAACCGGCTGATTGCTCGCGCGGAGGAGATCGCGCAGAAGATTATGGCCAATGCTCCGCTAGCGGTCCAGTACTGCATGGAGGCAGTCAACCAGGGAATGAATACGTCGCTCGAAGAGGGCTTGTTCCTGGAGGCAACGCTCTTCAGCGTGTGCTGCGCGACCGAAGATAAGAAGGAAGGAACAACGGCGTTCCTGGAGAAACGGCCCGCGAATTTTCAAGGCAAGTAGCCGTCCGCCGCATGATCCGAGGCATCACCACAATCCGTTACGCAGTCGGCGCAAAAGAATATGAACTGCTCTCTTCCCTTCTGGACCGGTTGGGCTTTGAACGTGGCGAAGAATGGAAGAACCCTCTCGCCCGCGGCCGTTACTTCCTTGCCCCGGTGGGCAAGCTGGAACTTGTCGAAGGCAAAGAGAAGTTCCCTGCTGACATCTGGATCGAGGTCGACGATCTGGACAGCATCTCTGTTCTGCTCAAAAAGGAGAAAGTCAAATTCATCTCCGAAATTGAAACCACTGGGTGGGGTTCGCGCGTGCTGGTGATTGAACCTGCTCGGGCAATGCGCTTCGCCTTTTGGCAAAAGGATCCGAATGAACAGGATGCGACTGAAGGCGATCTAAACGCCTCGGGCATGCGGTTTGGCATCGTGGTCGCGCGCTGGAACTCATTCATTACGGAGCGTCTGCTGCAGGGAGCGCTCGATGCTCTAAGACGGAGCGGCTGCCGCGATCACGACATCGCTGTGGTCCGCGTGCCGGGATCGTTTGAGATCCCCTCGCAGGCACGAACGCTGGCGGAAACCGGCAACTTCGACGCCATCATCACGCTGGGCTGCCTGATTCGAGGCGAAACCAGCCACTATGAGCACATCACGACGGAGGTCACTCGAGGCATTGGACAATCGGCGCAGGAGACCCGCGTGCCGCACACTTATGGCGTGTTGACCTGTGAGAACCTGGAGCAGGCGCTGGATCGCGCGGGATTGAAGGCCGGCAACAAAGGTTTTGAAGCAGCGATTTCCGCCATCGAGATGGTCAGCCTGAAGCGCAAGACCGCATCCAAGAAACAGGACAAGGTCAGATAACAATGGGCGGCCGGCGCAAGTCACGCGAGCTTTGTTTGCAGATGCTGTTCCAGTGGGACATGGCGAAGCAGGCGCCCGCACAGGTTCGCCAGACGTTTTGGGCAGAGCGTCCGGAGGTGGATGGCGATACGCGCGGCTTCGCCGACGACTTGTTCGCCGTCGCAACTGACCGGCAGGAGGAAGTGGATGCTCTCATCCAGAAGCACGCGCAGCACTGGCGCGTGGAGCGCATGGCTGCCGTGGATCGCAATGTGCTGCGCACTGGGGTTGCCGAGTTGATCGCCTATAAAACGCCGCGACCTGTGGTGATCAACGAAGCTCTGGAAATTGCCCGCCGTTTTTCGGCGCCGGAATCAGTGCAGTTCATCAACGGGGTGCTCGATTCGGTGGGGAAAGAGCTTGGCCGGGAAACCACGCGAATCAAGGCAAAATGAAGATTCTCTCGCTTCTGTTCTGTCATTCGTGGCTGCGGAATAACAGAGCCTACAATGCTAGAATAGCTGCTCATCGCCCCTGATACCCTTTACCCTTCACGGAAAACGGACTCTGGATTGACAAAGACCTCGATTACTTACGCCGACAGCGGTGTTGACATTCATCGCGCGGACCGCGCCAAGCAGCGCATCAAGTACCTGGCCCATCGCACTTTCACCAAAGGAGTGGTGAGTGAAATCGGCGGCTTTGGCGGGATGTTTGCCATCGATAAGAAGAAATTCCGCGAGCCGGTGCTGGTGTCGAGCGTGGACGGCGTGGGCACCAAGCTGAAAGTCGCGTTTATGATGAACTTTCACCACACGGTGGGCGGCGATCTGGTGAACCACTGTGTGAATGACATCGCCGTGCAGGGCGCAGCGCCGCTTTTCTTCATGGACTATCTTGCTACAGGCGTCCTCGATCCAGACGTGGCGGAAAAAGTGGTGGAAGGAATCGCCGAGGCCTGCCGTCATAACGGATGCGCCCTGATCGGCGGCGAGACGGCGGAGATGCCGGGCTTTTATCCCAGAGGCGAATACGATCTTGCCGGATTTATCGTCGGCGTGGCCGACAAGAACAAGATCATCACCGGAGAGAAGGCGGACGCGGGCGACGTTCTGGTCGGGCTGCCATCCAACGGTCTTCACACCAATGGATATGCGCTGGCCCGCAAACTGTTCTTCGAAGTCGCGCATTACACTCCGGAAACCTACGTGAACGATCTGCACGGTAAGGCGGGCGCAGAATTGATGAAAACGCACAAGAGTTACTGGCCGGTGCTGCGCAAGCTGATCGACGCCGAACTGGTGCATGCCATGGCGCACATCACCGGCGGCGGCATCACGGAAAATTTGCCTCGGGTGCTGCCGAAGAACCTTGCTGCGATCGTGGAGCTTGGCACCTGGCCGGTGCTGCCCGTGTTTTCGCATCTGCAGAAGATCGGCAACGTGCCGCAGCATGACATGATGCGCACCTTCAACATGGGCATCGGCATGGTGCTGGTGGTTCCAGCCAAGAAGTTCAAACGCGTGCATTCGCTGATTGAGCGGTCAGGAGAAAAGTCGTACCTGATCGGCCGCATCGTGAAGGGCGAGCGCAAGGTGCTCTACGCCTGAGCATGGCTCCTCTCAAAAAACTTGGCATTCTGATCTCGGGCCGCGGCTCCAACTTCGAAGCAATTGCTGAGTCCATTCAAGCGGGCCGGCTGGCCGCGGAAATTGCGATCGTCATTTCTAATCGAGCCGACGCTGCAGGCCTCGAATCTGCCAAGAGGCGTGGGCTGAGCGCGGTGCTGATTCCCTCCAAAGGGCGCGTGCGGGAAGAGCACGATGCTGAAGTCGCTGCGGCATTGCAGCGGGTTGGGGTCGATCTGGTCTGCCTCGCCGGCTATATGCGTTTGCTTTCGCCGGAGTTTGTGCGGGCGTTCCCCAATCGCATTCTCAATATTCATCCTTCCCTGCTGCCGGCGTTCACCGGCGTGGACGCGCAGAGGCAGGCAATCGAATATGGAGTAAAGGTCGCCGGCTGTACGGTTCATTTTGTTGACGAGCACCTCGACCAGGGACCGATCATCCTGCAGAAGACGGTTCCCGTTCTGGAGAGCGACGACGAGCACTCGCTGGCCGCGCGCATTCTTGAGCAGGAGCACATCGCCTACACTGAGGGCATTGGCATGGTACTTTCCGGAGAGTACGAAGTGCAGGGACGAAGAGTTGTGCGCAAGGAACATTCGGCGGAGGTCGGCTAAATGCTGCGCGTGAAACTGCTGAACGACTCGGCCAAGGCGCCCACCGTGGCTCATCCCGGCGAGGACCTGGGATACGACGTTTACGCCTGCTTCAGGATTATCATTCCGCCGCGCAGCCACGCCGCCGTACCTACGGGCATCGCTATCGAATGTTCTTCGGGCACGGGCGAGGCGATGGGCGCGCTGCTGCGGGATAAGTCCTCAATGGCATCTCGGCGTCTCGTTTTGACCGGCGGCGTGATCGATGCCGGGTATCGTGGCGAGATCAAGGTCCTGATAGAGAATCTGGGCGACACCTCGCAAGTAATCAATGCCGGTGACAAGATCGCCAACCTGATTCCCTACCCTGTGCTTACAGGCGAGGTGCAGGTGGTGGAGGATCTGGCGGAGTCGAAGAGAAAGGCCGGCGGGTTTGGGTCGAGCGGAAAGTGAAGACATCGGGGTGATCGCGCGTGATCGGGGGATCGAGAGATCGGAAATCCTCTTTCGATCATGGAATTCTGTAGTAAACCTGCACTGCGTTCGAGTGCTAAAGGATCGCAAACTCACGATTTTCTATAATCTCTTCTGATGGCAAACTTCCCACCTGTTGAAGAGCAACTGGCCTACCTCAAAAAAGGCGCGGCGGAGATTATCCGCGAATCGGAGCTGCGCGAGCGTCTCGAAAAATCACTAACTACAGGCAAGCCGCTGCGCGTGAAAGCCGGCTTTGATCCTACGGCGCCGGATCTTCATCTGGGCCATACTGTGCTGATTCGCAAGCTGAAGCACTTTCAGGACCTCGGCCATACCGTTATCTTTCTGATCGGCGATTTCACGGGGATGATCGGTGACCCTACGGGCCGCTCGGCCACACGTCCGCCGCTTTCGCGGGCCGACATCGACCGCAACGCGGAGACCTACAAGGCGCAGGTGTTCAAGATTCTCGATCAGCAGAAGACGGTGGTGGATTTCAACTCGCGCTGGTTCTCGAAGATGAGTGTGGAGCATTTCATTCGCCTGGTGGCCAAGTTCACGGTTTCACAGATGCTCGAGCGCGAGGATTTCCATAAGCGCTTTCAGGAGGAAAAACCGATCCACATGCACGAGCTGCTCTACCCCGTTTGCCAGGGCTATGACTCCGTCGCGCTTGAGGCCGACGTCGAACTCGGCGGGACTGACCAGAAGTTCAATCTGCTGATGGGGCGCGTCCTGCAAAAGGATTACGGGCAGCCGTCGCAGATTGTCCTGACTACGCCGATCATCGAAGGCACGGACGGCGTGCAGAAGATGTCAAAGTCCTACGGCAACTACATCGGCATCAACGAACCGCCGCAGGAGATCTACGGCAAGGTGATGTCGGTTTCTGACGAGCTGATGTGGCGTTACTACGAAGTATTGACCGACATCAGCCTGGACGAGATTGGGCAGATGAAGCGCGACGAACATCCCATGCAAGCCAAGAAGGCTCTGGCGCGAAGGATCGTTGCGGATTTTCATGGAGCGCAAGCCGCCGCACAGGCGGAGCAGAATTGGGCGAGGCAGTTTCAGAAAGATGAGGCGCCGGAAGATGTAGAGACGCAAGAGATTTCGCTTCAGGCGATTATCGCCGATTCAGACGGACGAAATGCAGGCGCTTCACCTTTAGTCCGGCTGGACAAGCTAATGGTACAGGCAGGTCTGGCAGATTCTGCTACGGACGCGCAGCGCAAGAGGAAACAGAAGGCGGTAAAGATCAACGATCAGGTGCGAGAGGAACACGCGCTTGCATTGGATTCCCGCGAGTTCATCCTCAAAGTCGGCCGCAGAATGAAGCGCATCAAGCTGAGCTGAAACGTTTGCAACCTATTGATTTCACGCGAAAAACGCCTTGACGCCAAGTTGTATTTGGGATGGAATAGGGCCTATGACCAAAGCCGACTTGATTGAGGAAGTCTCTCGCCTCACGGAACTTACCCGCAAAGACAGCGAAATCATCGTGGAGACGATTTTTGACGGCGTAGTCCGTTCACTGCGCGCGGGGGACAAGATTGAGATCCGCGGCTTTGGCAGCTTCCGCACCCGCCAGCGCAAACCCCGGGTGGGAAGAAATCCCAAGACCGGCGACCGCGTGGAGGTTCCGGCGAAGAAGATTCCCTACTTCAAGCCCAGCAAGGAACTGAAAGACATCATCAATCAGACGAATCACCCACCGGCAGCGAATACAACTTCGGATGGGCAGTAGTAGCGGAATCCGATGAGTGGCAGCAATTGGCAAAATTAGCAACTGGCAGCTAGCCAATACACATAGTCATCAGCACTTAATAGAAACAGCGTTCCTTCAACTCTTGTTTAGGTTTTCAGATCACCTGATCAACCGATCACGCGCGATTCGTCCGATCCCATCATTCCAATCACGGCCATCGTTCTTCCCGTCTTGCCTTTCTCGGCGCGATGAGAAAAGAAGCGCTCGACATTGCAGGCGGTGCATTCTGATGAAGTGAAGATGCGGTTTGGCTTTACGCCGAGGCTCAAGAGCTGGCGGCGATTGGCTTCGCGCAAATCAAGGTGCAGTTTCACGCAGAGATCCCCGTGGCCGGGAGCGCGCATGTTCATGAAGAGCAGCGGATATTTTTCGCGCACCGGATCAGAGTCTTTAATCTCGCGGAAAAGGTCGGCGGCGTAGGCGAACTGCGACTCGAACTTGCTTTTCACTTCCTCGCCAACTTCGTAGCAGCACTGCTGAATCCCGGGCCCGATGGCGGCAACAACATCTTCGGGCTTGGTGCCGTATTCACGTCGCATCAGGCCGAGTCCTTTTTCCGCGATGCGGGCTACCGTTCCGCGCCAGCCGGCGTGAAATGCTCCCACCGCTTTGTTTTTGGAATCAGCGAGCAGGACTGGGAAGCAATCCGCAGTCAGGATGCCGAGCGTGATTCCGAGAACGTTGGTGATGAGTCCGTCCCCGGCGAGAGGTTCGGCGGGCGGCGAGGTGATGACATGAATGATGTCAGAGTGGATCTGGCGCAGCGTGACCAGATTGGCCGGCGCGCCGAGTGCGGCAAGAAAACGGCGGCGGTTCTCCTGTACGCGCTCGCGAGTGTCGTGCGCGACGAAGCCCAGACTCCCATTCGCGCGCGTGCTGAAGCCGTGAACTAACCAAGAGACCTTCTTAAGAGCGGGCGCCTGAATGATGTCGAGCGTGCGTTTCCGTGCGTCAGACTTGGCGAGGGTTGCCACAGTCCTCCATTGTAATTGTCTCGCCAGCGCTATCAGGCACGCATCAAATCTGTGTAGTGCGATGGCGGTGCAAACCAAGCCGAAAACGAAGAAGCAGCCTCAGAGCCAAGACGAGATTGCGCGAGCGTTGCAGCATTACAAAGCGCTGCGCTGGTTTGCCGTGATCTCGATGGTGGCCATCGCATCGTGGATCGTGATCGCGCTGTTTGGGCCGGTGCCGAAGTATCAGCGCACGCAGCCAATTTCCGAACCGCGGGAATCTCCTGCCTTCATGATGCAGTTAGCGGCGCTCAGCGGATCACACCTCTCGCCGCACACGCATATTGAAGAACTGCCCAACGGCGAACTCTTCTACGAGCAGGAGATCAAGGCGATCCGGGAAGCGCAGAAGAGCGTCGATTGGGAAGCTTACATCTTTCAAAAAGGGGAGATCGCAAAGCGGATCGTGGATGCGCTGACGGACCGGGCCAAGGCGGGCGTGGAAGTCAATCTTGTGATGGACGGCGTGGGCAGCCTCACTCTGCCGAAGAGTTTCTTCAACCCATTGCGCCGAGCCGGAGGTCACGTGAGCTGGTATCACCCGGTGCGCTGGTACAACTGGCCGCGGACCAACAATCGCACGCACCGTGAGCTGATTGTGATTGACGGCAAGCTGGCGTTTGTGGGCGGCGCCGGGGTTTCTGATCAGTGGTGGCACGGAGAGAAGCACGATCCGCCATGGCGCGACACGATGTTCTCCATTGCGGGTGATGCAGTGCACGGCTTGCAGGGAACATTTGCCGAGAACTGGCTGGAAGCCTCAGGGAAAATCCTGGATGGCGAGAAATACTTTCCTGAAACCGACAACGCCGACGGAGCTTACTCGATTGTGGTGGATAGCAGCCCGTCAGAAGGCGGCTCGACGCGGGCTCGCATCATGTTTCAGACGTTGATCGCCTCGGCGCGGAAGACGATTGACGTCACCACTCCTTACTTTCTGCCGGATGAGAGCCTGCGCAAAGAGATGGCGCGGGGTGTTACCGAGCGGCATGTGCGAGTGCGAATTCTGGTTCCGGGCAAGCACAGCGACCATAGCATGACGCGCAGCTCCAGCCGCCGCACGTACGGCGATCTGCTCAAAGCGGGTGCGGAAATTTACGAGTACGAGCCAGCCATGATTCACGCGAAGTTGATGGTTGTGGATGGAGAGTGGTCGGTGGTGGGCTCCACTAATTTCGATCATCGGTCCTTCGGGTTGAATGACGAAGTCAATGTCGCGGCGCTCGATCCCGCGCTGGCACAGAAGATCGAGACGGATTTTGAGCGCGACCTGCGGCAGGCGCGACGCATATCGCTCGAGGAGTGGCAAAATCGGTCTGTGTGGGAACGTGGCATGGAGTGGGTGGGCTGGCTGATTGCCCGCGAGCAGTAGCCGCGATATTCTGCGATGGAACATGCGAGAAAGCCTTTTTCGCGTTGCGACGTACAACACGCACAAATGCCGCGGCATGGATGGAAGAATCCGGCCGCACCGCGTGGCCCAGGTGCTGCAGGAGCTCGAGGCGGATGTGATCGCCCTGCAAGAGGTGGCGAGCCTGAGCGGCGGCCGGCGCGAACAGAACCAGGCGCAGTATCTGGCTGAGGCGGTCGGCTTCCACTACTACATTGGCGAGACGCGCAAATGGCGCGGCGCAATCTACGGCAACGTGGTGCTCAGCCGCTTTCCGGTGCGCGAAATCCAGGTTTACGATCTCACGGCATCAAGGCGCGAGCCGCGCGGGTGCATTCGTTGCGACATCGAGCTGCCGGGCGGAAAGATTCTTCACGTGTTCAATGTTCATCTGGGCACCGGATATCTGGAGCGGCGGAAGCAGGCGCATTTGCTGGTGAGCCGCGATGTTCTGCTGTCATCGAGACTGAAGCACCCGCGGCTGGTGATCGGCGACTTCAATGAGTGGACGCACGGGCTGGTTTCGCGCATGTTGCAGCAGAAGTTCGAGAGCGTGGATATCCAGCTCCATCTGAACCGCACGCGGACCTACCCGGGCGTGCTGCCCATCATGCACCTGGACCACATGTATTTCGATAAGACGCTGGCGATGGAGCAATTTCTCCTGCACCGCAGCCGCCTGGCGCTAATGGCTTCGGACCACCTGCCGCTGTTGGCGGAGTTCAGGCTGGCGGCGAAATAAGAACGGTTACCGCGGATCTACGCGGATGAACGCGGATCGAAAGTCTCAGTTCCGCAAGGTCTCCAAACCAGGGATTTCAAGCTCAGCGTGATTACGCTGGCTGGATGACCTTCGTACCCTCAACAGCAGAAGCTCGCCCGTGATAAAGATTTCATAACGATTTGCTCTTGCCGCTTCCTTGATTTCTCTCCCCGGATACCTGTTGGCGGTGAACATTTTTACCGAAATGAACTGGTAATTCAGGGTGAAATCCGTGGTCCGCAATGTCAGGCTACTCTTATCAATAGGCGCGCTCTGTATCGGAAGCGCTTGGGCTGTTTTCAGCGGCCACATCGGCCCCGCTGGCGTGATGGCCAAAGAAAGTCCGCGGGCGATCGCCCCTCCAGTGGCAAAGGCCAGTTCCCTTCCCGCGGCTGACAAGCTCATTGCGCTTACGTTTGACGATGGGCCGCGACCGTATGTGCTATTCGGCAGCAAGAGCGGGCCGCATTCTGCGCCAGGGCTGCTGGATACGCTCGACCGAGATGGGGTGAAAGCGACGTTCTTTGTGGTCGGCTGGCGGCTGACTCCCAAGACTTGGGGCGAGCCTCGCCATGAAGAAAATATTGGAGTCACCTGTATTGATGCAGCAGAGCAGTTGGTCCGGCGCGGGCACGAACTGGAAGACCATACTTACAGTCATCTGGAGCTGCGCAGCGCAGAAAGGAAGAACGGCGAGCCGTGGGTGATGCAGGACGTGGATCGCGGAGCGCAGGCCATCGAGGCGGTGACCGGCACACCGCCACGTTATGTGCGTCCGCCGGACTGGATCATCACGAGCGATGCACGGCGCGACCTGGAACACCAGGGCTATCGCGTTCTGACCATTTCGCCGGAAAATCCCATGGCGCTACGTGACGTGAACTCGCTTGACTACCTGTGCGCCGGCAAGGCAACCGAGTGTCCCAAGCCATCACTGGTGGATGCAGTTTTGAAGCAGGTGGAGCAACGCGAGAGGAAGAGTACCTACACCCACATTCTGGCTTTTCATGAGCTCTCGACGACGGCAGCGGCGATGCCACGGTTGATCACGGAGCTGAAGGCGCGCGGGTATCGGTTCGTGACGCTGACCGAGTATATGAAGCTGGTTTCGACCAAGCCGAGTGAGCCTGTGAGACGCGCGAGCGTGGCAGAGTTGCGGCGGTAGTCAATAAAGCCCTCAGACGAACTATTTCGCGGGACAATCCTTCCGGCCAGTGTCGGCGATGCTGGCGATGAGCCACTTCCCGTCGGTGCGGACAAGGTTGAACAGATCCGTTCCGCAGTGGTCCACCTTGCCATCTACAAGAAAGTCGAAAGGCGCCCAGACCACGGCCAGATCGTTGTCGATGCGCACAAGCGGATCGTGAATGCGCTCCTCGATGTGCGCCTTGCCGGGCTTGCCGACGGCGTCGGCAAAGGCATCGAAGCTCATCTGGTGGGGCTTGCCATCGCGCATCAGGACCATGGCGCCGCCGGGCAGCAGCGGCTTCTTGATGGCGGCGGCATCGCGATTCGTCATGCCCTGAAACATTTCGTTTACAGGAGTCAGGACGGCTTTCTCGTCTTGTGTTTGGGCGTGCAGGGCGGAAATCAGCAGGCCCGCGGCGGTGGCTGCAGTAAAGAAGAAAACCAGGACAAATCGGCGCGAGATTTTCATGGAGAAGGATTGTAAATGAGTGGTGGCCTGAAGAGTGCTCGCAAAGTATCTGTTCCGGCGCGAATGTAAGAGTGTGGCTGAAGCGCTAAACCTTTACAAAGATTCTCTTCCGATAGAGCGCCCATGCCGCCAACGTCCACAGCGCCAGATAGCAGAGTGCGAAGGCCAGTGATCCGTTCTTCGGCTGGGCGAGCGGGGCGAAGCAGTGCAGGTAAAGCCAGGCTTGGATGGTAAGGGACCGCGTTCCTTCAGACACGCTGATGATGCCCAACAATTTACCGACGAAGGTGGAGAGCGCGTAGGCGAGGATAGCGTTTGAGCCGAGCCAGAGGAACGGCTTGGACCAGGGGCGGCGGCCGCGCATCTCGATCAGCCACCAGCAGAGTGCCAGGGTGAGGCAAGCAGCGCCGGCGGTAAAGAGCACGTAAGAACTGGTCCAAAGCGGCTTGGAGATGGGGAACCAGGGATGCCAGGCGTAACCGGCAGCAACGCCCGCGATTCCCGCAAGCACAAGGCCGCGCAATTTGTGCGAGAGGCTTGTGGCGGCGCGCAGAAAT
Organism: Terriglobales bacterium; assembly: GCA_035280185.1. GTDB lineage: Bacteria > Acidobacteriota > Terriglobia > Terriglobales > Acidobacteriaceae > Angelobacter. Next base: position 28,651 of record DATEGH010000002.1, read on the forward strand.
TCTCCGGCAAATGTCCCGAGCAGTGTGGTTGCGATGGCGGGAAAGCTGCTCAGCAGACCTTCGGGATCGAAGTCGGGGCGGTAGAGATGGCCGAGCATCAGCTTGCGGTCAAGCCATCCAGCGAAACTGCAATGTTGTGTCATCCAGAGCGCGTGGTCACATCCCGGAACAGGGATAAAGCGCAGGGCGGCGTAGTATCCGGCGAGAAGGCCGGCAATCCAGAAAATCCGACTGCGGGCTGAGGTCCACAAAGTAATAATCGACGCGAAGAGATAGACCACGGCGATGCGCTGCAGGACTCCCGGATAGCGCATGTGGGCGAAATCAACCCAGGGCAGGATGCGGATGGCGTAGCCGATTGCGAGGATCAGCGCGCTGCGCCGCAGGACGTGCTTCAGGAGCAGCCGGCGCGAGTCTCCACGGGCGCGACGCGCCGCAAAGGAGAGCACCATGGACGTGCCGACGATAAAGAGAAAGAAGGGAAAGATGAGGTCAGTGGGTGTCCAACCGTTGGCAGTCACCCAGGCTTTGCCCGCATACCAGCCGGCGGAGTGCGCGCTGGCCAGTTCGTCGGCGTGGCCGAGCGGCCAATAAAACGTGTCTGATCCGGGATTGTTCACCAGGATCATGCCCGCGATGGTCAAACCACGGAATACGTCGAGCGATTCCAGCCGCCCTCGGCCTGTGCGCGCGGGTGTGTCGCCTCTGAGCGCAGGTTCAGGTTTGGCGACTGTGGGCTGGGTGGTTGCCATTGCAGGCCATTGTGCGTCGGCCAAAGCCGGAAGTAAACAATCGAGCGGCCATGTACGCGGTCGGGCGACAAAATTCGGGGAGCGCCCTGGAAGACGCTCCCCAAGATTGCGCTAAGACGCAGCTTCTTTTTTTCAGGGTGTGATCTTCGCCACCCATCCGTCAGTTGACTGCTTCTTGGTCCGGGAGAATGCTCCGGGCGTGGTGGGGAAGTTTGTGGAGTCGGTAGCACCGCCAACAAATGCATTTCCCTGGCTGTCAAGTCGTATGGAATTAGCAACGTCGGTATCCGCGCCTCCGAGATAGGTGGAGAAGAACAGGGTGTTGCCAGTGGCGGAAAGCTTGGTGACAAATGCGTCCTGTGCTCCAGCAAGATGAGCCTGGATCGGGCTGAGGACAGGAAAGTCCGCGGAAGAAGTACCGCCCGTGACGTAGGCCCGGCCAAAGCTGTCCACCGCAATAGAACTTGCGCCGTCACTGCCACTGCCGCCGAGGAACGTGGAATAGAACAGCCCGCCGCCGCCGAGTTGGAACTTGGTCACAAATGCGTCGTCAGAGCCGTGCCTTGTTTTCTGGAACGCGCCAGCAGTGATGGGGAAATCCGGCGATGAAGCGTTGCCAGTAACACAAGCTCGGCCGTCAGGATCCAGAGCGATGCCTGCTGCCACATCGTCCGCGGTCCCTCCAAGATAAGTGGAAAAGACCAGGGAGCGTCCATCGGCCGAGAATTTGGTCACAAAGGCGTTGCTTTGATGAGTGTCATGGGGATCGCCAGGAATGACTTGTGCCTTCAACGTTCTTTGAAACGCGCCGGGTGTGGTTGGGAAATCAGGCGATTCAGTGGCCCCAGTGACGTAAGCGTGGAAAGTGGAATCGACGGCGATTCCGTTGCCGATACTCTCAAAACTACCGTCCAGATAAGTCGAATAGTCGAGGGCTGTCCCCGTGGAGTTCACGCGCGTGACAAACGCGTCTCCGCCGCCATCGGCGCAATTCTGGCTGTTGGTGACCGGCTGGAATGCGTTCTTGGCCGGGAAGTTCGTCGAGCAGGTAAACCCGGTGACGTAGACGCGGTGCTGCGTATCCACGGCAAGCGCTCTGATCTCGTCTAAGTCGCCGCCGCCGAGCAACAGCGAATAGGCGAATGATGAACCACTGGGATTTAACTTGGTGATGAACCCTTCGTTTGCATCAGTCGAGCCCGGGGGCGGCTCAAAGGCTCCTGGGGTTGTGGGGAAATCGCTGGAAAAGGTACCTCCCGCAACATAAGCGCTGCCGAAGCGGTCCACCGCTATGGCGTTACCGAAATCGAATGAGCTGCCGCCGAGAATCGTTGAATAAATCAGACTGCCGCCGCTCGAAGAAAACTTGGTTACGAAAGCGTCAGTGCTGAGTTGATTCTGCTGGGCAGGATTTTTGGTGGGAAAACCAAAGACTGTGCTCCCGGTTGCGTAAGCGTTGCCAAACTGGTCCACGGCAACGGATTCGACGGTATCAAGTGTGTTGCTGCCGAGGTAGGTGGAATACGACAGTCTCGGGTCGATGACCAGCGGCAGATTACGATTGAAACCGGCAACTTCAAAACCAACTGTTTTGTCGCGATGGATGACGTAATGCGCGGCGAGCAACCGGCGCGCGCCGTTGATTTGCTGGTAAACCATCGGCTGGCGCTGCCGCACTTCGGCATTGGGCAAGGTGAGCACGAGATCGCCGTTGGTGGCCAGCCGCATTGAGGTGGCTCCATCCAATGCGAAGGAAATGCTTGCGGGGTCGGCGCCGGGAGCGAGGAGCAGGTCGTACTCAATCTCGCCGCGTTTGCCATAGAAAACGGCGTCAACTCCGGGAAACAGACCACGGTAGCGGACGCGCGCGAAGGTCGGAACGCCGGCGTGCCACTGCGCGGGATCTCGGCCGATCAGGTAATTGATTCTTCCGGGCAATGGACGTTCTGCAACCATTTGCGGATGCGGGTTGGCGCGAATCCATTTCAGCCGGAGCACGGAGGTCTGAGATTTGTTTTGCGAATCGCGGGAAGCAAGCGCGAGCACGGCTTCAGCGGGAGTGAAGTACATTGTGCCTTTGCCGGCGTGAGCGAGAAATTGCACTTGCGAATCCACCTGTCCCTGATTTTGTTCAAAGGAGACAGGCACACTTTTCAGCCGGGCCGTCGAATTCGAGGCGGGTTGCTGAGCCTGGAGTGAGATCTGGAGACAAAAGACAGTAGCGATGAGAGAAATCTTGCGTAGCATACGAAGCTCCTGGGGGAACTAACGATGACCGATGCTGAGCACAACCAGCAGGTGGTCTGGATTGGAGCTCCTACGTTTTGAAGAGCTGGTTAAAAAGAATCGTAGTTCCCGAATTACGGGGCAAGCAATTGGCAATTAGCAAGGAGGAGATTTGACCTGAGGGAGGAAGCAAGTCAGCGCAATTTCGCGTGGCCCGATTTCATAGCCCGATATTCGAACCAGACGAGCACGATGACGAGCAGGTCCAAAACGCTCAGGGCGATTAAGCCCATGGCGCCGGTCAAGGTGAAACGATAGATCTGATAGACGATGTACCCGCCGAAGACGACTATGGCGATCGGATAAGCCCACAGCTTATCTTTCAGCAACGCGGCAACCAGGATGATTTTCACGACTCCATGACCAAAGAGATACAGCGCGATGAAGTGCTGGCTGGAGACCGAGAACTGGCTCGCACTGTGGCGGAGATAATTTGCGACCAGGTCATGCGGATCTTCCGCGATTTCATCTTGTGTAAGCCAGCCTACGAGGTGCACGATCAGTCCTGGGCTGACCACCCAAAGCGCGACACCGCCCACGACCTCCAGGAGCGCGTGAAGGCCCTTAAGGGTCACGCTTATGCGAAAGAGTAGTTCGCGCGCCTGAGCTTTTCTCAAACTGTGCCGTGTCCAGCTCTCGATATGCATGTTTGTTTAGAGGCGTCGTAGCATCAAAACTGTGGTGCGCAGAATTCTCACGGTCGCGAGCCTGATATGCCTGGCATCGCTTGCGGTGTTCTATCCTGTCATCGAAGGTCTCGACCGCTGGGACGCTCCGGGGCCCTTCTCTGATTCCGAAATCCAGATTATCGCAGTGCTCACGCTGGTGGGCGCCATGTTTGTTCTGGCGCGGTTGCTTGCGACCTTCGTGCTTTCGTTTCTGGAGCGAGTACTTCTCTATCTGAGGAGATCTTCCACGAATTCAGGCGAGGTCAACAGTTTTCGATTCGTGCCCCCGCGGGATGCTTCTCCGCCGTTGATCGTGCCACTCCGCATCTGATCCTTCCTTCGCTCGGAGAGCGCCTCTACAAGTACTTTCCGTTTACAGCTCTATTTGTTTTTGTTGGCCGCTACCACCACGCGTATCGGCGGGAGAACTTCTGCAGTGAGATTTTTGGGGACCATCGCAACTCTACTCTTCCTGTTGCCTGCGGGATCATTTGCGCAGGATCAATCAAAATTTATCGACGTAGCGCCAACATCACAGACTTCTCAGGCGAAGTCAGAGAGCGCGACTGATCAACCATGCAACATCCATACCTTCACGCATCAGACATTGTCCGAAGCTTCGCAATTTGGGCACGGGCTGCTCGAAGCTCCCGGAAACTCCGTCCGGCCCAGTAATCTGGCATGGGAACTCCCGATTCTGGGTACGACGGGAGTACTGATCGCCAAGGCGGACCGTCCCGCCAACGAGCGGATCCAATCCAAGTCACTGATCCAGACGGCCGGCCGCTGGTCGAATGTTGGACTCGGCCTCGCACTCGGATCGGGCGCCCTGGCGTATGGAATAGGTTGCGGTGAACACCAATCGCATTTGCGAGATGCCGGATACACCGCACTTGCCGCGATGGCTGCTGCCGGAACAGTCGATCTGGCCCTGAAGCTCGCGTTTAATCGAGAGTTTGCCTACAAACCCAACAGCACGGGAAAATTCTGGGCCGGAGGAAGATCGTTTCCCTCGGGTCACTCGGCCACGAGTTTTGCGTTCGCTGCTGCAATCGCTCAGCGCTATCCGCACAATAAATGGGTGAAGTGGGGCGCGTATGCGCTTGCGAGCGGAGTCAGTTTGTCGCGCTATCCGGCCAAGAAGCATTTTCCATCTGACATCCTGATGGGAGCGACGCTGGGATATGTCACCGGTGCTTACGTGGCGGCACATTGAGGACGAGAGCAGGAAAAGCTTTCACCGCAAAGAGCGCGAAGAACGCGAAGGAATTTGGAGGGAGAGCGCAGTCAAAAATTGAGCGCGGACTTTTACCACAGAGGGCGCGGAGGAGCACAGAGTTGAGAACAGTCGCGCTTCGCTGACGCTGTGCGCGGGCCCCATTCGACTCCTTCGCTTTGCTCGGTCGCTCAGTGCAGGCTACGGCGTGCGGAAGATATTTCTTCTTTTCCGCTTTCACCTTGGACTGTTCCGCTTCTTTTTCAGGTTGCGCCGAGACTTGCATGGCCGCGAGAGTCGCGGTAAATGGTGAGGCGCGCGCAAGAAGTGTTCCTATATTGTCCGAATGGCTGCGGATGAGGTTGAGCTACAGGGCAGGCGACGGGCGGAGAGACTTGTTCCGGTACGGGATATCGCAGGCGATGACGACGAGGACACGCGGCTTCTGTGGGGGATGGCCGACGAGGCGCGAACGTACTTTGCGTCATTTTCCTGGTGCAAAGAAATTTATACCGGCTACTTCGCGGGCGGAGTGGGAGGCGTATTTGCGATTTTCCTGTTTCATATCCGGCCAGCGCGTACTGAGGTGGATCCGTGGATTTGGGCGGTGGTCGGGAATATTCCGCCAGCCTACCTGCCGATCAGCGACGCCGCTTCGCCTCGCGAGGCGTTCGAAACCTACATCAGTGGAATGCGCCGCTGGGTGAAGGCGGCTCTGAGCGGCGATAAGAAAGCCGCAGCTGCGGCTAACGTGCCTCCGGTAGAAACTGCAGGTGAGGCTCGATTCGTTGGAAGAGATCATTAGGCCGTTTTTGCTGGAGTGAGAGCGACTTCATACTCCAGCAAACGCTTCGTTGCCCTCGAATGTCCCCTCAGCTCTCCATAAGCTCGCGAGCTCTAGGAGCTGGATTTCGAGTCCGGATCGTTAAGATCCGTGGTGGCGCTTTGTTGTTCTATTTCCGAAGTCTGGTGCTCGCGGGAATGCGTCGTGTCAGTAGAGCTCGGGCGGGCGGTGTGTCGGGACAGCATTATGCTTTGTTTGAGTCTGCCCATCACCGACTTGCCAAGAGCTGACCTAGTTGGGTTCTTGCCAGTCGGGACTCCAAGCTCTCTAACGAGCAGGGTAAGGTCCCCGAGTCCCAATCTGGACAGTCGTTCTTCAACCTGCACGCCTCGGTCTGTTCGCGCGAGATCAACTAGCTCATTGTAAACAGACAGGATTTGTTCCGATGTCATAGTGGGTGGGCTGTCCTCTAGCCGCTCCCGCTTTCTTGGTTCGGCTTTCGCTTTTGGGAAAGACGCAGGAAAAAATACGCGTAAATGCCTTTCCATCCGACCCAGCTTGCCGGAGATCTCCCGCAAAGAGTCCTTCAAGTCTCTCATCTCGCGAGCAAGTGTCTCAATGTCCTGACGTGCTGGTATCTTGTTTTCTTCAATCATGCCGAAATGAAGCTTACGCACTCCCTCCAGAGATCATGAAAATCTGACACCACCTCCGCGGGTACTCCGCCGCCTGTTATCGCACGTTTGATAGCAACCCTTTCGCGAATGTAACTGTCGAAAAACCGCACGTCGATGTTTTGTTGAGCGGCTCCCTCTGCACAGATTCTCTTAACCTCGCGCATGTAAAACTGCACCTCGTTGGTCGGACGATTGCTCCAGGTCTTGGCTTTGTTCATGAAAACGCCAATCTTGGGAATCGGGTGTGGCTCGATTCTCAATTTTAGCGAATTAAGGATGAGGCTGGTTCCGCGAGCGGCAAAATAGTCGGGATTCACAGGAATAAGCACAAGGTCGGCACAGGTGAGAACACTGTATGACAACAGCGTGAAAGAGGGAGGGCAATCAAAGAGAATGTAATCATATTGAGGCATTTTAGGAGCGCTGGTGATTTTTCCGACCAGCCGCCTGATGAAGTCCCGCATTAGTGCACGATCAAATACCTCAAGTTCAAGCCAATAGAGATCTTCAACTGAAGGAACAAAGTGCAGTTGATCGCTGATCTGGTATATCGCGTCAAACCCGATCGGGAAATCGAAGTGCGCTCCGGGCCTGGCGAATTTGTCGAGGGCATCAAATATGTTTGTTTTCGAGCAATCGCCTTCTCGTACCAAGCGCCGAATCGATCTTCTAAGCGTCCAGTATCTTCATTCAGCGCAATCGCCTGCGTCAGTGACATCTGAGCGTCGAGATCGAAGACCAATACGCGTTGTCCCGGTGAAAGTGCGAGGGTATCTGCCATGCACCAGGTTACAGTGGTCTTGCCAACACCACCTTTGAAATTAATGGTGGCCAAGAGCTTGGGACTTTTCCTTGTGGGCATAATCGTGGCGCGCTACTAAGCTTCCTTTCTGTATGCGGTGAACTTTCAAAAACAGTTGAACTTTCCGAAGATAGTAGGTCGCACAGCGACGCAAATCAACATTTTTTAGGCATACCGTTTTGCTCTAGGACTGCGTCAGTGGCACGCTAAATCGATAGCCCGCAGCAGCCCAGACGAAAGGCGGTGTGGAAATACCATGGCGAAGAAAATCGCAAATTCCGGTTTGGCGGCCAATACAGCAGGAATATCATCAGGGGCTTCGTCCGCGGATTTGATAAGGTCAGGCCAGCTTTGTGGTGAGTTGGGGATTTTTGTATGCAACCGGCCGGTACGGGCACGCCAGCGAAATATCTCCCATTTTTCGCTTGGACGGAAATCCGCGAAGCAGAGCCGTGTAATGTCTGGCCAGAAGCGCTCGAGCTGAGGTCGCATGCCCCTTCGCGTGGCCCAGAGTATTAGCGGCTCCAAACAATATGAATATCCGTTAAACGTCTCAGTCGTTGGCAGACCCAGTCCAAGTTGGAGTCTTAAAGCAGCTTCTGCTTCATAATAGGGGTTTGGTATGCCCTTACCTTTAGGGCCATTCACTTCAGAGATGGAGCGGACCATGCCTGCAATCAGCTTCCTTGCAGAGGTCGCATCTTTACTTCTCTCAAGAACGATTGTCGCTAGCAACAGATAAGGAACGGCGGACTCCCCCCACATTTTCAGGTGCGGAAGATACCACTCGATGAAGTTCTCGCGCACAAACTTGTGGCCATTCCAGGATGTTTTCTTCAAGTGGTGGTAAAGGCTCAAAGAACTCAAAAGACCAGCCAAGATGGTGATGCGAGCCGTGTAAAAGTGTCCATCTATGAGGGGGCTACCCTGAACAAACATGGTCTCGTTCTGTTCGCTTTCCGCATAAAGTTCTTCCAGAGCCCGTACGGCCGCCAGCTCTACCAATTCAAACGATTGGCCCCACCAGCGTGCGGGAACAGCATATTTCTCTTGCAGGCCCAAAATATAGGACCCGAGCACGACCCATGCCTCGAACACAGCCCAGTGATTTTGCAACCGTTGACTTCCTTGAGTGATATATGTGGTTAGCAAGACTGCACTAGCGACGGCGCGTTGGATGTCTCGAAAAGTCGGCACTTTCGAATCGAAAGGGAGAATAGTTTCGAGAAACGACGAAAACAGCTCTTTGTCCAAAGGGTCTGCGCCGGTTTTCACTATAAGGTTTAAAAAGACACCGAAGTTCCCCGGAGTGCTCGGCAGAAACTTCCCGTGTGCCTTCACAAAACGCGAGACTAACTCAGCTGATGTTATGAGGTGCAATTCACCACGACGGCGTAGTTTCCATCCCCTGTTTTCGGACTTTATGGCATTAATTACAGTGTCTGCAGCGCCAGCATTCGTGACCAGGAACGATGTATGACGTTTATTCGACTTAATCGAGGGATGCTCAATCGGATATTCGACGAGTTCGATGATCTCTGGCCTGAATTTGCGCCACTCTGATAAATTAAGGCGACCAGCCTTGAGTTGGTATGCTCGGACCTCCGTGCGACTCCCGGATGTCGTAATGACGTCCTTCCCCTGTTCCATTTGGCCATGGCTGGAAATGTAAACGACCGTTTCCCCTTCAGCTTCAAGCAATTGGCAAAACGGGATTTGATACTGCCGCTCATTTACGTTAGTCAACCAATCTTCGATTACTCTCTCGATCACGCCAATCCTTCAGCTTCCGAGCGATCAGATCGTCGTAGCGTCTCTTGAAGTTGGGGTCGTTTTCGACGGTATCTTTCACCTTCATCATAGCTGGCGTCAGGTCCGGATGAATGACAATGACAAAAGTGGGTTGTAGGGTTTCGGGGTCGAAATTGATTTCCATTCCCTCCAATGCCTGGAGATACATCTCTGCATCGAGTGGTTTACCTCCCGCATCAATTCCTGCCCCAGTCTCAGTGAGTACCTCATCAAGCTTCTTGTATCCGCTTCGACTCGTCTGACTGGCGATGTCGTCGGCCATTTGGTCGAGCTTCTCTATTAGCTTGGGCCCTACCATGGTCGGGACTTCCTCAATGGGCACCATTATGCCTGCCTCTGCGCGCTCGTACTCGCTTTCCACGATTCTCTTTCCTTCTCGCGTGATTTGGTCGTGGGCCATTCGATCGCCCTCATGCTGAACAATTGACTTTGAGTGACGGGCGAGCACGTTTCTTTCTTTGATGGCGGCGTGCAGCCGAAGAAAAATATACTGTTCCAGCTCTCGCTTGGAATTTGGAAGATCCGGTAGCATTTATGTGCAGAAGTATAACGCTTTGAAACTCGGTCCACTCCTGAGGTTTCCTCACTGCGAACCCTGCCACTCTCTAAGAATTGCCGGGACATCCTGAGCGATGCGGCGGAATGAGTCCTCGAGGAATTCGTTTCGCGGCGCTCCCATCTCTTCGCGACGAAATTTGCAGGATAGATGAGGACGTCACCGCGACCGGGTAAGCCGTGGACGGCGAGTTCGGAAGTCCTTTGGATCGGGATCTATCCAGCAGAGGTTAACCAAGATCCAGGGCAAAGAGTGAGACGCGGCAGTGCCGCGTCTCTACGGAAGGCGGCACACAGTTGATGACGCCATTGACATCGGCCGGTGGCGGATCGGAGGCCGAGCCAGGCTGCGAAGGCGCGGTCGAGCGCGGCCAGGGTGAGTGGTAGGGCGGAGAATCGTCGACGAATTTGGAGGCGTTCTCAAGCTGGGCCACGGTCTTTTTTGGGCAGTAGTCAATTTTGCCATAGCGGGCTTGGCGTTCCGCATTGGGTTGGTTGTTTTTTCTTTGCGCGCTGCGGCTGCGCCTTCGCGCGGGCCTGCGGCAGCGCGGTAGAGGAACCATTGTGGTTCGTAACCGGGGACTTCCCTACCCCAATGCACGAAAACCGCGTGCATTGGGGGGCCCCGTGCCGTCCCCGGCTACAGATTATGGCGTCCCCTGCGGGGACTGGATAAACGGAATTTTTGCAAAGAGTGGACGCGATGAACGGAGTGGACGGAGTGGACGAGGTGGACGGAGTGGACAGGCGTGAACAAAGGTTAGCGCATTGACCGGAGACAGAGTGCCGGCGGTCAAGGAGTAGTATTTGCCTGTGAGATTTTGGAACCTCGACAGATAATACCATCGGAATCCGACACTTGCCTTCTTGAGGAGATTCCCGGTTTTATTCCCTATGGCCATTGAATTCCGCGGGCGCGTTTCCGACCTGAAGAACGCGACAAAACAGCTATTAGTCAACCGGGGTGAGTTTCGCGATTCCGATCTCGCTGATTTGCTCGTGTCGGAATGTGCGGCCACGCTGCGCAGTGTGGGCACGAGCACTGAAATTCCGGTGTTTGGGACCTCGCCAGGAGTGGCTCGGCTGCCGCTTTCTGTGCTGAAGGACATAGCCAAAATCGCCGGCACATACAAATCAAAAGAGGTTCCCGTGGTGGTGGAAGAAGGCTCGATCAAGGTGTCGAGCTTCCGCATGAGGAGTGAAGAGATTACGCTCGGCTCAATTCCCAACCAGCAGATTGATATTCCCGTGGACGCTTCGCTGCTCGATACTCTTGCCCTTGGTGTGCTGCTCAACGAGCTGCAAATCACGGAGCAGGGGCTTACGCGGCGGGTGCTGGACGCATGGCAAAAAGCAAATGAGGCGATTCATGAAGCTGCTTCTTCGCTTAGGGATCTCGACGTGACGGAAGCGCAGATTCGCGGACTGGTGGAAGAGCGGGTCAAGGAGGCGGCAGAGCGGCTGCGAGGCGGGTTTGTGAAGAACGTCTGAGCCGTTATTGCCCTTTCAAGAAGTAGTATGTGCCAGCCTCAGTTTCATCTTGATCCTTCGGCTTGAAATACCAATCCTCATCGCGGTACACAGCGACATCCCAAACGACAAGACCAAAAAAAGCCGAGCCTGGTTCTCGTCCTGCAGGGACTGGTAAATCGGATCATAAACATTCCCTGTCCAATCTTTGCCGGGAATGGCACTTGAGTAGACTGTTTCCTGATTGGCGGCGGCATGATCAAAGACCTGATTCAGGGCGGCCCTGATCTGGTCTCAGCATTCGGGTTGAAGGTGTGCAACTGACGGCGCCAGAACGCATAATCGCGCGCTCTTTTTGCAGGTACGTTCCGTTTTTTCTGAATCGTCGAGGGCGAATAAGGACATGAGCTTTTCCGGAATTGATTTTAGCGCGGCGGTTGCACCTGGTGTTTTTTTCGCGCTCCG
>DATEGH010000003.1:0-12104 GCA_035280185.1 Terriglobales bacterium
ACTCCGGTCATAAAGATGACCAGGCCGTAAGCGCTTTCGGAGATGACGTTCATCTGCAAACCGACCAGAGCCACAATGAGCCCAACTTCTCCGCGTGGCACCATACCGGTTCCTACCCGCAAGGCGACCTTCCAGCCTTGAGGCAGCACAGGAAGGCCGCAACCTACCAGTTTGGAGACAATCGCGAGCAAGGAGATAATCACTGCCGAAACCAGCAACCGCGAATCGAAGACCCCCAGATTCAGCCGCGCTCCCATGCTGAAGAAAAAGAACGGCGCCAGAAATTCATTGATGGCAGAGACGCGAGGCTGGAGGTTCCATCGCGGCGAGTATTCGGCGAAAGCAAGGCCGGCAAAAAATGCGCCGATGATAGCCGCCATACCAATTTTCACCGCAGCATAAGAGAGGCCGATGCAGATGGCTAGAGCAATCACCAGCGGAGCGTCATGGGTGGACATGCGCTCCAGCCCGGGCTCCATCCGCTTCACCACGCGCGGAGCGTAGTACAGCATGATCAAAGCGAAGCCAATAGCTTCAATAGCGGTAATCAGCAACTGGATCCACTCATTGCCGGTTGTGGAAACCAGGCCGACCACGACGCCGAGAAGGATCATGCCCAGAATGTCATCGAACACTGCAGCGCCAAGAATGATGCGAGAAGCCATTTTGTGCAGCAGGTGCATGTCGCCCAAGACGCGCGCCGTGATCCCGACGCTGGTGGCCACCATCGCCGCAGCCACAAACGTGGCTTCATGCGGCCGATGGTCGCGCAGCATCATGTAGCCAAAGCCGAAGGCAAACGGAACCGCAATTCCAGCCAGAGCGACATAGAGGGAGGTCCGGCCGACGCGCAGCAGATCGTTGGGTTGGGTCTCCAACCCAACGGTGAAAAGCAAGAAGATGGCGCCAAGTTCCGCGACAGAGTAGATGACGCTATCCGGAATCACCAGGGCTGCGCCGAAGGGGCCGATCAGCACTCCTGCCAGGATTTCGCCCAGAACTGCCGGCATGTGGAGCCGTTCGAAGATCTCGCCGAAGAGCTTGGCCCAGACGAAGATCACGAACAACTGAAACAGGAATGGATCGGCAATGTGCATGCGATGTGCTGGCCCAATTTGACCTTAACGCTATCAAACAGGTTTGCGCCAGAGGAATCGCGGGTGGCTGTTACGGCAGAACATGGCACATCAGTTCAGGAGCTCTCGATTTTTCCCACAGCTACCCTGCGTTCTGCCATTCTAATAATGCGCCCCCGCCCAACAAGATGACTTCTGGAATTGAGCGACAACAGCATAAAGGGAAATTCCTCTGTCTAAGGAAGGCAGACTCAGCCATCGGAGCGGCCCTCTGTGCCATTGGAGCTCTGGCCGCCTCCAGCATTGCATCTGGCCATAGCTGGCAATCAACGGTTCCGCTGGCATTCAGCGTGTTCCTGCTCGCCATTGCCGTGGTGTTTGGGATGCGGGCCGGAATCATCGGCAGCGTTCTGGCCGCGCTGGTATTTGCGGCGTTCCTGTTTTCGCCCATCGGCAGCATGCGCGTTTCGAGCGAGGCAGCCCGCTCGAATCTGGGCTGGATGTTGCTGATCGGCGTGGCGTTTTCGTTTCTCTTTGCGCCGCCAACCTCAGGTTTCCGAAGGCATTAGGAAAAACGGCGCAACAGAGTTCGCCGGTACAGCATCCTAAAAAATTCAGGGTAAAAACCGAGGAGGTGTGCCTATGGCGACCGCGCCGCAGTTACCCTCAACCAGCGAACGTGCAGCGCAAACGCCGTTTTACTTCAATTCCGCATCGCACCTGTTGCGCATCGGCCGCGAGAAGGCGACCAACCTGCAGGAGCTTCTGGAAGCCATTCGGACCTGCCCGGAGGCATCTATCTTCCAGCACACGTTTCAGACACTGGAAGAACATCATTTCATCAAAGAAGGATTTTCTAACGACTTCTCACACTGGACCTTTGCCGCGTGCAATGAGGTTGAATTAGCTGAGCGGCTGGCCGCCATTGATATCCGCGAGTTCATTTCCATTGCCGCTCTGCGGGAACGCATCATTCACGTGATGGAGAGCTATCTGCAGAAGAACTCGCGGGCTGCGGCGCGTCCGGCGATGGAGCCGTTCTATTTGATGGCAGCCGACCTGGTGGTGGTGCCGACGCCATACGTCGCGCACACTCTAAGCGAGTTCGCCGAGGGCCTGCGGAAGGTGAGCGTTCACAGCATCTACTACCACTTCATTGACGCCCGGCTGCGCCTGAAGCTGAACACCAACGATTTCTCGGTGTGGCTGGAGCAGGAGCTTGGTCTGACGCGGCCGGCGGCAAAATTGAACGAAATTGATATTTACACTTCAACCCTTGAAGGCGTGCGCCGGAGCATCTTGCGCGTGCTGGAGCCCGAAATTGGCCGGGCCTAGCAGCAATCAGCGAGCGGCGGCTCCGGACACTAAGCAGACACTAGCAATCGGGTGAAATAATGGCCAAGAACAAAGAACTGGAGCAGAGTCAGACGATTGTGGCGGAAGAGAATGGATCGCGGCCGGAAGCAAAAACGCCAGTCGCACCTGAAGAGACGCCGGTGAAGGAACCCGTGAACCAGCCTCCCGGAGGCAAGGAGAGGCGGTTCCGGCAGACAGACCTGCCTCCGCATTTTATCGAACGCAGAAGGCATCCGCGCATCCAGACCGAGCCGCCGCCGCCCCCCGCGCCTCCTCGATTCGCGGATTACGGGCCCATCATCGGCCAGCCTGAGCTGGACGAAATCGCCTTCCTGGCCAAGAGCCTTCAAGGGAAGACGGTGAAGATGGTGAACTCCACTGCCGTGGGTGGTGGAGTAGCAGAGATCCTGAACCGGCTCATCCCGCTAATGAACGAACTGCAACTTCCCACCAAGTGGGAAGTGATCACCGGCGGCAACGATTTCTTTGAGGTCACCAAGGGCTTTCACAATGCGCTGCACGGCGGCGAGTACAACCTGACGCAAACTATCAAAGACATCTTTCTTTCCTACAATGAGCAGAACCGCCAGCGCATGCAGTTCCCGGAAGACGTTGTTGTGATTCACGATCCGCAGCCTGCGGGCCTGGTGCGGTCAAAGAAGGACGTCAATGCCAAATGGATCTGGCGTTGTCACATTGATCTCTCGAACCCTCACGCAGACGTGTGGAATTTCCTGAAGCCGATGGTGGAACAATACGACGCCACCATCTTCTCTTCGCCCGCTTTCACGCGCCAGCTCTCCGTTCCCCAATACCTTTTTTACCCCTCAATCGATCCCCTTTCGGAAAAGAACAAGGAGCTGGAGGAATCGTTCATCAACAAGGTTTGCGACGACTTCGGCATTGACCGCTCGCGGCCCGTGCTGACGCAGATTTCGCGCTTTGACCGGCTCAAGGACCCGGTGGGAGTGATTGAAGCCTACAAGCTGGTAAAGAAGTACGTGGATTGCCAGCTCGTGCTTGCCGGCGGAGGCGCGACCGATGATCCCGAAGGCGCGGTGGTATTGCAGGAAGTGATGGATGCCGCAGGCGACGATCCCGACGTGATTATTCTCAACTTGCCGCCGTGGTCCGCGCTGGAGATCAACGCATTGCAACGCGCCTCGACCATCATCATTCAGAAGTCGCTGAAAGAAGGCTTCGGGCTCACCGTGACAGAAGGCCTGTGGAAAGAAAAACCCGTAGTCGCGGGAGCGGTGGGAGGAATCCCAACGCAGGTGGTCCACAAGCTGACCGGCGTGCTGGTGCACTCGGTTGAGGGCTGCGCCTATCAAATTCGGTATCTGCTGACGCATCCGGAGTTCGCGGCGCAGCTCGGTAAGAACGGCAAGGAGCACGCCAAAGAGAATTTCCTGATTACGGTGAATCTGAAGCGCTGGCTGCTGCTGTTCCAGTTGATGCTGGGAGTGGCCAAGCCGAGCAAGACGATCTAGAAAATCGGGAGATCTGGTGATCGGGTGATCCAGTGATCGGCAGACCGGAACACTGCAAACCGTAGGGCGGGCGTAAACTGCCGATCAGCGAAGAGCCGGGAAGGTATTTATGACTCGGCGCATAGGTCGCTTTGTTGCAGCCTTTTCTCTTCTGCTGTGCTTAGGCATCATTGCCTGCGGCAAGAACAATATGCTTAGCGGCGCCATCATGCCGAGCCAGCTTCAGAGCATTACCGTGACACCACAGAATGCGATGGCGCAGAATTTCACCAATAAGCAGGTGCAGTTCACGGCGAATGAGAACTTCGACTTTCCGCATACGTCCGGGAATACGCCCGTGCTTTGGTCCATTGGAAACCCGTTCTCGATGGACCCGACGCAGCCTACGCCTGCGGGAGTCAGCGTAAACGCAAATGGACTAGCGACCTGCACCACGTTCAGCGGAACTGTGACGATCGAAGCTACAGCGCCTCAGGATCCGAGCGTGCCGCTCTCGCAAATGACCATGATGACGAACAATGTGAGCGGTATGACGCAGTTGACCTGTCCGTAACTTCATGCCCGTTCGGGCCACCAGATCAGCACTTCCAGCGTGCGAGAAAAATGGAGCAGAGGCTTTTCCGGCGGAAGCTCAAGCCCTGCGGCGTGGGCCATGGTATTAGTTTCGATTTCCGCTTCCGCATCCTGAAGAGGCCAGGGCAGGTGATGAATGTATGCGCGATAGACCGCGCCGGCGTTCACCGTGTAAAGGCAGTAGCGTTCGGTGAGGAAGTGTCCTCGTGTGCCTTTCTCTCGCTGGCGCGGCGCCGAAGCAGGCCAGTATTTGCCGGCAAACTCTGCTGGGCGCGGATCCTCCATTCGGCGCGTGGAATACTCGAGCCGGGTTCCCGCGCTCTTGATCGACATCTCGGCAAAGAAGTAAGGGAGGCGGTATCCCCAGCGCGCGCCTCTTACCGCCATACGGCTGCCGGCGTCGAGGCTGAAGAAGAAAACGCCGGGAATGTCCTGGTAGCGCACGTAAGTTCTGACATTCAACTCGGGAAAGCGGTTCATGCCGGGAATGGCGGGAATTCCGCGCGGACGAACTCCAGTCATCCAGAAGGGAGTCACGGCGACGTAAGCTTTGCCGTCGAAGAGATCGAGTTCCAGTCGCTGCGGAACCAGTTTGCGGACCTGCTCGGGAGGCAACGCCCAGTGCGCAAACAGCAGATCGTGCCAGTTTTGAATCATGATCCACGGCTTGTCTGGGATGGGAGCAGTGCGGTGGGCGGTGTGGTCGAGCAGGGGATGCATGGCGCGAAGCCGCAAGGAGTGTACATCAAATGCTTCCCTGCAATCGGCGGAATCGAATCTTGAATTCATGAGATGTGGAAAACTTCGACGCGATGGCGCCTCAAGAGTTGGACTACAATCGGGCAAAACCCATGTCTGACTCACCTTCCGCAAAAACCCTGAGTGCGCAAAAGAATGGAACCAGCCACGGCCCGCAGGTAAACGTGTTTGCCGTGCACGGAGTTGATCCTGAAGTGCAGGCCTATGCCATGGCCAAGTACTCGCGCTCCGCGCTCTCGATGAAGGAGTCGCTCAAGGAGATCAGCGAGCAAAAAGCCGAGCAGTTCTTAAACACCTTCTATTTCCAGTACGGGCACCGCTCGATCGCCGACCTTGCGCACATCGCGTGTGCGGTGGAGAAGCTTTCTATTCTTGCCGCGATCGTCCTGGTGGACGAGCAGCGCTGGGACGGGCAGGAGCGTTCCACGCGCTATCAGAACTTCAAAAAGAGTGGCTACTACGTTCCCGATTTCGGCAGTGACGAGGGCTTGCGGGAGAAATACACTGCGACCGCGGATTTTCTGTTTGCAGAGTACGAAGCGCTGACGCAGGAGATGCTGCGCTACTACACGGAACGTGTTCCGCGGCCGAGCGGCATAGCCGAGGACGCCTACACCCGCACGCTGCGCGCCCGCGCTTTCGACAACTCGCGCTATCTGCTGCCGCTGGCCACGAACACTTCGCTGGGTCAGATCGTGAACGCGCGCACACTGGAGACGCAGATTTCGCGGTTGCTCTCCAGCCCGTATGCGGAAGTGCGCCACCTGGGCGAACTGCTGAAGGAGGCCGCGAACGGACCTGCGTTCAACGTGCAGTCGGAATCGCTGCGCGGGCTGGTGCAGGAGATTGTTGCGCTGAACGCTGATCTGGGGGAGAAGGCGGAGCGGCAACTGCTCCGGCCGGTGAAGGTGGCGCCGACGCTGGTGAAGTATGCCACGGCCAAGGAATATGAAATCAAGACGCGACAGGAGTTGCAGCAAGCGGCGCGTGAATTGATGAATGGAGCGGCGATTCAAGCGGCGCCGCTGGTTGATTTAGTCGAGAGCGCCGCCCTTGAAGTGGAGATCGCCGCCACACTTCTTTACTCGGCTTGCCATAATTCTTATCGGCAGGTTCAGGAGCGAGTGGCGGGGATTTCAGCAGCGGAGCGCAACGAGATCATCGAACTCGGGATGCGGCATCGCGGGCGGCATGACGAGCTGTTGCGAGCGTTTCACGCCGGACAGCAGCTCCAGTTCGACATCCTCATGGATATTGGCGGCTTCCGCGACATGCACCGCCATCGTCGCTGCACCCAAATTGAACAGGGATTCACCGATCTGCACGGCTACGACACACCGGCGGACCTCATCGCTGCCGGACTCGAAGGGCGCTACCAACAGGCTATGCAGCGGGCGAGCGAGACGCGCCGCCAGATGAGCGCCGCGCCGGACCCGCACACCGGGACGTATCTCCTCCCACTGGCGTTCCGCAAACGCACGCTCTTCAAGATGGATTTTGCGGAGGCGCTTTATATCTCGGAGCTGCGCAGCGGTGAGGCCGGACATTTTTCGTATCGAAATGTCGCTTATGCCATGTATGAGGAGGTCGCGCGGAAGCACCCATCCCTGGCCCGCTACTTCCGCGTGAGCGACGTAAAGCAGCCGATGGATTTGCTGAAGAGGTAGGCGGGCGGGCAAACCGGTTTGTTTTGAGTTTAGAGGACTCTTACCAAGCTTCTTCAGGTTCAGCAACTTACGTTCTTTACGCGAGCCGCCAGGGAACGAATTCGGGCGAAAATCGTCGTTTGCTGCGGCGGGAATCCGCAGTAGAATCTACTTACCGTAAAGCTCTTCCCCCTCCGGCGCCTCATCTGTCCCGCGCCGGGAGCCATAGGTCAAAAGTGTTTCTTTTTGGAGGCAGTGGTTCGCTTGCTCGGATCAATGCAAAAAATCGCCATTCTTTACGACGCCGGCCAGGCGATTCTCTCCACTTTTGATTTGGACGAGATCCTCAACCAGATCCTCGGCATACTGCGCGACTATTTCCAGCTCCAGAACGGCGCGGTGCTGCTGCTGGACAAGGCGAAATCTGAGCTCTACGTGAAGGCGCACCTGGGCCGCAGCAATGTTGATGTTGGCTTTCGCTTGCCTGTCGGAATGGGGTTGACGGGAGCGGCCGCACAGTTGAAGCGTCCGGTGTACGTGCCGGATGTGAGCCAAGACTCCCGCTATTTCAATCGCGTGCCGGAGACCAGATCTGAGGTCGCCATCCCGTTGATGGTTCGAGATGAAGTCGTGGGCGTGCTTGACTTTCAAAGCGAGCAGCTCAACTACTTTGATGCTGAGATGATTGACCTGCTCACGCTGTTCTCCACGCAGGCGTCGCTGGCGCTGGAAAATGCCCGGCTCTATTCGCTGGAACGCCGCCGCGCGGAGCAGCTTGAGGCCATCAATGCTGTTGCGCGGCAGACCACAGCGGTGCTTGAGCTCGATGATTTGCTGCGCGTGGTCTGCAACCTGCTTCTGGACTGGTTCCACATTGATCATGTGGCGGTCCTGCTGGCCGAAGGCGATGGGCTGCGCATGCGCGCTCATGAAGGCCGGTTGACCTCGAATCTTTCCGTCGGCGCCCAGCTTGCTCCTGGAGCAGGGCTGGCCGCCCGCGCATTGGCGACCGGGCGCAGCATCCTGGAGAACCATGTGCAGAACGTTGCGGGTTACATCGCAGGTTTTGCCGAGACGCGCTCTGAAGTCTGCGTTCCGCTGGTTTTCTTCGGACAGAAGCTGGGCGTGCTGGCGCTGGACAGCGCCAAGGCCGAAGCCTTCGATTTCGATGACATTCAGCCACTGGAGTCCGTGGCTGACATCTGCGCCGCAGCCATTCAGAACGCCAACAACTTCGCCAACATGAAGGAACTGGCTTACATTGACGGGCTCACGGGAATCCACAACCGTCGTTATTTTGAAACGCGCATTCTGGAGGAGTTGGAGCGGGCTTCGCGGTCGCAGACCCGGACCTCGATGATCATGATTGACATCGACGATTTCAAGCGGGTGAACGACGAAGTCGGGCACCTGCTGGGCGATGCAGTCCTGCGCGCCGTTTCATCGATGATGAAGCAGCACCTGCGCAAGCCGGATATTGTCTCGCGCTACGGCGGTGAAGAGTTCGCTATTGTGCTGCCCGATACCAGCATTGAGAATGCATGGAGGGTCGCGGAAAAGCTGCGGCGCCAGGTGGGCGAGCACCATTTTCCCGGCGTTCCGCGTCCGGTGACGATTAGTTGCGGCGTTGCGGAAGCGCCGACGCATGGGACCACGCGCGATGAAATCGTCGCGGCGGCTGATTCCGCGCTGTACGCAGCCAAGCAGGCGGGACGCAACCGGACCGTCGCGGCAGGGTCGCGAAAAGAAGCTCCAATCGAACGTTGAACGTTTTTCGTCTGAAACAGAAACTATGAGCGCCAGCACCGCAGCCACGGCCGTCTCCGGGAAGTTCTTTGCCCGCACTGCGAGTGTGCACATTGACGATGCCTGCAACGCTTTTCTCCAGGACTGTTTCCGGCAATTCGGCATCCAGGTGGTTCCGCTGCTGGGAGATCCGCGATTTCTGCTCAACCACCAGAAGTTTGAGGCCTGCCTGCTACGGCTCTATGATCCTGAAGCGGAAAAAATCCTGGAGGCGGCGCGAAATTCCAAGTCGAACAAGCGCATTGTGATCTACGGCATCGCGCGCAACACGCAGGAATCGCTGAGCTATTCGCGCTTCGGCATCAACGCGGTGCTGATGGAGCCGCTGGACCGCCAGAGCGTCCTCAAGGTGGTCCGCGCCACGCATCTGCTGGTGATCCATGAACTGCGCCGGTACGTTCGCGTTCCCGTGGTGGCGGAAGCAGAGATTGATGTGGGCTCTTCGCGGCAGACTGCGGTGATGCTGGAAGTCAGCTCTGGCGGAATGTCGGTGCGTTGTCCTGGGCCGCTGCCGGCTGCGGACATGATTCACGTGTCCGCGAACTTTCCCGGTCTTGACCGCCTGACGGTGCGCGCCTATGTGTGCTGGGCTCGCGCCGGCGAACGCGTCTATGGATTAAGGTTCGATCCCAACGACGACCGCCGGCTGAAGATTCGGAGCTGGATAGATCAATATCTTGAAATCGTGTAACCTGAAAGCACACTCCCTCGTACCATTCCCGAGCGTGTATTCCCGAACGGGGACTCTTCCCACATGAATATCGTTGAACTCAGTAAGGTAGGAAAAAGCTACGACCAGTTTGTGGCGGTGGACGATCTCTCCTTCAACCTCGAGCAGGGAGCGGTGTTCGGCCTGCTTGGTCCAAACGGCGCCGGCAAGACCAGCACTATCCGCATGATGATCGGCATCACCGCTCCGGACACCGGCCAAATCAATGTTTTTGGCCGGCCATTCGATCGCAAGAGCCTGCAACGGATCGGCTATTTGCCGGAAGAACGGGGCCTTTATAAGAAGATGAAGGTGCTTGACCAGCTTGTCTTCCTGGGTGAGTTGCATGGCATGAACCCGGCCGCGGCGAAGCAGAAAGCCCTCCAATGGTGCGAGCGGCTGGACATTTCAGAGAAGCTCCAGAACAAAGTGGAAGAGCTCTCCAAGGGCATGCAGCAGAAGATCCAGTTCATCGCCGCGCTGCTGCACGATCCGGACTTCGTCATCATGGACGAGCCGTTCTTCGGTTTGGACCCGGTGAACGCGTCACTGCTGAAAGATGTGCTGCTCGACCTGAAGAAGCAGGGCAAGACGATCCTGTTCTCCACTCATCGCATGGATCAGGTAGAGAAGCTCTGCGATTCCATTTGCCTGATCAGCCGCGGCCGTTCGGTGCTGCAAGGAAACCTGAAGCAGGTGAAGGCGAAGTACGGAAAGAACAACATTCAGATTGAATACGACGGCAACGGCGATTTCCTTGAGCACTCACAACTGATCGGCTCTTACAACAACTACGGCAACTATGTTGAGGTCAGGCTCGCGCCGGGAGCGGATCCGCAGCAGCTCTTGCGGATGGTGGCGGAGCGCTCCCGGGTGAGCAAGTTTGAGCTGATGGAGCCGTCGCTGGAAGAAATCTTCATTGATGTTGTGGGGAAAAACGATGCGTAATGTGTGGCTGATCGCCCGGCGCGAATACCTGGAGCGGGTGCGTACCCGCTCGTTCATGATTATGACGGTCCTGATCCCGGTGCTGATGGCGGGGCTGATGATCGGGCCCGGCATGCTGGCTGACAAGATTTCGCATCGCGCCAAGCATCTTGTGGTGGTGGCTTCGAACCAGGCGACCGGCGAGGCGATTCGCGATCAGATGCTGCACACGCAACAGCAATCGCGCGATACGGCGGAACAGGCGAGAAAGTCCGGGCTGAAAAGAGCTCCAACGGTTCCGCCCGAGCTTACGATTGATGTGGATACCGACACCGGCGCAGCGCACAAGTCAGAACTCACGAAGAAAGTTGTGAGCAAGGACCTGGACGGAATCATCTGGGCGCCGGAAGAAGCGCTGGCTTCGCGCAACATCACGCTGATCACCCGCGATGTCTCGAGCTTTATTGAGAATGCCGAGCTGCAGCAGAGCCTCAATCAGTCGCTCTCGTGGCAGGCGCTCAGAAGGAAAGGGCTGAACACGCAGGAAATCGAAGACGTGTTCCGCCCCGTAAAGCTGGACGTGCAGGATGCCGCCGGCAAAGGCGCTCCCAACCCGCAGATCGTCTTCATCGTCAGCCTGGTCATGGCGATGATTCTTTATATGTCCGTGCTGCTTTACGGCATCAACGTGATGCGGGCAGTGCTGGAGGAAAAGACCTCGCGCATCATGGAAGTGATGCTTTCCGTGGCCAAGCCCAAGGAGATGATGGCGGGCAAGATCCTGGGCGTGGGCGCCGTGGGGCTGACGCAGATTGGAATCTGGGCCGCAGTGACGCTGGCTTACATCATTCCCAGCGCCGCGGCCATGGGCGGGCAGATCAAGACCGTGCTCTCGCCGGCGTTGCTGGTGTACTTTGCGATCTTCTACCTTTTCGGCTACGCGCTTTACAGCACGCTGTACGCGGCTATCGGCTCGATGGTGAACTCGGAGCAGGAAGCGCAGCAGTTGCAGTTTGTGGTTGTGCTGCCGCTGGTTGCGGCCGTGGGCGTAATGATTACAGCGGCGCAGTTCCCCAACTCCGCCGTGGCAATCTGGTTCTCGATGATTCCGCTTACGTCGCCGCTGGTGATGTTCATGCGGATCGCGGTGCAGACTCCTCCGATGTGGCAAATCGGCCTTTCGATTGGGCTGCTGGCCGGCACCATCTATGCGCTGGTGCTGCTCTGCGGACGCATCTACCGCGTGGGCGTGCTGATGTATGGCAAACGGCCGACTCTGCCGGAAATCGTGAAGTGGCTGAAGTACGCATAAAACCAACACCTTTGAAACACGGAGGAACGGAGTAAGCGGAGAAGAGCGGCTTAGAGTTCCGTGAATAGAGGGGCAGTTCTGAGGGCGGCGCGTGAAGCGCCGCCTTCTTGCCGCAGATTTCGCAGATGCACCCAGATGAGCGGATCCGCGAGACGTTACTCAGGCCGCCTTCGACTGTTCTTGCGGCAACACTCCAATCTGCTTGAGCATGCCCATGAGATCGTAAAACAGATTCTCCTCCACGATTTCGCCCTGCGCATTCCAATGCGCCACAGTGCAGAAATCCACTTTGAAGCCTCGGTTGGTCGGAGGAACAACGCTGCCATCGGGCATGGTCATGGGACCCTTCATGGTGCCGGTGAATTCGGCGATGGTGCAGGTCCAGTCGCCCTGAGCGATCATGACTTTGTAGGGATTGTTGACCAAGTGCTGGTCAGGAAAGGTCTT
>DATEGH010000004.1:0-8357 GCA_035280185.1 Terriglobales bacterium
CTCGAATCCGCAGTTCCGTAACGCGGCCCGAATGCGCTGCTGGCTTTCGCGCACGGCGGCATCGGGCAGGCCCACGGTCTGAAAATTGTCCTTGTCTTGCCGGGTTGGGCTTACGTCAACTTCAACTTCGATGATGTTCGCGTCGATTCCGTAAACGGCCGCGCTCTGGGTTTTGAAAAGCATCCTTGATGGGTTCTCCGGTGAGCAGTGATTCTACTAAACCAGTGCTGGTTACTGAAGTACATGTTTTTTTTAAGGCGCATGGAATCAGGTTAGAATCGCTCAAGCGGGCCACGCCGCTCTGTGCGGCAGGGTCGAGGGAATCCATGCACGAAGTTCCGGGCCGGAGAAAGCACACACGCTACCACTGTAGCGGAGGTGTGGAGTTGCGCCGCAGTGAAACCGCTCCCGCCATCTTCGGTAATCTGAGCGATATCAGCATGGAAGGCTGCTACGTTGAGACCGTTTCCACTCTGCCCTCCGGCAGCGAAATTTTGTTCATGATGCGCGTGCGCGATACCACGATTCGCGGCCGCGCGACGATCAAAGCTTCCAATCACGCCGTTGGCATGGGGCTCGAGTTCGAGCACCTTGCCACTGAAGACCAGCAGAAGCTTGAGTTACTGATCGGCACCCTTACCGGCAAACAGGATATGCGCCCGGAAGAGAAGCGCGTCATCATTCCGGAAACTCCTGCTCCTATTGCCGCGCCTCTGCTCACCCCTACTCGACCAGTCCCCACCGCTTCCATGACTTCGCGACCGAGACCTGCCGCAGCGCCTGCGCCTGCGCCGATTCGTCCTGCAGCCGGGCAGAACGCCGGGCCGATGTCACAGAAGATCATGCGTACCATCAATGAGCTCAACGATCTCGAGCAGAACTTGGCCAAAGAGCATGTGGATCCCCGGCTGATTGCGCAGTTTCACGATGCGGTCGGGCACGTCCGGCAGACCGCCTGGACGCTTCAGCAGTGGGTGGAGATCAGCAGCAAGGGCGGTGACCCGTTTGACATCATGCCGCAACTCGAAGCCGAGCGCATGCAGATGCTCACCAAGCTCTCCCACAATGTGAACGCCGATATCGATGCCACCAGCGTCACGGAATTTACGCATGGCATTTCAGATCTGTATCAGAGCATTGAGGGGCTCTACCGCCGTTTGAGAAAAATACTGTTGGTGGATGACGGCGGGCCAATCTAAAACCAAAACCACAAAGGACACGAAGGATCACGAAGGCAAATCCCATCTCTGACATACCTTCGTGTTCCTTCGTGCCCTTTATGGTCGGATCTTAGATTCTCTCCACCGCCATCGCAACGGAATTGCCACCGCCCAGGCACAACGCCGCGATTCCCTTCTTCGCGTTGCGCCGCATGAGCTCGTAGATCAGCGTCACCAGCACACGGCAGCCGCTGGCCCCAATCGGATGCCCTAGAGCAACAGCCCCGCCGTTCACGTTGACCTTGTTCGGATCGATTCCCAGCTCTTTGATTACCGCCACCGATTGCACGGAGAACGCTTCATTGATCTCGTAAAGGTCCACTTCATCGGGCTTCCATCCCGTCTTTGCCCAGATTTTCCGGATGCCATCCACCGGCGCCATCATGACCCATTCGGGCTCGATGCCGCTGGTGGCCTGGGCAACAATGCGGACCATCGGCGTCGCGCCGAGCTCCTTGGCTTTCGCAGCCGAAGTCACAACCACGGCAGCCGCGCCGTCATTCATCGTGGAAGCATTGCCGGCGGTCACCGTTCCATCTTTCTTAAAAACCGGCTTCAGACTGCGCAGCACATCGGCTGAAGTATCGGCGCGCGGGCCTTCATCTTTATCAAAGAGCGTTGGAGCTTCGCCCTTCTTCTTTGCCGGAATCTCCACCGGCACAATCTGGCTCTTGAAGCGGCACTCATTCCACGCCTGAACGGCCTTGCGATGCGAGTTCACTGCGTACTCGTCCTGCTGCTCGCGCGTAACGCCGTATTTCTGCGCCACGTTCTCGCCCGTCATGCCCATGTGGTAGTTGTTGTAGACGTCCCACAGCCCGTCATTCACTACCGAATCGATAATCTGCGAGTTGCCCAGGCGGTATCCCTTGCGCGCCTGCGGCAACAGATAAGGCGCGTTGGTCATGGACTCCATCCCGCCCGCGACTACAATTTCCGCATTGCCGGTTTGAATCGCCTGTGCGGCGAGAGCCACGGATTTCAGGCTTGAGCCGCAGACCTTATTGATGGTCATGGCGCCGACGGTCGGCGGCAATCCGCCGTTCAGCGCTGCCTGCCGCGCCGGGTTCTGGCCCAGACCGGCCGAAACCACCAGCCCCATGATGCATTCGTCCACCTGCTCGGGTTTCACCTTCGCCCGCTTCACCGCTTCCCTCACGACGAGAGCCCCGAGCTGCGGCGCGGAAAAGCTCTCCAGCGCTCCCTGAAATTTTGCAACCGGCGTGCGCACCCCGCTGATGATCACCACATCCTGCATGTTGCTTCTCCTTAGGCGATTCCAACCTTCCATTATAAGATGTGGGAACACAGCATATGCAAAGTGACATTCAGCCCGCTCTCGGCGGCGACTCCCTCCCCGCGCCTCCGCAACCGCCGCAAAGAGAAAAACTGCTCGCCCCAGTGTGGCACACCGTCGTGATCGTGCTCCTGATGCTCATAAATTCAGCCGGGACGGCGTGGGTGACCTCGCATTCCACAGCAGCCACGACCCACGCAACCGAAAAAACGCGCATTCTTCAATACTGCGTCACCATTGCCCTGGAATTCTTTCTTCTCTTCCTGGTGTGGATTGGTTTGCGAATCAATCGCACCAGCATGCGTGAACTGATCGGCGGTCGCTGGAACACCCCTGAAGATTTCTTGATCGACATTGCCATCGCCGTCGGCTTCTGGGTAATCGCGCTGCTTGTCCTCGCAGGTTTGGGGTATCTTCTTGGGTTGGTCAAGCCCACTCAGGTGGAAGAGGCAAAGAAGCTTGCGTCTCTTCTGGCGCCGCACACTGTGGGCGGATTGCTGGTCTTTATTCTTTTGAGCACGGTGGCCGGATTCGTGGAGGAGATTATCTTCCGCGGCTATCTCCAGCGACAGATCGGCGCTCTCGCCGGCAACATCTATGTTGGTCTCATCGCGTCCGCGATCATTTTTGGCGCAGGCCATGGTTACGAAGGTACTCGCCGCATGGCTCTCATCGCAGTCTATGGAGCGATGTTCGGCTTTCTCGCTCTGTGGCGTCGCAGCTTGCGTCCCGGCATGATGGCGCATGCCTGGCACGACTCTTTTGAAGGCATTCTGCTCTTCGTCGTCGCGCGCAAAGGCTTCGCTGGGATGCACTGACGCCACCCAGCGATGTCTTCGCTCGACGGCAATCAAGAATGACATCAATTTTTTTCTTGACTTCAATTTTTATTAACTCTATACAATCATCAATTGCGGTTTTTGAAATAACCGCACATCCATGAGAAATGGAAAGGGAGAATAGAAACATGGCAGCTAAGAAAAAAGGTGGTTCGAAGAAGAAGAGCACAAAGAAAAAGTAAGTCTTCTTCAAAAGCAAAACCCGAAGGGGGACGCCGAAAAGCGTCCCCTGTAGTTTTTTGCTGGCTGATTGCGTCCGATGCTCGCCGTTTCCGTACTACAATCACCTCAAGTTATGAGCTTTCAAACTCTCCTCCTGTTTCTGCTTGGCGGCGCGTTCGGTTTCTTCATCTCCTGGCTCCTGCGGCGCTCTGATTCTGCTGTCCTGCGGACGAAGGTGGCAGCCGCCCAGAACGAGTTGACTCTGGCACGAGCGGAGCTTAACAAGATCGCTCAGCAGAACTCACAGTTGAACGCGACGGCGGCAAAGTTCGAGGCGACGCTCGCTCATGAACGGAAGTCGCACGAGGAGAAACTTCAGCTCGTCAACCAGGCGACCGAGCAACTCACCCACACATTCGAAGCGCTGGCGGCCGATGCTCTCAAAAGCAATAACAACGCTTTCCTGACCTTGGCCCGCACCAGCCTTGAAAACTTTCAAGTAGAGGCGCGCGGCGATCTGGACCAGCGGCAGAAAGCGGTGGAACACCTGGTGAGTCCCATCACGGAGTCGCTGAAGAAAGTGGATGAACAGATTCGTGGGATCGAAGCCGTTCGCAACCAGGCCTACGGCGAGCTCAAGAACCAGGTCAGCTCCTTGATCACCACGCAGGAGAAGCTGCACGCCGAAACCGGAAATCTGGTAAAAGCTCTGCGTACTCCAACCGTCCGCGGGCGCTGGGGAGAAATTCAGCTTCGCCGCGTGGTCGAAATCGCCGGCATGCTGCCCTACTGCGACTTCGTCGAGCAGGAAACTGTCCCCACATCTTCGGGAAGGCTGCGCCCTGACCTGATCGTGAACCTGCCCGGCGCCAAGAAGATCGTGGTGGACGCCAAAACTCCCTTGATGGCGTATCTGGATGCCGTCGAAGCTTCCGATGACAATGTCCGCAAGCAGAAGCTGCTGGAGCACGCGGCCCAGGTGAAGACGCACTTGAACCAGCTCGGCGGAAAGGGCTACTGGGAGCAGTTTGAGTCCACGCCGGAATTTGTAGTGATGTTTCTGCCGGGCGAGACGTTCTTCAGCGCCGCGCTGGAGCAGGACCCGGCTTTGATCGAGCACGGCGTAAGCCAGAAAGTGATTCCCGCTTCACCCACCACGCTCATTGCCTTGCTCAAGGCGGTTGCTTACGGATGGAACCAGGAGAAGCTGGCTCGTAATGCGCAACAGATCAGCGCCTTGGGCAAGGAACTTCACGATCGCCTTTGCAAGCTTGCCTCGCATTTTAAGGAGCTCGGCAAAGGGCTGGACAAGGCCGTGGATTTTTACAACCAGGCTGTGGGTTCGCTCGAAGCACGCGTCATGGTCTCCGCACGCAAGTTTACTGAACTGGGAGCGCCTGTCACCGACGAGATTCCTGAGATTAAGCAGATTGAAACCACCACTCGCACTCTGTCGTTGGACTTTGAAGACTCGGATCCTCCGCCTGCAAGCACCTCCCAGGCATCTGCCGCAGCAGCAGACTAGCGCGACGTCTTCGCCGCATGTTGTCCGTTCGTCGGAACATGCACCTGCTGTTCCGTCGCCGGACACAACCTGGCATAGTCACACCAGCGGCAATGAGGGCCAGGCTTGGGATCGAAACGCCCTGCGGCCATTCCGTCCGCCGCGTCCTGGATCTTCCGCTCCGCGCGCTCAAGCTGCACCGGCGTTCTCTGCGTCACCACCGACTCGTTGTCCTGAAGATTGATGAACACCAGCTCTGCCGGATCAAAGCCCATCTTTGCCGCGGCCATTGAATAAATGGAAAGCTGCAAACTCCCGTCAGCGAAATCCTGAGTCTTCGGCGCGCCGGTTTTGTAATCCACCACCCGGACGCGATCGCCGTCAATCCGATCCAGCCGGTCAATGCGTCCGCGTACCTCGCGCCCGTTCAGCGAAAATTTGAAGCCAACTTCCGCGTCAATTACTTCAACCGAACCGCACGGCTGCGAATCCAGCATGGCTCGGAGCTGTTGGACTCCACGCTCCACATACAGCTTCCGCTGGGTGGAATCTTCGACTGCGACGGTATCAAACTTGGCCTTAAACGCGGCGATTACGTCGTCTGCGCTCATCGGCTCACTCCCGCCTTTCGGCGAGTAGTAACTGCGCAGCACAGTGTGAATGGCGTTGCCGAACTGGAGTGCCGCGGCAATCTCGCCCGGAACCTGCCAGTCCTGCTGCAGTTTGAACTTCATGGGACAGGTGGAGTAACTCTCCACGGCGTTCGCGCTGAGAATCACTGACTCGCCTTTGAACGACGGCGGCAGCAGAAGCCATCCCGCCACGGCCGACTTGGCCGCTACACGCCCGTACTGCCGGGGCAAATCGCTGAGGAAATGCTTCTCGAGTGCGGAACCAAGGCTTCGGTCTTCCAGCAGCGGCCGCAGAAATCCTGTAGGCGTCCTGTGCTTCGATTTGCCCGCGCGCGTGTGGATGGCCAGGCCATCGCGGGCTCGCGTGATGGCAACGTAAAAAAGCCGGCGCTCTTCCTGCTCATGTACTTCTTTGCTGTCGCCGGTTGCAATCGAGCTGCGAAGCTGCGGCGGAAATTCAAACAGCGTTTCACGATACGTGGTCGGAAATGCCATGGAGACCGCGCGCAGGATCCACACACGATCGAATTCCAGCCCCTTGGCCGTGTGCGCCGTCATGAGCCGGACGGCTTCCGGATGCTCACGCTCGATCTGGTCAAGCTCTGGGTCGCTCCACAACGGAACGGCGCCGCGCACCTGCTGCAAATAATCCAGATATTGCAGGAATGCTTGCCCCGATTTGTTCTGCTCGAAGGGCTTCTCTTCCCAGGCATTCACGAAACGCTGAAAAGCCTTAACAACGGGATCGGCAGGATCGAATCCGAACTCGCGCACCACCCCGACGACCACGCCCGCCGCACCGGGACAGCTCGCAACCGACTGGCGAATGCGAGCGATCTCCTCCAGCAGCCTCTCGCCCTTTTCGATAGTGCTCAGAATTTCAGTAAATGGGCGATCCCCGCGCGCGGCAGCAAGCTTTTCGCGCAATTCCAAAGGCTCGATGCTGAATTTCGGAAAAGCCGCCACGCGAAACAGGCTCTCGGAATCCCGAGGATCGACCACGGCCCGCACCGCTGCCAGCAGATCGCGCCCGGGACCGGTTTCGAGCACGCTGATTCCGCGCACGATGAATGGAATCCCACGCGCCGCCAGTTCCGCCACGATCTTTTCGCGATGATTATGCTGCCGGTACAACACGGCGAGCGATAACACCGGCCCTTTGCCCTGCCCGGCGCGCAGCGCCTGGATTTCGTTCGCGATGTCAGCGGCTTCCTGAGCATCTGTGTCGCTGATCGCTGCCTCAACCGGCTCATCGAAGATGAGTTTCCCCTGCTCCTGTTCGCGATGATCACGCGCTGACTGAAGTTCACGCCGCTCGAATTGGGCCTTTCTGCCCAAAGCGCGGACCTCAGGATTACTGCGAATCACCGCATAGGCTACTCTCAAGATATTTCCGCGCGACCGCTGGTTCTCATCCAGGGTGGCGGCTGCCGTTTCGGGAAACCGGCTCTGAAATTCCTCAAAGGCCGCGCTTGAGGCTCCGCGAAAGCGATAGATGGCCTGGTCCGGATCGCCGACGGCAAAAATGTTCTTGTTCTTGCCTGCGAGCAACTCCGCCAGAATGATGTTGCTGGAGTTGCAGTCCTGAAATTCATCAATCAGGATGAACTTCGTGCGCCGCTGCTCCGCCTCCAGCAGCACCGGATTGCGCTGCAGCAGGCCAACCGCCTTGCTGATCTGCATGCTGAAGGTTCCCACATTGTTTTCAACCAGCAGCCGCATGGAGTTCGAATAGACACGCGCGATCTCCCGCCAGCGCTCGAGAATTACCGCCTCACCAAGCTGGTCAACGTCATTGGAGCGGCAGTTGCGCGGAATCAGACTGCTTCCCGGAACCAGCGAGTCCACATACTTCTGAAACTGCTCCGGGCCGATCAGCTCTTCATTGCAACGATCAAAGAAATTCCTCAAGTCTTCCAGAAACTGCCCCAGATCGGAAGGCTTGATGAAATGCTTGAGCCCGAGCTGCTCGATGCGCTGCCGCAAGAAGACATAGACGTCCTCCGGCACCAGCGTGAAAAAATCGCTTCGCATGCGCTTCAGCAGGCCGTAGCAGTAAGCATGAAACGTTCCTGCCCAAATCGTGGATTCGCGTTGCAGTCGCTTCTCAACCCGTTCCACCAGTTCCGCCGCAGCGTTCTCCGTAAACGTAACCGCCAGGATCTCTTCCGGTTCCGCATGGCCGTTTTCAATGAGGCGCGCGATCCGCTCCACCAGAACGCTGGTTTTGCCCGTGCCGGCTCCGGCCAGCACCAGCATGGGGCCGTGCACGTGCTCAATGGCCTTGCGTTGTTTTGGGTTGGGTATAAAGGATGCGGGCATCGGCGAGACTCTGCTTCTGCATTATGCGAAAAATCGGCGAAACAAGCAATGAGGAAATTGATTTCGCATTGTGGAAAACTCGGGATTTTGCGGAGACGAGCGACACCTGGAACTCGTGCCGGCGCTCACAAAGCCAGTGCTAAAATCAGGATTAAGATTCCATGTCACAGAAGATTCCAGTTGGAATTGTCGGGGCCACAGGAACCGTCGGACAGCGATTCATCCAGCTTCTCAATGGGCACCCCTGGTTTGAGGTGAGCTGGCTGGCGGCGTCGGACCGCTCCGCAGGGAAGAGCTATGCGGAGGCGGCCATTTGGCGTTTGGCCACGGCGATTCCAGAGCGTGTTGCCGAAATGCCGGTGCGTTCAGCAGCGCCGGACA
>DATEGH010000005.1:0-7960 GCA_035280185.1 Terriglobales bacterium
GGCGTTGTCGGGCGGAAATTTTCATTTTGTGCTGGGCCTCGGAATCACCGAGGTAACTGACGCATTGCGAGCTCCGCAAGCACGTATGTTTGGCTTCTTCATCGACGTGCTTGTGCTTAGCTTCTTCATGATGTGTGGCTACTTCGGAGCCAAGGCGCAGAAGTGGGCTTTCGTGGTGGGAATGACTTTTTACCTGCTCGATTCCGGAATCACGCTGTTGGCGCAGGATTGGATCTCATTCGCCTTCCACATCTACGCTCTGATCTGCATCTGGCGTGGCTTCTCCCATATCGCGAAAACGCGGGTGGCGGAGCAGGTGCCTGTTCTCGGCTAGTTCCCTTGGCAAGACTTAGAAGGCGGGCCAATGGCTCGCCTTTTGTTTTCGCTAGAAGCTCAGCAGCTTAGGAGCTTGCTTTTCTCCGATCACCCGCGCGGCGATCATGCGCCTCAGCACGGGAGTTCTTGCGGCGGTCGGGCCCACGCCGTTCTGTGATGCGGCGGTCCACTTCGGGCCAGGTCAACTCGGGCATTGCCTGAATCTTATCGACGGTGGCGGCCACACCATAGCGTCCGCCAGGACGCGTGTTCTCGACGCGGTTCACCGTCGCATGGCAGCACACCCATTTCGCGGCATCGCCAGTAACCTCCTTCGGAAGAATCATCACGATGTCCACAGGACTGCCCTCGGTCACGCTGGTAGCGCATTCGAGAAAGATGCCGGACTGGCTCAGGTTCAATGCTTCCGCCGGAATTGCGTCAGAGCCGCTGTGAAGCTTTGCGGGCACCTTTACCTCCTTGCGAGGCGCACTCCTCTTCTCTGGCTGTGGCGAAACCATAGCGTCTCCTGTCGTTAGGCTGTTTGAAAGCTGACGCAGCATACGCCAGTTTGCGGGCAATGTACATACGACCATTAGTGAAGCATGCTTTTGGCGATGAATAGATTTTTCCAGCGTGAGCCGTTACAGTAGATGGTTTTCATCTCCGAGGAGGAGCCTCATTGGCCTCGTCCACATTGCCGTTCGCCCAACTTGCCGATCAATGTCAGGCCGAAGGACTTTCCCCAGAGAACGCAGCCAAAATCGCTCATGAACTTTCTCGCGGATTCGGCGTGCATGACGATGAAGTGGCTCTCTTCAAGCTCGAAAAGGCTCAGTTGAAGTTTATTTACCCACCATCGTTGAGCAACGTAGGTGCCATTCCGCTTAGCCATGCCACCTCGCTCGCCGCCAGGACTGCAAACAGTAAGCGCCCGGAAATCATGAATAACTTTTCGCAAACGCGGCACGCGAGCATCTTCGAGTCCGTGCCGGTAGATTCCAAGACGCGGAGCGGCGGCACGAAATCGGAGAAGATCGCTATGGTGATTCAGAAGGTGATGAGCGGGCCGGTAATGGGACCATCTGGTGTGGTCGGAGTCATTCAAGTCAGCCGCAAGGGCACTTCTCCTAAGGCTGCCGGCCCGGACTTCCAGCCCAGCGACCTGCAGCGTTTGCTCTCAGCCGCGGGCGCACTAGCCAAGTGCTTTAAGTAGGCAGCCGGCTCAACGATTAGCGATGTCCAGCCTCGAACAGCTTGGGTTCACCTTTCAGCCGCAGCGGCGCGTGTTCACTGTGCGGGACTTGGTTTCAACTGTCCGCACTGGTCTGGAGCGCGAGTATACGGACGTGTGGATTGGTGGAGAGATCTCGAACTATCGCCCGGCTGATTCAGGACATCTGTATTTCACCCTCAAAGACGGCGAGGCGCAGCTTCGCGTAGTGATGTTTCGCATGCAGGCGCGGTTGCTCCGCTTCCGTCCCGAAAATGGAATGGAGATCGTGGCGCGTGGTCGGGTCACGGTCTATGAGAGCCGCGGCGAACTGCAACTCATCGCCGAGTATCTGGAGCCCAAAGGCGCAGGCGCGCTGCAGATTGCCTTCGAGCAACTCAAGGCCAAGCTCGCAGCAGAAGGACTGTTTGACTCCGCGCGCAAGAAGCCAATTCCGGCGCTCCCGCGCTGCATTGGCATCGTGACTTCGCCTCGAGGCGCGGCCATCCACGACATGCTCAATGTCATGCGGCGCAGACACGCAAGCGCTAGCCTGCTGATTTATCCCGCACAAGTCCAGGGCGAGGCAGCAGCCTCCGAAGTGGTCGCCGGTATCCGCTACTTCAACAAGTCCGGCAAAGTGGATGTCATCGTGATCGCTCGCGGAGGCGGCTCGCTCGAAGATCTGGCCGCATTCAACAACGAAGGACTCGCGCGCGCGATCTTCGCCTCCGAAATTCCGATCATTTCCGCAATTGGGCATGAGACAGATTTCACAATCGCTGACTTTGTAGCAGACCTGCGCGCACCGACTCCCTCCGCGGCTGCTGAGATGGTGATCACCGCGCGGCAACAGCTGGAAGATCAAATCGGCTCGCTGGCGCGACGTCTGGAGCATGGAATGCGTTATCGTCTGATGCTGAACCGCAGCAGGTTCCAGGAACTCGGAGAGCATCGCGCTGTCATGCGCATTACCGACGCGATCCGCCGACGCGAGCAGCGCCTCGACGATCTCTCGGCCAGGCTGCTGGCTTCGCAGCGCGAGTCGCTGCAGAAGTATCGACGGCGGCTGGAACTCGCCGTTGTCCGCGTTCGCCATCACGACTTGCGCCGCCAATTCCAGGGCATGCAGAAGGATTTGCACGGGCTCGCATCACACCTTCCGCGGGCAATCCGAACGAGGCTCTTCGCGCATCGCGCGCGCCTGGAACAGGCTTCTGCGCGGCTCGACGCACTCTCCCCCCTCAAGATTCTCGAAAGAGGATATGCGGTGGTGTTCGATGCGGCAGGAATCCCGATCTCCAGTGCCGGAAGCGTGAATGTTGGTGATGCATTGAGCATCCGCCTGGCAAAAGGGAGTGTCGGTGCACAGGTCACGCAAGTCAAAAGACCGTCGAAATCCGAGTGATGCTCAACTGTGAGTCACCCATCCGCTACCGCGGACGGTACTGACTCTCAGCCGCGATAGCGGATGGGTGACTCACACAATCTCGCGCGCTCCTCCGTTTACAACCTTCTGTCCGGACTCGCCCATCTGCTCATCCAGGGAGATCAAGATGGCGCACGAGAGAAAATCCGAACTCAATCGCATGCAGCAGGACGGAGTGGTACCTGAAACACCCTACGGATTGCCGACAGACGACCTACATCCAGACGGAGAACCTCACCCCGGCACAACTCCTCCGGGAGCGCCGGATGCTGGAACGAAGCTGGATCCGAATGCGTCAATTGGATGGGGCGAAGTTCCTGGAGAAGAAGTCGAACAGCCACAACCGAAGCCAGACCGCGCGGCGTGAAGTCCGCGCTCATATCGCTGGAAAAGCAGAGCTCGAAATTCCTCACAAACAAAAATATGGAGGGAGATTTCTCTCCCTCCACAGAGCTAAACGCGCAACTTAGAACGAATAGCGCAGTTGCAGCTTGATTTGGCGACCGCCGTATCGTGTCAAGCTGTTGTCCGCGAATGACGAGCCGTCGGCCAGCACGGTGTCGGTTCCAGCGGTATTTGAAACTGAGTCTCCAAGACCTTCATTCGGGTGATTGAAGATGTTGTAGAACTCCGACCTGAACTCAAGCTGCTGGCTTTCTTTTCCGGGAATATGGAACCTGCGGCTGAAAGCCATGTTGTTGTTGATTGCTCCGGGTTGAAGGAAGGTGTTTCGTCCGACATTTCCCACTCCGGGAAGGACCAGGAAGTGAACGGAGTTGGCGGCGACAGCCGTCAGAGTGCCATCAGCTTCGAACGTCTGACCGTCATAAATGGTGCCTGCAACGCCTCCTTGTTTTTTCAGGAAACTACCATCAATCCCGAAACTACTGAAAGGCGCCGAGGCATTGCCCAGAAATGGACGATCATTGGTCGAGCGACGATCGCCATTCTGATCGAATCCGCTGTTAATCGTGGCCGGCGCACCGGTTTGGAAGGATGAAGTCCCTGCAATCTCCCAACCGCGCGTGAGAAAACTCACTGCCGAAGTCAGGAAGTTGCTGGAGCTGCTCCAGCCATGAATATCCCAAACATACGTAAGGGCAAAGCGATGGCGACGGTCGTAAGCTGATAGCCCGCGATCCTGCGAACGCCCATTGCTGGTAATCAATTCGTTCTGCGGGAACGAAGTTGATGCGCCGAAGAGCGTGAACACCTCGGAGACGTCGTCAATCAGCTTGGAGTAGGTGTAAGCTCCGCGGATCAAAACTCCGCTCTTAAAACGACGATCGAGTTTCAGATCGAGACCGTGATAAATCGAGTCTCCTGAGTTGTCGCGAACGGTAATCGGTCCGCGGTTTGGATTCAAGCGCGGCAGTCCAATTCCCAGTCCGGGATTCAGTTCGTCATTGGCAAACAGCCGTTCTCCACGATTGCCCACGTATGCAGCCGTGAACACCATCGACAACGGCAGCTCGCGCTCGATGTTTGCATTCCACTGATGCGTGACCGGATTCTTTAGATTTTGATCGATGGACGAAACCGAAGAAGCAAGACTCAGCTTCGGACTTATCTGCCCGAGCAGACCCGTTGCATTGGCCAACCCGCGGGAGTTCGGATCGGGGTCTCCCAGCAGAGTGCCGGAAACCGCGTTCGGAGAGCTGGCAGCTTCGTTGTCGGTGATGTTTGTGAACAGCGTGTCATAGAAGACGCCGTAGCCGGCGCGCAACACCGTCTTGTCCTGGCCGAAGAGTCCATTCCAGAACCGCGGAGTATAGGAGAATCCCACGCGCGGGCCAAAGTTGTTGCCGTCTTCCCTCACGTGCACCGGCGTAGGGGGAAAAGTGTTCGAGGGCTCTGTTTGGATGTTAATTCCAGGGTAAGGCAGCACGTTTGCCGGATTGTTGTCGAACTCGTAACGAAGCCCGAGATCGACGGTCAGATTCGGTTTTGCATGAATCGTGTCCTGGAAATAGAACCCTTCCTGGAATACTTTTGGACGAATGGTCGGATTTCCGAACGTTAAAGCTGCGCCGCTTGAAGATCCGGTGAAATTGTCGACAAAGTTGCCTAATCCACTGAAGCCGCCTCCGCTGCCAAAGGTGAGGGTGCCGCGAGAGTTGAATGGAACTTCATCACGAACGAGGATGCGTGCAATATCGCCTCCGACTTTGAACGTCTGAATGCCTTTCACCAGAGTGTAGGCATCCTGGAACTGATAGGTTGTGTGACCCCGGCCCTGAGGCAATGCCGAATTCACGCCAAGCAGCGGAAACAAATTAGCGTTGAGGCCACTAATGCTATTGACCGTGGGGAGGTTAAACAACGGATTTTTCAGTGTTTGCGCTGTCGGAGCGAATTGAAAGTCAAATCGGCCTTCAGACGCGCGGAACTCGTTAACCGCAGTTGCGGACAGCGTATGAGTCCAGGTGATGCCGAAGTTTTCCGACGGTCCACCCTGCTCAGTGTCCAGACCAGGTAAGGATTGTGGGAAGTTGAAGAAATCTGGAGATAAGGAATTGCGGTCATGGATGTACCGAGCTGAAATCGTGTCCGCCGGGCGTGGAACGAAATCGATACGATACGTCCATTGCGTGGTGGGATTTAGTTGTGGTGGAGGCGTGCGCTGCGTTGATCCAAATTCCACAAGGCAGCCACCGCTGCTTGCGCTGACGAAAGCGGCCGGGCAACCTGCTCGCGGACCGATGTCAACAGAACTCAGGCTGTTCTGGCCCCCACGCAGCGATCCAAAGTATTGCAAAAGAAGGTTAGCGTTAGGAGTATTAGCCGCCGTGAGAGCAGCGACTCCGTTCGCTGTCGGAGCGAGGATCGTAGCTGGCGCAGCACTGCCATAGAACCTCTGCCATTGCGAGCTTCCGAAGGCGAACAGTTTGTTTTTCCAAATCGGGCCACCGGCGGTAAAGCCGTATGTGTGCGTGTCAAAGCGAGGCTTGGTTCGCGAGGTCTGACCGCCGAACCCATCCTGCGCCGTAACCGCGTTGAGTCCTGAACCGGCATAAAGTTCCCAGGCCGACCCATGAAACTGGTTCGTGCCGCCTTTCGTGATCACATTGGTTACTGAACCGCCGCCGCGACCAAATTCCGCTGAATACGAATTCGTGAGGACGACTACTTCCTGCACCGTGTTGACATTGTTCGGCTGCAGAGCCTGACCCTGAATGGAATTGTCGTTATCATCCTGTCCATCGAGAAGGAAGTTATTCGCGCGAGGACGCGATCCATTCACGGAAAATCCAGTGCCGTTGCTCAGGCTATTGCTGCCCACATCGATCACACCGGGCTGCGTGAGCGCGAGAGAAATAACATTCAGGTTGAACACCGGAACATGCTCGGTTTCCACGCTCTCAATGGTGTGCTCCAGAGAGCCGCTCTGGGTCTGCAAGTCGGTAGCCGCTCCGCTTACCTCGACTGTATCGCTGACGGTGCCCACCGCGAGTTCAGCATTGACCGAAGTGATGATCGAAGCCTTCACATCCACCTGCTCGATCGTGGTCGTTTTGAAGCCGTTAGCGGTGACGGTTACTTTGTAAAGACCGGGTTCAACGGCTTCCATTCTGTAGCCGCCGTTTGGGCCGGAGGTAGTGGTACGTTCCGCTCCAGTCTGAACGTTGCGCGCAGTTACATTTGCATTCACTACTACCGCACCGCTGCTGTCGACCACTGTACCGGCAATGATGCCTTTGCTGGTTTGCGCAAAAGAAAAGAGCGGCAGAAGCAGTGCCACCGCGCAGACAAGACCAAGCCTCACTGCGCCCGTTGTAAACGACATTCGTATCGCCTCCAATTTTCGTCCCACACCGCGAAAGCGCAGCGTGAGCTAGCCAACTAGATAGCAGGCGCGCTGCCATTGGGACGAAACGAGGCGAAGAGTCCCAGATTGGGACTTCAGGCGCTGCCGCCATGACGAACCGCCGTGGGCTGGGACTAACTGTGAATGAGGAACAACGAAATCGTGGAAGACGGGCTGCGAAAATACAATTTTTCGTATCAGGCGAGCAGTCTTCTACCTGATTTGGTATTCACATTGCGCGGTCCTGTACCAATAACCGGTAAGCTGTCCCACGATGGTTTCGTACCGTTCACCATCGCACCGGGCAGGATTACGCAACCACAAGGCAAGCAATTGGGACGACAGTTTCGGGCAGCTAAGGCTTTTTCAATTCTTCCACTTCTCGCTTTACCTGCACGAAGCCGCGAACCAGGAACAGGATGTAGCCGAGATGGATGCACCAGGTGAGGATGTAAGCTGCGTGCAGATGCTGAAGACTGCGAACCGTATCCATTTATCTAGCCTCCGCCCGAGCGAGTTGAATGGCGTGAAGCGCTTGCGCTTCGTGTAATTCCTGACGCGTACGCTCCAGCTTGTATCGCACCCAAAACACCAGCGCGCCGTAGCACAGAAAGGCCGCCAGATTGATGAGCAGTGCAGGCACCATGCTTGGATCGAGTCCGGACGAGCCTTGCTCGCCAAAGATCACCGGCTGCGGATGCTGGGTGCGCCACCAGCGAATCGACATGTACACGATCGGCACATCGACAAATCCGAAAATGGCCAGTGCTGCGGCCAAAGTCGGGGCCTGACCTGCCACAGAGAGACGACGCAGCATCAGATAGCTCACATAAATCAGCCACAGGACAAACGTACTCGTCAAGCGAGCGTCCCATGTCCACCAGATTCCCCAGACTGGCTTTGCCCAGAGCATTCCCGTCATCAACCCGACCGAGCAGAAGATCACGCCAAGTTCCGCTGCGGAAACCGCCACGGCGTCGGCGGCCATGGCAGACGGAGTGTGCCGTCGAGCTAAATAGAAGATGGAGGCTACCAGGTTCACGGCAAACATCGCGAACGCCGTCGCGTACGAAGGCACGTGGTAATAGAAGATTCGCTGAATGTTGCCCATGGTCGCTTCCGTAGGCGCGACCTGAAGTGCCTCGCGCAGACCGAAAGAAAGAAGAATTGCGACGCCAATGGCGCTGAGTGTGAA
>DATEGH010000006.1:0-3132 GCA_035280185.1 Terriglobales bacterium
AGCTTATGCCTCGCCATCCGCTGTGGCTAGTCTGATTGAAGGCGGAGCAGGAGAAGCAATCGAGCCGTCCGCCGATGAGGTGCCGCAGCGAGTGGCAGGAGAAGAGGTAAATGGTGAGCAGGATGATGTTCACCAGCAGCACCAGCGTGCCTACGCCGATGCCGAAGTGCCCGTTCCACCAGAAAGCGCGAACCACGTCAGACCAGAGGAAGACGAGAAACACCACGGCCACATAGAGGAAGTAGCGATGAATGTTCTGCCACAGAAAGGGAAAACGAGTCTCTCCGGAGTAGTGCCGGTGGCGGCGCTCGCTCACCGCGCAGGCCGGCGGATCGAGAAAGAACGCGCGATAGTAAGCCTTGCGGTAGTAGTAGCAGGTGACGCGAAAGCCCAAAGGAAAAATCAGGATGAGCAGCGCCGGCGAAATCAATCGTGGCAGCCAGTGATGTTGCGCGTCTATCAGCGGAGAGTAGAAGGGCGAAAGATACGGGCCCCATTGGTAATACGCGCCCTCAAAGGCGCGCAGCGTGGCATAGATACCGAACGCGCCCAAACCAACCACCACCGGAAGAACTTCCCACCACCAGGAATCGCGGCGCAACGTGCGCCCAAACCCTTGCGGAACAGCAGAGCTTCTGACCTCGGCCAAAGCCCACCTCCATGGGACGATCAACTTACTTGCTGTTGCGAGGGATAAGTGTAGCAAAGGAACGCGACGGGGTTGATCGAAAATCGGAAGCAAAAAAAAAAGCTGCCCCTCGGAGGAGCAGCCCTTTTTTTACCGCGGCTGAAGCCGCTTCACTTCTCTAACTATCCCTAGACGGCACGACTGAAAGTCATGCCCTGACACTTCTTTGACGTGGACTGAAACTCGATGAATGCCTTAAACGCACGCTCATCTCTGGAGTCCGGCTCCGTTCCGCGCTTACTCGTGCTTGATGAACGTCCCATCCTGAAGTTCAGCTACAGCCTGGCGCAACTGATCTGAGGTGTTCATCACAATGGGACCGTACCACGCAACCGGCTCCTCAATCGGCTTACCGGAGACCAGCAGAAAGCGAATGCCGTCATCGCCAGCCTGCACCACGATCTCATCACCACGATCAAAGAGAACCAGGGAATGATTCTTCGCGTCGTACTTGGCCGGAGCATTGGGATCGGCAGCCTGCTCTGTCAGCACAGCATGCGGATCAGACGAATCGCGGAACGTGCCTGAACCGGCAAAGACGTAGGCGAAGGCGTTGCGTGTGGTCTCGATTTTGAGTCGCTTGCGCCGACCCGGAGCAACGGAAATGTCCAGGTAGTTAGGATCGGCCGCCACGCCCTCCACGGGTCCTCTCAGTCCACCGAACTGGCCGCAGATCACGCGGACACGAGTGCCATCGTCTTCGGTCACTTCAGGAATGGCGCTCGACGGGATGTCCTGGTAGCGCGGGTGCGTCATCTTCAAAGCGGCCGGCAGGTTGGCCCACAACTGGAACCCGTGCATGCGGCCATGCGGATCGCCTTTGGGCATTTCCTGATGCAGGATGCCACTCCCGGCGGTCATCCATTGCACGTCGCCGGCGGTCATTTTCCCTTTGTTCCCGAGGCTATCGCCATGCTCCACAGAGCCGGCCAGCACGTAGGTGATGGTCTCAATCCCGCGGTGCGGATGCCAGGGAAATCCGGCCAGATAGTCTTCCGGATTCTCATTGCGGAAGTCATCCAGCAATAAAAACGGATCGAAGTCCTTCGTCTTGCCGAAACCAAAAGCACGCTGCAACTTCACTCCCGCGCCCTCGATGGTCGGCTTGGGCTGGATGATCTCTCTTACTGGACGTAACGACATGGCAACCCCTTCTTGAATGCTCCCTTTTGATGACTCTGGAGAGGGAAAAGATTCAGGAGCAGCGTTGGGGCTTGGGCTTAGATCTGATTAGGCGGAAGAAGTGTCATGACTGAAAAACTCTCAACCGGCAACAAGTGTCAGGGCATGACTTTCAGTCGTGCCGAAGTCGTCCCTTGAATGGGGCTTCAGCGTCTGCGACTATGAAGCCGGTCCCGCAATGAGTTTTCCGCAACCTCTTCAGTGTTGCCGGCTAATAAGCTTTCAACGCGAAGCCCCCTTCAGGAGCGACACATCCTTACTGTAAAGCCGCACTCAGGGGCTAAAGCCCGATTAAGTTCAGCGATGAGACGGCACGACTAAAGATCATGCCCTGACACTTCTTGCCAGCCGCTGCAGAATTCTGGAAACTCGGTTCGCTTGCATTACAGCACCGGCGATTTATCCCCCAGCAGCGTTTCTCTCACGGTCTTGACCGGCGGGAAGCCCTGCTTCAGAAACTCATTGTGGAATTCTTCGAGCGAGAATTTGTCGCCCATCTTCTTCTTGTAGTCGTCGCGCAGCTTCATGATCTCGAGTTTCCCCAGCGTGTACACGAGATATGTGGGATCGGAGGTGCCGCGCTTGGTTTCGCGCAGGGCGTTCATGTGCGACTGGTAACCTTCCTTCTCAAAGAACGCCACGCCTTCATCAAAGGTCATCTTGCCGGTGTGCATCTGGATTCCCACGATATAGCGGGCATTGCGCAGCAGGGCGTCTTGGAGTTGGCCGAGCCGCAGCTTGAGGAACGCGGTATCGTGATCGAGATCGGTATTTGGCGTGCGGCCGTACCCTTCATCAAGCATCATCTGCTCGGTGTAATGGGCCCATCCTTCCGCATTGGAGCCGCACCCAAGCAGCTTGCGAACTTTTGAAGGCGCGTCGGGCACCCAGAGAAACTGGATGTAATGTCCGGGATAAACCTCGTGCACCGCGGTCGAGATGACGGTGCCGCGATTGAAGGCCTCCATGTGTTCTTCCACCTGCTGCAGCGTCCAGGTCGGCTCGGGCAGAGTGACGTTGAAGTAGGCTTCCTTCGCGACCTTCTCAAACGGCCCGGGAGTATCCATGGAAGCAAAGGTCAGCGCGCGCGCAAACGGCGGCGTTTCTTCCACGATGGGCAGCACCTGCGAAGGAACGGTCACGATGTGCTTGGCTTCCAGGTAGTCGCGCAATCCGGTGAGCGTGTCCCGAAAGGTTTGCAGAAGCTGGTCCGCCTTGGGATGGTCTTTCTCCAACTCTTTCAGGATTTGCCGCGGAGTCTT
>DATEGH010000007.1:0-13217 GCA_035280185.1 Terriglobales bacterium
AAGCAAATAGCAGCTTGCATCCAATCGTCTTTGCAATGGCAGACCAAGAGCAAGTAGCCGCTCTAATCGAGGATTCTAAGTGGCCCAGCGCCTTACGGGCACTGCGTCACCGCAATTACCAGCTCTTTTTCGCAGGACAACTGATTTCGCTGATCGGTACGTGGATGGACCAGGTGGCTGAATCGTGGCTGGTGTATCGACTCACTGGATCCGCGCTGCTGCTCGGCACCGTGGCCTTCGCCAGTCAGATTCCGGTTTTCCTGCTCGCTCCCATCGGCGGAGCCATCGCGGACCGCCACGACCGCCGGAAAATTCTCGTCACCACACAATCCTGCATGATGGCCATCGCGTTCGCTCTGGCAGGGCTCACGCTCACCCACCACATCACGGTTTGGGAGTTGATGGTGCTGGCCGGATTACTCGGTGTGGTAAACGCTTTTGATATTCCCGCGCGGCAGGCCTTCATCGTGGACATGGTGGCGCGCGACGATCTGGTCAATGCAATCGCCTTGAACTCCTCAATGTTCAACGGCGCCCGTGTCATCGGCCCTGCCGTTGCCGGAATTGTAGTAGCTGCAATCGGTGAAGGATGGTGTTTCTTTGCGAATGCAGTCAGTTTCATCGCGGTGATTTCCGGGTTGCTCGCGATGAGGATGACCCGCCCTCGGCTGAATCTTGAAGGATCGCCGTTGGAAAGCATCATCGAAGGCTTCAAATTCGTCGGGAGCAACAGCCCGGTCCGTGCGCTCATGCTGCTGCTGGGCCTGGTGAGCTTTACCGCCATGCCTTATGCGGTGCTCATGCCGGTTTTTGCCGGCGACATTCTTCATGGCGGCGCGAAAGCGCTGGGTTTTCTCATGGGTTGTTCTGGAGTGGGCGCGCTGGGAGGAGCCATTACGCTCGCTATGAAGAAGACGCTTCGAGGTTTGAGCCGCTGGGTTGCCGTGGCCTGCATGAGCTTCGGTGTCGCTCTGGCGGTCTTCTCATTCTCAACGCACATGTGGCTTTCGGGACTGCTGTTGGTTCCAGTTGGATACTTCGTGATGGTGCAGATGGCCTCATCGAACACGCTGATTCAGAGCATGGTGCCAGATCAGCTCCGCGGGCGGGTCATGGCCGTATATTCCATGATGTTCATGGGGATGGCGCCGTTTGGCGCGCTGCTGGCCGGCAGCGTGGCGCATAACATCGGAGCGCCGTTGACGGTTGCCATGGGCGGCCTGGTGTCACTCGTCGGCGGTGGCGTCTTCGCGCTGCAACTGCCGAAACTTCGCCCGGCTGCGCGCGAACTCATCATCGCGCAGCAGATTCAAGCCGGAGCACCAGCTCAGGAAATGACCGCACGGGTCTTCAGCAAGTCAGGATGAACCTTCCGGAACCGATCCAAGAAGTTTAGTTAGCGCGCCTTGTTCAGCAACGCGATCTGGCCAGCATGGTAGAGCGAGTGCTGCACGATACCATGAAACAGGTTGTAGAACCCGTAATCACGTCCCGGCACCGTCTCGCCCAGCCGTTC
Source organism: Terriglobales bacterium (assembly GCA_035280185.1). Lineage (GTDB taxonomy): Bacteria > Acidobacteriota > Terriglobia > Terriglobales > Acidobacteriaceae > Angelobacter. The sequence continues at coordinate 1,517 of DATEGH010000007.1, forward strand.
GTCACCGAAATGCTCAATTGAACCAGCCAATTCCGTGCCTGCACGCAACGTGTTCTCTATTGTCGATTTCCAAGTCGAAGCGCTCGCAATCGGAATCAACGGCCAGTTCTGCTCCGGCGGCATGGGTTCCACGAATGCCGGCATCGGCACACCGCGCATACTCGCCAGCGCTGCCTTGGACCATACTCCTATGTGAAGCGTCAGTTCCCAGATGGAATGCGCCGCAGGGATAGGCCGAGTGTTTGCTTGTTCATGACTGATCCCGGCAAGAAGCTCGCGCAGCGACGGTCCGTGCCAGGCATCCCCGGCAAATGCTCGCCGCAGTTGATCGGCAATTCGTGGGCATTCGGTGTTGGTAGAAGCAATCGTAGGCATGCCAATTGTGATGGTGTTCTTCTCCCAGCCGATTCACAAAATTAAGGCAAACAGAAAGCCCCGCTCGTGCGACAGCGAGCAGGGCCGACAAGGTTGAGCTTCGAATTACGCCGTCACATACCTGCCAGCCTCAATCAACCAGTTGGCAACTTTCTGGTTCAGTTCAATGGTGTTGAAAGGCTCATACTTGAACAGGCGGCGCAGGATCACCAATTGCGTGCGCAGCATATCGCCCTCTGCCACAGCCGCTACAACTTTGCGTGCAGCAGCTTCAATCACGTCCATGGAGTGAGACAGGCTGACCCGGCACATAGCAACGGCGAACTGAGACTTCGATTCACCCCGCTGCTCCAGCAGCTTTTGTGTGCGCAGCACGACGGAATCCATCGCAAAAATTTGAATCACCAGATCGGCGATCGCCCCCAGGATTTCCTGTTGGTCGGCAATGGCCATCATGTACTTCTGCGAGGCCGCCCCCGCCAGCATCAGCGCGGACTTTTTGGCATTCGCGACCAATGTGCGCTCTGCTGCCAGCGCTCCTTCCAATGGTTCTGAGGACGATGGGCCGGACATGATTTCATCCATCAGCTTCTTGATCGCCGGCATGAGCGCGAGCTGACCGCTCATGGCGCGCTTCAGCAGCCAGCCGGTGATGATCATGCGATTGATTTCGTTGGTGCCTTCAAAAATGCGGTTCACCCTCGAATCCCGATAGGCCCGCTCGGCCGGATACTCCTCGACGAACCCGTAGCCGCCGTAGATTTGTACCGTCTCGTCAACCGCGTAGTTCAGCATCTCCGAGCCGAAAACTTTCAGGATGGAACACTCCACCGCGTACTCTTCGATGTTCTTGGCGGTCTGCTTATAAGCATCGGGCGCGTTCTTGTCCACTTCCGACATGGCAGCATCAATCATGCCTACCGTCCTATAAGACATGCTTTCGCCGGTATAGATCCGCGCCGCCATCTGGGCCAGCTTTTCCTTGATCATGCCAAATTCAGAAAGCGTCTTTCCGTGCATGGCCTTGCGCTGCTTGGCATAGCCAATTGAATTGTTCAGCACATTGCGCGCCCCGCCGACGACGCCCGCACCCAGTTTGTATCGGCCAATGTTCAGCGTATTAAACGCGATCACATGACCTTTTCCGATTTCGCCCAGCAGATTCTCTTTGGGAATGCGGCAGTCGTTCAGAATCAGCGGCGTGGTGGAGGAGCCGCGAATGCCCATCTTCTTTTCTTCCGCTCCCACCGAGAACCCCGGCGAGGTGCGTTCCACGATAAAAGCGCTGAACTTCTCGCCATCCACTTTCGCGAAAACAATATAGACATCGGCAAAGCCGCCATTGGTGATCCACATCTTCTCGCCATTCAGCACCCATTCCTTTCCGTCGGGCGAGAGCACGGCTTTGGTGCGCGGATTCATGGCATCAGAAGCTGAACTGGATTCCGACAACGCATAAGCGGCAATCCACTCGCCCGAGGCCAGCTTGGGCAGATACTTCTTCTTCTGCTCAGCATTGCCGAAATAGACAATAGGCAGAGTCCCGATTCCCACATGGCCGCCGAAGGCCACGCTGAAGCTGCCATTCACGGAGATATGCTCGGCAATCAGCGCGCTGGCAATCTTGTCCATTTCCGATCCGCCGTACTGTTCCGGAATATCAACGTTTCCAATGCCGATCTCGCAGGCTTTGCGGATGAGCGAGCGGGTCACGGAAAAATCCTTGTGCTCGATCTTTTCCGTGTTGGGCAGGACTTCATTTTTCGCGAAGTCTTGCGTCGTCTGCGCGATCTGTTGGTGTTCCTCGCTCAGATCCTCGACGGTAAAAACTTGATCTGTGGTGTGCTCTTCAATCAGAAAGCTTCCACCCTTCAGCTTGGTCTTGTTCGGGACTGCTACGGTTGCCATAAGCTTTTTTCTCCTTTAACCACAGTCGTGCATGGGATGTTCATCCCAAACAGAAAGCATGAAAATTACCCTCGACAAATCGCTTGATTCCATCCCTCAGATGGCGAACATGAAAGTTGATCAACAAGCCAACGTTCTTCTTGCTCAGCCGCAGATAGGAAATAATTTGCGCTTCATGAACGGATGCGATCTTCTCGACACATTTCAGTTCGAGAATCACCAAATTATTTACAACCATGTCGATCCTGTAACCCGCATCAATGCGAACTCCCTCAAAAATAACCGGCAGTTCCAATTGGCTCTGAACCTGAAAGCCACGTTTTCGCAGCAAATGGCCGAGGCACGCTCCGTGAGCGCTCTCCAGAAGCCCGGGACCGAGCTCAGAATGGACCTTCATCGCTGCGCCTATGATGCCTTCGGTCAGCGCGTTGATCTGAATTGCCTCCGCGCTCCTCTGTGATCTCTGTGGTGAAGTACTCATTGAATATTTTCGATAATCCCCGCCGCTCCCATTCCCCCGCCGACGCACATCGTCACGATTCCATACTTCCCTTTTCGCCGCTTCAGTTCGCGAATGATGCTCGCCGTCAGCTTGGCGCCGGTGCATCCCAAAGGATGGCCGAGCGCGATCGCCCCGCCATTCGGGTTGATCTTGTTCAGGTCCAGCCCACCTTCTTTGATCACGGAGAGAGCTTGTGCGGCAAAGGCCTCGTTCAATTCAATGACATCAATATCTTCCAGCTTCAGACCTGTCATCTTCAGCACTTTGGGAATGGCATAAACCGGTCCCAGGCCCATCTCTTCCGGCTTGTAGCCTGCGGTAGCAAAAGCCACAAAGCGCGCCAGAGGTTTGATGCCCAATTGCCGCGCTTTATCAGCCGACATCACCACGGCCGCGGCCGCGCCATCGGACATCTGCGAGGAATTGCCGGCTGTCACGGTCCCTTTCGCATGGAAAGCAGGCTTGAGCGCGCCCAGAGCTTCCATGGTGGTATCAGCGCGCGGGCCTTCATCAACTTTGAAGGCGATGTCAATCCGCTTGGGCTTGGATCCGTTCGGAGTGGTGAAACTCACCGGTACCGGCACAACCTCTTCTTCAAACTTGCCGCCCTGGATGGCTGCCATAGCGTTCTTGTGGCTGCGAAGAGAAAACTCATCCGCCATCTCACGCGTGATGCCGTAACGCTTCGCCAGCCGCTCAGCCGTCAGACCCATGGAAAGATAGGCATCAGGATAGTTGTTCACCAGCCACGGATTGGCCGAGACCTTGTGTCCGCCCATTGGCACCATGGTCATGGATTCCGTGCCGCCGCCAATCGCAATCTCGGCGCGGCCCGACATGATGGAATCAGCCGCCAACGCAATCGCCTGCAATCCAGACGAGCAGAAGCGATTGATGGTCATGGCAGAGCACTCTACCGGCAGGCCGGCACGCAACGAGGCAATGCGGGCAACGTTCATGCCCTGCTCGGCTTCCGGCATGGCACAGCCGATAATGACATCCTCGATCTGCTTTGGATCCACCTGGGGCACGCGCTCGAGAGCGCCTTTGATCACCGTGGCAGCCAGATCGTCTGGCCGGACCGTGCGCAGCGTTCCCTTGTTGGCCTTGCCTACTGGGGTACGAACTGAACTTGCGATAACAACTTCTCTGCTCATTTCAAAATCCTCTAATCTGGCGTGTACATGAATCATCTGCCAAGCGGGCCGGCTGTGACATATTCCGTGATGGCGTTTGGTTCCGGGATTGGATCGCCGTGCTCGCGCATACCTTCAAGATGGAAATCAATGCCTTCGCGGATCAATTGCTTCACTTCCTCAAGACTGGATCCAGCAACGCCCAAGCCAGGTAAGTCAGGCACGTAAGCTCCCCAACCGGTTGCCGATTTTTCGTAAATCACAAGAAATCTCATTTCAATCCTGCCTGTTTCAAAATAATGTTCAGCGTTCCCGGTGGCACATCTGCCGAAGGATGTCCCGCAATTGTCACTGTGCCGGCTTGACTTCATGCCGATATTGTCGGTGGCTCCCTCGAGTCCGTGCCAGTTTCCAGCCATCATCTTCGATTTTCTTGATTAGGTCTCGTATCTTCACGGGACCTAGTTCCTCAGCGGCTTGCCTGTCTTCAACGTGAACTGAATCCGCTCCTGCGTCTTCTTCTCTCCGCACAGTGACTTGAAGGCCTCACGCTCCAAGTCCAGCAGATACTGCTCGCTGACCGGCGTTCCCGGAGACACATTTCCACCGCAGATGACCTCAGCGACTTTGGTCCCGACCTTCACATCGTGATCACTGATGTATTCGGCCTGTCTCATTAGATGAATTCCCAGCCGCAGAGTCGCCAAGACGTTTTCTCCTGGCGCGGGAATATCGGTGCGCGGGACCGGCGCCTGGTAGCCCGATCGGGCGAGTTCCAGGGCGCGTTCTTTGGCATCGCTCAGCAAGCGATCGCGGTTCATGGTGATGAGATCGCCTTCGGAGAGGAACCCCAAATCGCGGGCTTCACTGGCGGAGGTCGAGACTTTCGCCATGCCAATGATCTCAAACGCCCGCTTCATTCCTTCTACGATCTCTACGGATTCGCCGCGCCCGTCCGGACGGACAGCATGGGCCTTTTCGATTGCGCGCAGCAACATCTCCTTGCATCCACCGCCACCCGGCAGCAGCCCAACTCCAACCTCCACCAGTCCCATGTAAGTTTCGGCGTGAGGCTGGCGCGCGGCGGAATGGAGGTTGATCTCGCATCCGCCGCCCAAGGTCATACCGAATGAAGCGGCAACAACAGGACGGGTGCAGAATTTGATGGCCTGCGTCATCCCCTGAAACTGCTTGATGGCGAGGTCAACTTCGTCCCACTCTTCTTCCTGGATCGCCAGCATCAGCATCATCAGGTTGGCGCCGACGGAGAAATTCTGCGAATCGCCGGTGATCACGAACGCGTCAAACTGGTCGCCAATGCCGCCGGTCTTCAGCGTATGCATAACCATCTGCACGATGTCGCCGCCAAGCGCATTCATCTTGGTGTGGAACTCAATGCAGCCCACACCATCGCCCAGATCGATGAGCGATGCGCCAGGATTCTTCTTCACCACGCCATTTGATTTTTTTGCCGCCTGGACTGACCATACGCCGTCCGCAACTTCCACCGGCTGGTACTGACCGGAACGCAGGTCAAAGTAGGCGCGGCCCGACGGCGACTTGGGATCGTCCACGTACCAACTCTTACCGCCTGCCGCCAGGAGTTTCTCCACATTGGCCGCAACGGGTTTGCCTTCGGCCTTCATTTTTGCCACGGTCTCCGGCACACTCGCCAAATCCCAGACCTCAAATGGACCCAGCTCCCAGTTGAACCCCATCCGCATTGCGCGATCGATTTCCACTACTGTGTCCGCAATCTCTGGAATCCGATTTGCCGAGTACGTCCACATCTCGGAAAGGGTGGTCCAGACAAACTTCACGGCTTTGTCGCGCGGATCGCCGCTGAGAACCGTTCGCAGGCGCTCCCCAATCTCTTCAACATTTTTGGCCATCTCCAGCACGGGGAATCTCGGCTTCTGCGCGGGGTGGTACTCGAGAGTCTTCCAGTCGATGACCTGTCGCTCTTCACCTTGAGGACCTTTGACCTTCTTGTAAAAGCCCGCTTTGGTCTTGTCGCCCAGCAGCTTGCGCTCGAGCATCTGATTGAAGAAGGCGGGGAGCTTCAGATCGGAGCGCTCGTCCTGCACGTTTTTGCTGAAGTTTTTGACAACGCTGCCCAGCACATCGAGTCCCACAAGATCAATTGTGCGGAACGTAGGATTCTTGGTCCAGCCGCCGCTGGAAGTGAGCGCGTCAACTTCTTCGATGCTCAGGTCCATCTCCTGCATCACACGGAAGACGTTCAGTCCGGCATAGGTGCCAATACGGTTGGCGATAAAGTTGGGCGTGTCCTTTGCCCGGACAATGCCTTTGCCCATGCGCACGTCGCAGAAATGCGCAACAGCCTCAATCGCTGCTGGATCAGTTTCCGGCGTAGGAATGATCTCCAGCAGGCGCATGTAGCGTGGAGGATTGAAGAAATGCGTGCCAAACCAATGGCGGCGAAAATCCTCGCTGAATCCTTCGGCAATGCTGTGCACCGGCAGCCCGCTGGTGTTGGTGGTGACTAAGCTACCCGGCTTGCGGACAGCTTCCACCTGTTTCAGTAAGCTACGCTTGATTTCCAGGTTCTCGGCGACGGCCTCGACGATCCAGTCAGCATCGGAAATCAGCTTCAGGTCATCCTGAAAGTTCCCGATTCGGATCAGCCGTTCCAAACCCTTTTCGAAGAATGCGGCCGGCTTGGATTTGATCGCAGAATCTAGCCCCGCAGCGACAATCTTGTTGCGCGCCGCCTTATCTGCGCCGGCAGGCAACTCTGGCGGAACGATATCGAGCAGCACGCAGGAAACGCCCGCATTGGCGAAATGCGCCGCGATGCTAGCACCCATGGTGCCTGCTCCGAGCACTGCTACTTTGCTGATCCTCTGGTGTGGTGTGGCTCCGGGATGTCCATTGCTTTCAGAACGACTGGCGAGACTTGCTGATAACGGAGTGGAAACAGCGGAATGACTCATGAGAGCGGCTCCTATGACGAGGTGATTGGAGCAAAAAGGTTGATCTAGAAACGTCCAGCATGATAGCAGCTTTGCTGCACCAATTCGGCTCTGTCGGCAGCTAGCGTCAAGCAGCACTCCTGGAACACATATCCGGACATAGAATCATACTGAATGAACGCTCATTCAGTCAATCCAGACCCACAATCCTCGCCGGACAAGAGCCGTTTTTTCACCAAATTCCGAAGGTCAGCGCTTTTTCCCGATTTTCATCCGCGATGTGGAGGCTTTCATCGGTTCAATTTCGGCGCGGTTCTCCAGAATTTCCAGAGCTTTCCTGGCCACTTCCTTTTCACCCGCATAGCTCAGCTTTGCCGCCGCTTCTTTCAGCGGCATCCACCAGGCTCGGCGCACCTCATGCCGCATCTCTTGCGTGATGTCGCCGATCTCGCCAGACTGAAACTCCATCAAGAAGAAGCTGACTATTTTGAAAACACGGGCGTTGTCCTGCCATTTCCTGGAGTAAACGTACTTGATGTCGGCCAGCTTCGTTACAAAAGTCACGCATAGACCGGTTTCTTCATGGACTTCACGAATTGCCGTATCCAGCGGCTGCTCGCCCGGGTCCACATTGCCTTTCGGCAAAGCGATCACATGCTTTCGGTCCTCCGGTTCGCCGTCGCGGCCGGGTTCGATGACCGCCGCCCACCACTGGTCCTGGATGCGCCGATAAACCAGGGCCCCGGCTGAAAATTCTCGCAACATGGTTGTTAGAGAGTTTAACCGCTCGGCTCTTGGCCACGGGTCGCGCCACGATGCGCCAGAGCCACCGGCATAAGGCAAGTCTCTGCTGCTCAAGACGTTACGAACGTTACTTCGAGTTGTCCGCTTTCGGCGCGAAAATTGAATCGCAACAAACAGCCGTTTGCATCGTTTAATTTACAGAGCTGCATCAAACTGTAATAAGAAGTCCCGCTTTGCGGGCAGGCCGGGGGAAGGTGACTCCCATGAATCCGCTGAACAAGATCGTTCGAACGGTGCGCGCCTTTGGGCGGGAAATTAAGCGTCAATCATTGCCTCAGGTCCTAGCCCAGCCGACGCCGCAGCCAAAAGTCGGCGTAGCGTTAGGCGGAGGCTTTGCCCGAGGCCTGGCTCACATCGGCGTTCTCAAAGTCCTGGAGCAAGAACAAATTCCAATAGATTTCGTTGCCGGAACAAGCGTGGGATCTGTAATCGGCGCCGGGTATGCCAGCGGACTTTCAGCCAAGGAACTGGAAGAAATCGCCGGCCTGGTTCGCTTCAAAGACTTTTCCCGCTGGACCTTCTCCCGCTTTGGGCTTTTCAGCAATGACAAGATGGCCATTTTCCTGGCCAAGATTCTCCGCTGCAAGACCTTCGAGGAGCTCAAGATTCCCCTGGCTGTCGCCGCAACGGACATTATCACCGGCGAACCTGCGGTCTTCACCAAAGGCGATCTGGTCCTTCCGGTACGCGCCAGTTGTGCTTATCCTGGCATGTTTCTCCCGGTGAATATTGAAGGCCGGTTGCTGGTGGATGGGTTACTTGGCCATGCTGTTCCTGCCGCTCCCTTGCGCGAGATGGGCGCAGAGCGCGTGATTTCTGTCCACCTGGCCGCTCACTGGCTCAACCCGCGCGGTCCGCGCCATGTCTTTGATGTCATCGGGCAGTGCTTCTCCATCGCGCAGGACAGGATGTGCGGTCCCTGGAAAGCGGCGTCTGACGTTGTGCTCGAGCCTGAAATTGGGGAATTCGGTTACGACGATTTCGTTCGCGCCCCAGATCTGATCCGGGCGGGCGAGGCAGCAGCGCGAATGGCTCTGCCGCAGATCAAGAGTTGGTTTGCCTCTCCGCAAAGCGAACCGGCAACGCAGGCCGCAACCACCGTTCCTGCGCTCGCGAAATAGACTTCCTGCTAGAGCAGCTCGAAATGGAATCGGGCAATACGAGCGCTCTCGGGAGAAAGCACTTCCAATACAAACCGGTCTGAAATAGGACGGCTCCCAATGTCAAAGCTGACGCGGAAGACGCGTTCGTCGTAGGGGACATCGGCGGGCACTCCGATGATCTCCACCGATTGCGGATGCAGCTCATACAACTGCAGTCCATCGTAGTCTCTCAATGTGAAACCGAGCTTCAGGATGAACTCTCGCGGATCCTGAGCGGTGACGGAACCATCAGTCGAGCTGTCCAAGAGCTCCTTTCGCAGCGAGGCGGTGATGCGGAAGTTCAGGAATCGGGGGAAGTGATCCAGCGAAGAGCCGTCCGCGGCAACAATACGCGCGTGAGATCCCTCAGAAACGCGCTGCGCGCCTTCCAGTTCCGGACATTCGATCAGCCCCAACAGGAAAAGTTCTGTGCCGGACGGCTGCAGCTTGACAATCTCATAACCTGCCGGAATGGTGGAACGGAGCGTTTCCGGTTTGTCCGCGGGTTTCTGTCCCGCTGAGGCGGCTACAGTAAGCAGCAAAGCAAGGGGGAGCAAGAACGATTGTAACCGCAAGGATTCTCCTTTGCAGGCAGGCGCGCCTCTCTGGTGCATTTCCCGGGCCGTCATGGTACACAAGAACAGCCTATTGTTGAGAAAGGGCCATATTGAAAGAAGATGCCTCGACTTTTGTGTTTCACTGCCCATCCTGACGACGAAGCCGGAGGTTTTGGCGGCACGCTGTTGCGCTACGCGGAGCGTGGAATCGAAACGGACGTGATCTGCCTGACCGCCGGAACCGCCGCCACCCATCGCGGCGGAGCGAAGACTCCCGACGAACTGGCTGAGATGCGCAGGAAGGAGTTCGCTGCTTCCTGCAAGTTGCTCAAAGTAACTCGAGGTGTGGTTCTTGATTATCCCGACGGCAAGCTGGACCGGGTGAATTTCAACTCCGTTGTCGCCGAACTAACGCACCATGTTCGCGAAATCAAGCCCGACGTGATCATTACTATGGGCCCGGAAGGAGCAATTACCGCCCACCCGGATCATTCGATGGTCTCCGTCCTCGCCACCATGGCATGCCATTGGGCAGGACGCAGCAACCGCTTTACCGATCAGCTAGAGAACGGCTTAACCCCGCACCAGACGAAGAAGCTCTATTACGGAACCACGCTGTTTACCATGCCCGAGCGCCAGCCGGTTTCCCTGGCTCCTTCGTCGACAACGATCCAATTGACTGAGCGTGAACTCGAAATCAAAATCGCAGCCTTCAAATGCCACACTTCGCAGGCGCCGCTTTTTCCTTTCTTTGAGGAAACGGTCAGGAAACGCGGGCGGCTGGAGCTGTTTCACCTCGCAGCCACCGCTTCACCTCGCAAGATAGAGACAGAGACGGATCTGTTTGAGGGGATCTGAGCATCGGGTCATCAGGCGATCGGGTCATCGGGCGGCCCCGGAACCATTCTTTCAGCGGCGAGGGCAACAGGGCATCGCTTAGCCATGCGGCAACCAACTCTTTTGAGAAAGTGGTTTTCGATCACCCGATGATCCGATGAACCGATGTTCCGATTGCTAATTGCTCATTTCGCCAGCGGCTTGATGATCTCATCCAGCAGGTCCGGCTTCGATTCGTCGCGCACCAGATGCGCGTACCTCTCGCCGCCGTGATAGTCGATGTCATGCACCTGGTAAAAGTCGCCGTTGGAAACCAGCAGCTCGAGTTTGGCGTTCGCAGACTTTTCGGCCTTGAGAGCATCCATGAAAATGTCCGGATCAAACTTTCTTCCGTTCACCGCCAAGAGAGTGCTTCCAGGAGCAATTCCTGCATTCCACGCGGGGCTGCCGTAGATGACGTCGTGGATTCCACCTTTATCATCGAGCGCCAACCCCACAGAGAAGCGGGCGTCGACAAACTTACGGGTTTTGGCTACGGCTTTGGTGTACTCGCTGGGCTTGTCTGTGTAGACGAGTTTCCAGCCTCCATTTGTGATGCCGCCCAGAGGAGCGCCCGGACCGTAGGTATCTAGGCGATCGCGCAGGAACTTGCGCCAATCATAGGGGAGCACCTGATTAAGGCCATTAACGACATCGTCAAAGGTATAGGTCTTGAGTTCCGGCCCCGTGTTCTGGCCGCCGTGGAATAACCGGCAAAAGTCATTCAGCGATTTCTGTCCGTGGCTCTGCTGGCGGATGACGGTGTCGGCCTCTAACCAGATCAGAAATCCTTCCGGGTAGTAGTCCACGCTGCGCCGCCAGCTCTCAAATTCTGAGGGCGCTCCATAGAGCAACTGCGCCGCATCGGCGGTGTCCTGCAACGGACGCCAGCTTCGTCCTGGAGTGTGGTCCAGCGAAGCTGCGGTTTCGGCGGCTTCGTCCATGAACTGCTGCGGCGTCCACAAGCCACTGCGCGCAGCAAGAATCTCTCCCAGGTATTGCGTCAGCCCTTCATAGACCCACAGCAGATCGCCTTTCATCGGGTCCTGATAATTGGCAGTCGCCAAACCGGCCGGCCGGCGATACTTGCCGTTCCAGGAATGGGTCATTTCATGCGGCATAAGAGCACCGGCCAGCCAGCGCATGTCGTCATCAATCATGGTGCGCTCTCCCACGCGGTCATCGCTGGACTGATGGTGCTCCAGCCCGAAGTGGGCGGTGTGATCGCTCAGGGTGAGCAGGAAGTGGTATTCGTTGTAGTGCCGCGCGCCAAACAGAGCTCCGGTCTCGGCAACCAGATGTTTGTAGGCGTTGATGGTCTCTTGCGGCATAGCCAGCGCGGCATCTCCGTCGGAAGCTTCATCGATGTAGTGCTGAATGGGCCCTTCCGGTGAGAGAGGGATGCGGCGGAAATGCGCTCCAGCGAGCACTGGCGAATCGATCAGCATGGTAAGCGGAACAGGTT
>DATEGH010000008.1:0-8605 GCA_035280185.1 Terriglobales bacterium
AGCACGTGACCGGTGATGTAGCTGGCCTCTTCCGATGCCAGAAAACGCACGGCATGCGCCACCTCCATATCGGTTCCAGGCCGTCCCAGCGGGATCATTTCGTTGACCTTCGACTTCAGTTCCGGCGCCAGCCCTTCTGTCATGGCAGTCTCGATGTAGCCGGGTGCAACTGCGTTGACGGTAATGTTGCGCGACGCAACTTCGCGAGCCATAGCCATGGTGAATCCGATCAGCCCGGCTTTGGACGCGGCGTAGTTGGCCTGGCCGATCTGTCCCATTTGTCCAAAGACGCTGCTGATGCTGATGACCCTCCCCCAGCGCTGTTTCAACATGGAACTGATTACCGCTTGGGTGCAGAAGAAAGCGCCGCCAAGGTTGGTCTGCAAAACGGAATCCCAGTCCGCACGCTTCATGCGCATAAGAAGCGTATCGCGAGTGACGCCTGCGTTATTTACCAGAATGTCAATCTTCTGAAATCGCTCGAGCGCGGCTTTCACTGAGTTCTTCACGTCGGCTTCGTCGCTCACGTCCATGCGGAACGCGGCAGCCTGGCCGCCCTTCTGCTCAATTTCCTTTACCACCGCGCTCAGCTTTTCTTCATTGCGAGCGGCCAGAGCAACTGCGGCCCCGGCTTCAGCCAGTGCCAGGGCGCAGGCACGTCCAATGCCCTGCGAGGCGCCCGTAATCAGGGCCACTCGGCCCGCGAGTCCCGGCATAACCATTCTCCTCAGACAATACGGGATTATAACGAGAAGGCAAGGGCGCGATGAGCCCGCGATTTCGTTGCGGAATCGCTTACCGCGTTATGCGCCCGCGGCTCCGCCCGCCCCAAGAGGCAGAAAGTATTGGGTCCCTCGGATCGGCTCGCTTACGCGCCGCAGCAGCTCCTGGAGATCGGAATGCCGTTCCACGAAATCGATGTCATTGGTGTTCACCACCAGCAGGTCTGAGCCGGTGTAGTGAAAAAAGAAATGCTCGTAAGCTTTCACCACTTCCTCAATGTAGTCCTCGCTTACGGAGAGCTCTGCCGGGGCATTCTTCTTGCGCAGCCGCTTTTTCAGCACTTCCGGCGAGGCCTGGAGGTAAATCACCAAATCGGGGTCCGGCAACTGCTGCCGGAAATGATGGTAATAGCGGTTGTAGATCTCCAGTTCGGCGTCATTGAGATTAATGTATGCAAAGATCTTGTCTTTCTCGAAAATGTAGTCCGCCACCACGGCTTTGCGGGATGCGGCGCCAGTTTCCACCTCTTGCAGTTGCTCAAACCGGCGCACCATGAAGGCAAACTGCGCCTGAAAAGCGGCGCCGCGCTCGCCTTCATAGAATTCGCGTAAAAAGGGGTTGTGCTCCGGCTCGATCACTCGCTGGGCATTGAGCCGTTCGGCAATAATATTGGCCAGCGTGCTCTTGCCTACGCGGATTGGCCCTTCCACAGCTATGTAACGGGGAGGTTCGAAAAGATTGGCCACGAGCCGCAGAATATCCCGCAATCGGCTTCGTGACAATTGAGGAATCAGTAAACTCCTGCGGAAAAGCCGGGCGGGGTAGAAATTTGAAATTTCAAATTTCAAATTTAAAATCTCAACCTTGTTCGGTTTTCTCGCTACTCTCGCCTCCGCTGCTGCCGCAAGTTATGCCGGATACGCCACCATGGCGCCGCAGTCGCAGCTCTACGGCCGCACCTTGACCCACGGCAGCGATCCAACCCAGATCGCCCTCACCTTTGATGATGGTCCCAATGATCCGCACACGCTGCACCTGCTGGAATTGCTCCAGAAGAACCGGGCCCGTGCAACATTTTTTCTGATTGGGAAATACGTTCGCCGGCGGCCCGACATTGCGCGTGCCATCCATCAGGCCGGGCACGCCATTGGAAACCACACCGAGAGTCATCCCAATTTGATCTTTACATCAGCGTCGCGGCTTCGCCATGAACTCGAAAGCTGCAGCCGCGCGATTGAAGACACAATCGGCGCAAAGGTTACTCTATTTCGTCCGCCATTTGGGGGACGCCGTCCGGCTGTCTTGCGCCTTGCGCGCAGCCTGGGTTTGGAACCGGCGATGTGGTCAGTCACAGGTTACGACTGGAGGTCCCTCTCCTCAGAAGAGATCGTGCACAACGTCACTCGAAGCTTGGCTAGCCGTCGCCACCGGCCCCAAGGCGAGATCGTCCTGCTGCACGATGGCAGCCATCTTCAATTCGGCGCCAACCGTGCGTTCACCGTCCAAGCCACGCGGACACTGCTGGAAACATATGCGGCCCAAAAACAACAGTTCGTAAATCTAAGCGACTTCAAGAAAACCTTCTGATATGCGAGTCCTGCCTCTCGCACCAGCTCTAGAGAGCGCCGGCTGTTTGGGGTTTGCAGTTCCAGTAAACACTCTGCTCGGGCCGCGGTGAGGTAAATGCGAGTTCGCTGCTGCTGATTCCTTTCTGAGATTTCGGAGATAAGTGCATGTTGTTAACAGGTGTATACTTGCGCAATCAGCAGCGCTCTCTCGTTCACCCAGGAAGAAGTGTCCCCAATGAAAGCAGACGACGCGAAGCGGATTTCTGATGCGCCCACGGTCGCAGGTTCCATAAGTTCCGGTTCGCACGCGGCTGCTGCAGCACGTGCGGCACAGAACAGCGCTGCGATTCTCCATCCAGGGCAAATTCTCGCCGGACGGTTTGAAATCCAGGAGATGCTCGGGATCGGCGGCATGGGGGCTGTCTACAAGGCCTATGACCATGATATTGAGCGCACCATTGCGCTTAAGTGTATCCGTCCCGAGTTGGTGAACAACCCTGAAGTGGTACAGCGCTTTACCCAGGAATTGCTGCTGGCGCGCCAGATTTCCCACAAGAATGTGATCCGGATCTTTGACGTGCGCGATTCCGGTGGCCTGAAGTTCATCACCATGGAATACCTGCAAGGGCGTGATCTGGGCAGCATGATGGAAGAGCGCCAGAAGATAGCTCCCGCCGAAGCCGTTGGCATCATGCGTCAGGTTTCGAGCGGATTGAGCGCCGCCCATGGCGAGGGCGTCATTCATCGCGACCTGAAGCCGAGCAACATCATGGTGGAAGCGAGCGGGCGCGTTGTAGTGATGGACTTTGGCCTGGCGCGCGCGCAGGACCAGGACCTGCTGACCAAGACCGGCGCAATCATGGGCACCTTCCAGTACATGTCGCCCGAGCAGGCAAAAGGTCAGAAGGCGGATGCGCGCTCTGACGTTTTTACCGTGGGCATCATTCTTTATGAACTGCTCACCGGAAAAGCGCCGTATGAGTGCGATAGTTCTGTGGCGAGTCTCCTGAAGCGTACCCAGGAAGCAGCGACGCCTCCGTCCACATTGGATTCAACGATTCCACGTGCCCTCAATGCGATTGTCTGTAAATGCCTGGAGCGCGATGTTGAACGGCGATACCAATCGGTGGAGGAACTGCTGGCAGACTTGGAGGGATTTCAGGATGGTCAAACCGCCTCTCGATTGCCTTCATTCACGGCAAAGCACACGCAGAAGAAGCTGGTTGCGGGTATTACGTTCGCATTTGTGCTGGCGTTGATCGTGGCCGCCGGCTCAATCCGCTGGTTGCGCGGACCTCAAACCTCTACTCCGGCATCGCATCCTGCGCTGAAGGTTCTGCTGGCTGATTTCCAAAATCAGACCGGCGATCCCGTCTTCGATGGCGCCATGGAATCAAGCTTTACCCTTGCCATTGAAGGCGCCCCGTTTATAAGTGCCTATAATCGTGGGCAGGCGCATAAGACTCTGGCGCAGATCAAGCCTGGCGCTACAGAACTCGACGATGCCGCCGCGAGCCTGGTGGCCCTACGCGAGGGAGTAAATGTAGTCATCAGTGGAGCAATAACAAAAGCAGGCGATGGCTACAAGCTTTCCTGTGAAGCCAAAGATCCGGTGGCACAGAAAATCATTGGAACCGCGGAAACGGATTCCCTGCCTAAATCCGAAGTACTTCAAGGAATTACCGAACTTGCCGGAAAGATGCGCCGCGTGCTCGGGGACACTACACCTGAATCGGTCGCAAAGCAGCAGCGCGAAACCGTGACCTCAAGCTCGCTCGAAGCTGTGCATGAGTACGCAGTGGCGCAAAACCTGCAGTTTGCCGGAAAGTCAGAAGATTCCCTGCAGCACTATTCGCGTGCCCTTCAACTCGACCCAAATATGGGCCGCGCCTACGCGGGCCTTGCTGCCAACAGCGCCAATCTGGGCCGCAAAGCGGATGCCGAAAAGTATTATCAGCAGGCGATGGCGCACATTGACCGCATGACCGACCGTGAGAAGTACCGCACGCGTGGCGGCTATTACCTGATGACGCGGCAGCCCGAGAAAGCCATCCAGGAATTTGACGCGCTGGTGCAGCAATATCCTGCCGACGACGTTGGGGCGACGAACCTCGCGCTGGCGTACTTCTATACGCGCGATATGCAGAAAGCAATGCAGGCGGGACAGCATGCGGTGGACCTCGCCCCCAAAGCGCTCCTCCAGCGCAACAATCTGGCGCTGTACGCAATCTATGCCGGTGACTATCCGGCAGGGGCCAAGGCAGCCCAGGAAGTCCTGCAGCAGAACCCATCCTATGCGGAAGCGCTGGGAGCACTGGCTATGGCTCAGGCGGGGCTCGGAGACTTGACCAGCGCAACAGCCACGTACCAGAAACTGCAGGGGCTTAATGCACGAGGCGCATCGATGGCGGCGATCGGCCTGGCCGATATCGCTCTCTATCAAGGGAATGATGCGGAAGCCATTTCGTTGCTGGAGAAAGGAATTGCTGCCGATAATGCCGGCAAGGATCCGGCGAGCGCAGGAATCAAATCCATTGCGCTCGCGCAGGCATATACCGCCAAGGGTGACAAAGGAAGGGCGGTAGCCGCAGCGGAGCAGGCAATGAAGCTCAATCCTGACCAGAGCATTCTGATGGCGGCAGGTGAAATCTATATTGCAGCAGGCGACATGAGCAAGGCCGGGAAACTGGCAACCCAGCTTTCGTCGCGGATTGAGCCGGAACCGCAGATTTATGGTCAGCTTCTGCAGGGCAGCATTGCGCTCAAACGCAATCAGATCAAAGAAGCCATCCAGGCGTTTGAAAGCGCGCAAAAGATATCGAATACGTGGCTTGGCCACTACTACCTCGGCAAGGCGTACCTGCAAAATGGATCGTTTACCGAGGCGGATTCTGAATTTGAAATCTGCCTGAAGCGTCGTGGAGAGGCAAGCGCAGTATTTCTGGATGACGTTCCCACGTTCCGCCTTCTGCCGCCGGTTTATTACTATCTGGGCCGGGCGCAGGAAGGATTGAAGAGTCCGGCAGCCTCAGAAAGCTACCGGACCTTCTTGAAAATGCAGCCCGACGGAACGAGCGATCTGGTGACCGATGCTCGCCGTCGCGTTGAAAGCCATTGATTACTGCGATGCGGCCGTGACGCTCACTTATATCGGCAGTCTTTGAAATTCAAAACCACCAAGCCTCTTCATCCCGAAGGCCGCAAACGAAGCGAGCGTTTCCATCGGCTCGCGTAGGCCTCAGGGATCTCGCCTTTTCGTGTCGCAAGCAGCCTCTGCATCCTTCCCCCCACTACTGAACGTTGAACGGGTTCGAGAGCACAGGCGCTGCGCCCGTGGCTGTGGCTTGCAACCGGTATCCGACCCCAACATTGTTGATCGAGTTACTGGCGAAGAGCGCGATGCCTTTGTTCGCCGACACCGAAACCGTTGTGCCGCTCAGCACTCCGTTACCAGGATTCACCGCGATGCTAAGCGTAACGGTAACGCCGGAAACGCCGTTTCCGTTGGCGTCGAGCACCTGCACCTTGAGGGCCGGCGTGATCTGCGAGTTCGGCGATGTATTACTTGGCTGTACGGCGAAGACCAACGTAAATGCCGCGTTCACCGTGATACTGAGCTGTGTCGTCGCTGTCTGCTGTGGCGTGCTGGAATCAGCCGCCTGCACCGTGAAATTAAATGTGCCGATCGCGGTCGGGGTCCCGCTGATTACGCCTGCGGAACTCAGAGTCAATCCGCCGGGCAATGGTGCAGAACCCGAAGCCAGCGACCAGGTGATCGTTCCGATTCCACCTGTCGCAGCAAGTTGCGTGCTGTACGCCGCGCCAAACTTCGCCGGCGGCAGAGTGGAAGCGGTGATTGCCAGCTTTGCCCCGATGCGAACGGTGAGGCTCTGGCTCACGGTCTGCTGGGGCGGCCCGCTGTCCTGTACCTGGACGACGAAGCTCGCTCCGGCGCCGCTCGTCGGCGCTGTTGGCGTGCCGCTGATCACACCAGCGGAGCTCAGCGTCAATCCTGCAGGCAGCGTGCCTGACTTCAGGCTCCACGTCAGCGTGCCGGTCGCGCCCGACGCAGTGAGAGTTTGTGAATACGGCACGTTAACCGTTCCATCGGGCAAGGTGGTAGTCGCAATGGTCACCGCAGTGACAATGGTGATGCTCAGCGCGCGCGATGCGGTCGCAGGCGCCGGCGCTGAGTCCGTGAGCGTCACCACGAAGTTCGAACTGCCGGCCTGCGTCGGCGTTCCCGAGATCGTGCCCGAAGCCGGATCAAGCGTAAGTCCCGCCGGCAATGATCCGCTGCTGATGCTCCAACTCGTAGGCGTAATGCCTCCGAATGAAGTCAGAGTGGTTGAATAAGGCGTTCCCACTGCTCCGCTCGGCAGAGTGCTGCTGGTGGTGGTGATGGCAAGCGTTGCCGGTGGAACGGTGGTACCCGTGTTGGACGCATGCGAAACGATCACCGGCGTCACGGTGTTCACGATGTTCTGCATCGCTGCAAGAGAGCTCACGTTACCGCGCAGTGTGACCACGCCTGTCTCGCCCGGGCCTAGAGAAAAAGTTGCGTTCTTGGTGCTGGAGTTCGCCAGTTCCGGGTCAGGGAGCTGCGTTGCCTGCTCAAACACCGGATCTGGAATGCTGGCCAGCACCACATTCTGCACCTGCAGTGTGAGCTGGCAATTCTGCTGGATCGGCACTGCGTAAAGCTTGCTCAGGATCAATTGCAGGTTCGTCCCCGTTGGTTGCGTACCGAACAGCTTCACGGCATAGGAACCGACCGTGTTTCCGTTGTTGGTGACTGTATAGCTCGCATCCGTCACGGACTGGTTCGCGATCGCCGGGTTCGCAATGGCCGGATTGGCGATGGCCGGATTGGCAATGGCTGGATTTGCTATCGCCGGGTTCAGCGCCGCCACAATGGCTGGGTTCGCAATTGCGGGATTGGCAATGGCTGGGTTCGCAATCGCCGGATTGATGATCGCCGCATTCGCGATAGCCGGATTTGCAATGGCCGGATTCGCAATCGCGGGATTATAGACCTCAGCGTTGGCGATGGCCGGATTTGCAATGGCTGGATTGGCGATGGCCGGATCGAGAATCGTGGGCGCCGTAGGATCAGGGTTGAGAACCGTGGTTCCCTGCAATCCGCCGGAAACCAGACTTCCTCCGGGGGCCGTGATCTCCTGCACGTTCACCGTGATGCTGGCGGCAGTATTGCTCGAGGTCACAAACACCGGGCGCGAAATCCCATTCAGCGGCCCGACGGTCACGTCTTCTGTGGTCGCGAGGGAAAATTGCTGGAGAGAAGCCGAGCCGTTCGGGTCCGGGTTGCCGTTTGCCAGCTTCGGCTGGTTCGCAACGGTAATGCGGAAGCTTTTCTCCTGCGCTGTGGTGTTCTGAACCGTGACCGCAAACATGCGTGTCAGCAGCGCGGCTTGATTCGGAATCGTGCCTAACGGTTTGGAGTTGCCGGGTGCAGAGACCACAACTCCGGGCGCAATACGGGAGGTGTAAATGTTCTGGTTGCGCATGCCAGCGCGGTTGTCATCACTGCATACCGGAACTGTCTGCGACGGGTCAAACACGCTGGGGTGCGTGCCCGTGGGATTGGAAGACGAAAATGGTGGCGCGTAATTGGTCCAGTTGCCGTCAAGCGGCGGCCGCACATCACGATTGTCCGTCCACACCGCGTGAAAGACGGGTGCACTGCTCGGCGCAGTATTGAAGTTCCACTTCCCGTTCGCGAACACAAACGGAGGCGCTCCCGCCACATCAATGTAATCGCCAATGAACGGCTGCGTGCCCTGAACGAATAATGGCAGATTGGGAACGTTCAGTTGCAACTGCTCGGCTTGGGTAGGCGAATCAAACGGATTCACGCCGAACTGGTAGTGCGAGATGCGGAACGTGGTGAAATTCGGCAAGGCCAGGCTTCCCGCTGCGGCCGGACTCGCCTGCGCGCCCTCGAGGTCAATGGTATGCCGCCGGATGGTCAGTGTTTGTCCCGCGCCCAGATTGCCGTCGGTGATAAACGGGTTAAATACCGCATTCGGATTGAACGCTGGATTACTGGGATCCAATTCGGCTTCCAGCCTTCTCTGTTCACTGAATCCGGTCAGATCAGGCAGTGGAGTAAATATTCCGGTCGTGTGGTCCTGGCGAAGATCGTAGTAGACCAGAGTGAGCTTGCCGGCGTTGAAGGCAAGCGTCGGCATGATCTGATGTCCCCGCGTCGAGAGGTTAGGAAAGGGATTGCCGTTGTCGTCCTTGACCTGTCCAAGGTCCACGGCAGTTCCTGACCCGCTCCAGGTCACGCC
>DATEGH010000009.1:0-4755 GCA_035280185.1 Terriglobales bacterium
CGGCTCCACTGACGCCGATCGCCGCACCATGGAACTCGAACTCGCCGAAAAAGGACTGCCGCAAGGCAATACCGCGGCGCCCGTCGCCGGCTATCTCTACTTTTCTCTGCCAAAAAAGAAGAACGTGAAATACCAGCTCGAATACAACCTGAACGGCAGCAAGGTGGTGCTGCCACTTTAGATTCTTGCGCGTGATTCTCCTTCATTCTCCTCTTGGCGAGCTTCACGGAGCTCGCCTTTTTTTGTTAGCTCTCCACAAGGCGGCGGGCAAACTCTTAATCAGCGGCAACAAGTAACAGGGCTGCGCTTCAGCAATGCCGAAAATCTTTATTTCGGATTGGGCTTTAGCCCCTGCAAACGCGATGTGCTTATACTCACAGGCAACGTTCGCACTACCAGGCCAGGATCAATCTCAGTTACAGATGCTCTGTCCGGTCTGGCAATGTGGATTGTGTTCAGCAGGAGCTCCTTCCTCGTCATGAAAGACACACCAAAATAAATAATCCCCGGATCCGTACCAGCCTCCCAAATGTTTCCTTCGATCGTCTCGCTACGCTTGGTGCGAAACTCCCCATCGAACACATGACCCCCTTTGAAAAAGAAAGCCAACCTTCTGTCTGCCTCTTTCGAACGATCACTGATCGGGCATAGCGGAAACGATGAGCGATGGAGAATCGTGTCCTTTTGAACAACTTCAATTCGCATGGTCTGCGCGTTCCGGCACTTCCCGAACCACGACCAGAGTTGCTTCGAACCCCGCTGCTGCGCTTCAGACGACAGCACTGGCACAACCAGCAGAAACGTAACCGCGAGAAAACGAAGAGTCCGCATCGGAATTAACTATATCCGCTAAACCGCAATTCGCGGCGGCGAGTGGATCAACCTGTTCTCCAACTCATTTTGTCGGTAATATGCAATGACCATGCGAAACAGAATTATCTACAAACAACTGGTTGCGACGGTTCTTGCTTCACTGGCGCTCGTCGGGATTCTAGCGGCGCAGACGCCAGGCACGACAGCAAAAAACGAACCGTCATCGGATGCGAAGGACAGCAAACTGGAGCAGCAACTATCCTCGCTGGCTGCCGCGCATCACGGACGGGTGGAGGTCTATGCCAAGCAGTTGAACACGGGGCGCGTGGTTGCGTTGAATGCGGACCAGCCAGTAAAGACGGCGTCAGTGATCAAGCTCGCAATTTTGTTTGAGGCCATGGAGCAGGTCCGAGCGGGAAAGGCCCACTGGGACGAGAAGATTACCCTGGCCAAGGGCGACGCGGTGAGCGGGTCGGGCGTATTGGCGTTCTTCGACGCTCCCTTGACCATGACTCTCAAGGACGTGCTCTCCATGATGGTGATGGTGAGCGACAACACCGCTGCGAACCTGGCCATGGACCGCTTCGGTATTGACGCGGTGAATGCGCGAATTGCCTGGATGGGCCTGAAAGACACACATCTCTATAAAAAGGTCATGAAGCCGCCTTCCGGACCGATGCCGGCGGACCAGCCGAAATTTGGCCTCGGCAAGACGACCGCGCGCGAGATGGCGTTGGTGATGGAACGGATCGGGCGCTGTCAGCTCGGCGCTTCCGGCGAGGCGCCGCAGGCAGGCGATGCCGCCATCTGCGAAGTGGCCCTAACCATGCTGCGCAACCAGTTTTATCGAACTACGATTCCCCGCTACATCGAGACCCTGGATTCCAGCGAGACCGGCTCGGCGATCGCCAGCAAGACGGGAAGCCTGGATGCCGTGCGTAATGACATCGCAATCGTGGCAGGCAAGAGCGGGCCGATGGTGATCTCGATCTTTACATATCAGAATGCGGACCAGAGCTGGACGGTGGACAATGAGGCCGAGGTGACCATTGCCAAGATTGCGAAGGCGGTCGTAGATGCGTGGTCGCCCGCAGGAATCGACGGGAAGCTCCTGGTTCCGGGACTTGGGCTGGGAAGCGTGGCCGGACAAGCAACTGGCAATTAGCAATCGGCGGTAGGCTCTTGGCCGTGGACCAGCGTCAGGCTTGGCCTGCGCACAACCTGTTCTTATCTCTATGAATCGAAGCCGCAATACAGCTTATACAGCTTGAAACTCGGGAGTTGACCTATGCATGGATACCTCGCCGCCACGCTTCTTTTCTGCTCGATGCTTTTCAGCCAGCCGCCGGCGAATCAGCAAAACCCCAGCCCCTCGCCTTCAGCTACGCCCACGCCATCTACGCTGACGCCGTCAAACGTGACTCCCACTCCCAGTCCCACGCCCACTCCGAGCGAGACGCCGACCCCAACCGAAACGCCTACTCCGGGTGAAACTCCAAGCCCAACCGCATCGCCCACGCCGGAATCGTCCATGGGTATGGAAACGCCCTCGGCAACCCCCAGCCCCTCGCCCTCTCCCACGCCGCAATCTCTTCGCTAGACTGAACTCACATTCTCTGCGCTCCGCGTCTCTGCGGTTCGGATCTGCTCCCGTCCCTTCAATCTGCGGCTTCTCTTCTTCTCGGAAGGGTATCCGCCGCAGTGTACTTTCAGGCATCCCCGGCTCAAAGAATGTTGCTGGAAACGCACGACACTGTGCTATCTTCCTGCGCCATGCCAGAGAACGATTCGACAATAGCCAGCCCCCAGTTTGCGACTGCTGAGTACTCCAGCCCGCAACCTGCCAATAGCTGCAAGGTCTGCAGCCAGGCGATTACCGCGAGTTTCTATCGCGCGAACGGTTCCATGGTCTGCGGCCGCTGCGCAGATCGCATCAGGCGCGAGACTCCCCAGGACAGCCATGCCGCATTCGTGCGCTCGTTTCTGTTCGGCCTGGGCGGATTCGCGATCGGTCTGGTGCTCTATGCCGGCTTCGTGATCGCAACAGGAATTTCGATTGGCTATATTTCGCTCGTGGTGGGATGGCTTGTTGGCAAAGCCATGATGATGGGCTCAGGCGGTGTCGGCGGGCGCCGCTACCAGATTACCGCGGTCTTGCTGACTTATGCGGCGGTTTCCATGGCGTTCGTTCCGATCGCAATTTCCGTGATGCGGAGCAAGCCCCATGTACCTCAGGTCCGGATCCAGCCTCAGCAGCAGACTCAAGCCACCGAAGCCGAACCGGTCTCTCCCACGGCCGACGCTCCCGCAATTGCGCCTTCGCCAGCTCCGGCGGCTCGTAAACCGGCCATGGGCTTGGGACGGGCCATCGCCACCCTGGCCGTCATTGGCCTTGGTTCTCCGTTCATTGAACTGCAGTCTGGGGGAAGCGGCGTGATCGGCCTGATCATCCTGCTGGTAGGAATGCAGTTTGCCTGGAAGATAACCGCAGCGCGCAGCAACATCAAAGTTGAAGGACCATTCAAGCAGGCGGCTTCCGCTCCAGCGTAAACTGGAAGCAATCGCGAACTGAACCATGCACTCCACAACTCCACAAACAGGAGAGCTGTGCAAGCGCTGCTCGTTGCCGCTGGAGCCGGGAGCGCTCGAATGCGCCGCCTGCCATGCCCTGGTACATGCTGATCGCATGGACCAGCTTGCCGCACAGGCACGCGAACTCGAAGCCCGGCAGGATTTCACAGGCGCGCGCGAACGATGGCGTAGCGTGCTGCCTCTGCTGCCGCGCGAATCGAAGCAGGCAGCGTGGATCGTGACTCATGTGCGCGAGCTGGAGTCCGCAGCCGCTCATCCTTCAGTTCTGCCCGACCGCAGCGACCTCCACAAGAGCGCATGGGCCAAACGGCTGGCGCCTCTGGGAGTTGCAGCGGCGCTCGCGGCCAAGTTCAAGACCGTTCTCTTCGCGCTGTTCAAACTCAAATTCCTTTTCAGCTTTGCCGCTTTTCTCGGTTTCTACTGGGCAGCCTGGGGAATGAAGTTCGGTCTCGGCTTTGCCGCGCTGGTGCTTATCCATGAGATGGGCCATTTCGTGGAAATCAAGCGCCGTGGATTGCCGGCCGATATGCCTGTCTTCCTGCCCGGGCTCGGCGCTTACGTCCGCTGGCAAGCCATGGGTGTGCCGCTGGAAACGCGATCGCTCGTCGCACTCGCCGGTCCGTGCGCCGGATTCCTGGCTTCAGTTGTCTGCGGACTGGCATGGTGGCAGACCGGCGATCCTTTCTGGGCCGCGCTCGGACGCACCAGCGCCTGGTTCAACGCGCTTAATCTGATTCCTGTTTTCATTCTTGATGGCGGCCATGCCATCCCTGCGCTCAACCGCATGGAAAGAGGGCTGCTCGCCGCGGTCAGTGGCGGTCTCTACTACGGAACCAAAGAAAGCGTCTTTATCTTTGTAGGACTGGGCGCGGTGTGGCAGCTTGTGAGCCCATTCTTTATGGCTCGCGCGGAAAAAGCCTCTGTCACCCGGCTGGACCTCTCCGGTCCGGGTCAAACCGCACCGGTCATGTTGCACGATGCACCGCCTGCCAGCGAGCCTTCCAGCCCGCTGATCGCTGCCTACTTCATCGGCCTGCTGACCGCTCTCGCCGCCGTGCTCTACCTGCTTCCCGGACAAGGGGCAGGGTTGCCGTAGGCCATCGGAAACGAGAGATGTAAAGATGCGAGATGTCGCTCGTCGTCACGCCGCCCGACGCGCGCCACGTCTCCGCGTGCTTCGTGTCTCGATCTCCTCTTCTTCCATTCCCGATTGTTCCGGCGTGATCTTCCTGGAGAGGCCCTGCATCTTCTTCAACGTCTGCTCTTCTTCTTTCAGGTTCTGTTGCAGCAGCTTTACTGCTTTGGTGTGGCCCATGTCCTCTGCCAGATCAATCAGCGACTCATAAGCAC
>DATEGH010000010.1:0-16951 GCA_035280185.1 Terriglobales bacterium
AACCACCGAGCCGGTGTTCTCCAATCCGCGCCGCTGCGTCTCTGGAAGCAGGTCGGTTTTGTTCATCACCCGAATTTGCGTCGTCTTGTTGACCTCGAGTTCCTTGAGCACGACTTCCACCTGGCGCTGCTGCTCCGGTGCGGTGGGGTTGGTAGCATCAGAAACTTGCAGAAGCAGAGCTGCACGCTGCACTTCTTCCAGAGTGGCACGAAAAGCCGCAACGAGCGTGGTCGGCAGGTTGCGAATAAAGCCGACGGTATCTGAGAGCAGCACACGACGCTTGCTTGGGAGCGTGATGGCGCGGATCGTAGGATCAAGCGTGGCGAACATCTTTGCTGACTCGAGCACGCCGGAATGCGTGAGCGCGTTAAACAGCGTGGATTTTCCCGCATTCGTGTAGCCGACGAGCGCGACCGTAGGCAGCGGGACAGATTCTCGCCGCTGCCTCTGCTGGGCGCGAACGCGTCGAACTTCCTCCACCTGCCGCTTGATGTGGCGAATGCGGCGGTAGATTTTCCGGCGATCGGTTTCAAGCTGCGTTTCACCTGGGCCTCGAGTGCCGATTCCGCCTCCAAGTTGCGACATTTCCACGCCGCGTCCAGCCAGCCGAGGCAACAGGTACTCCAATTGCGCCAGCTCCACCTGCAACTGGCCTTCACGACTGCGGGCATGGCGGGCAAAGATGTCGAGGATGAGCTGCGTACGATCGATCACCCGCGCATCCACTTCGCGCTCAATGTTGCGTTGCTGAGAAGGAGATAGCTCGTGGTCGAAGATGACGAGATCGGAATGAGTGGAAGCAAGAGCGCCGGCGATCTCCTGCAATTTGCCCAAGCCGACGAGTGTTGCAGGATCAGGACGGTCGCGGCGTTGAACGAGTTCGCCCGCGATCTCCGCTCCGGCAGAAGATGCCAGCTCACGGAACTCGTTCATGCTTTCTTCGAGACCGATCCGGTGAATCCCACCAGCTTCGTGCACGAGAGAGGCGGCCCCTCGCGCCAGAACCGCACCTGGGGGGAGATCTATGTCGCGATCATTCCGCGAGCGATGACGAAACTCCACTCCTATTAGGAATGCCCGCTCGACGGTTCCGGCCAGATCAACAGTGCGCCGGGAACGTTGCCCAGGAATGAGTTACCCCTCCGTTTTGGCCGGCGTGGCCTCGGCCTCGGCTCCCACGTGATGCGTGCTTCCATGATGAAAGCCCTTGGAGAGCACCACGGTGGAAATAGCATGTTTGAAGATAAGCTGTTCCTGATTGTTGGTTTCCAGAACGACGGAATACTTGTCAAAGGACCGTATCCGTCCACTGAGCTTGACTCCGCTCAACAGGTAAATGGTGACTTGCGTCTTATCTTTGCGTGCGGTGTTCAGGAATGAATCCTGAATATTTTGCGCCGGCTTGTTTTCCATCTGCCGATCTATCTCCTGTGTCTGCATACGTTAAACCAGGGAAACAGCTTGGTGAACTAACCTTACAGCCATTGTAGCCCTTCACTGTTCCACGGGCAAAAAGCATCC
Organism: Terriglobales bacterium; assembly: GCA_035280185.1. Taxonomy (GTDB): domain Bacteria; phylum Acidobacteriota; class Terriglobia; order Terriglobales; family Acidobacteriaceae; genus Angelobacter. The sequence goes on from DATEGH010000010.1 coordinate 1,522, forward strand.
AGCGGGCCGATGTTAGAATTTTTCTCAGGGCTAAAAAGTGAAGAGTTCAGGTCAGAAAACAGCATTGCAAGTTCCCATGCTGGATCTCGCGCGCGGATATGCAACCATCCGCGAGGAAGTTCTGGATGCGGTGGCCCGGGTTTGCGATTCGCAGCACTACATTCTGGGCGAAGAGGTCACGGCATTTGAGGGCGAATTTGCGGAGCTCTGCGGGACCGCGCACGCCGTCGCCTGTGCCTCAGGGACTGACGCGCTCTGGCTGGGGTTGGCGGCCGGCGGAATCAAAGCAGGCGATTCGGTTATCACTACGCCCTTCAGTTTCTTCGCCACTGCCAGCTCCATCGTGCGCGCCGGAGCGCGGCCAGTGTTTGTGGACGTTGAATCAGAGACACTGAATCTTGATCCGGGGAAGGTTCGGCAACATTTGCACGGAGCTTCGCCTCGTCCGCAAGCCATGATGCCGGTGCATCTCTACGGCCAGTGCGCCGACATGGATGCTCTAACCGGCTTGGCCGCTGAGTTCAACCTCACCGTAATCGAAGATGCTGCACAGGCCGTAGGCGCAACATGGAATGGCAAGAGAGCAGGATCGCTGGGCAGTTCGGCGGCATTCAGCTTTTATCCCACAAAGAATTTAAGCGCGTTTGGCGATGCTGGAATCCTGACGACGAATAACTCTGAGCTGGCAGAGCGGGCGCGGGCGCTGCGCAATCATGGCTCCAAGCAGCGCTACTACCACGATGAGATCGGGGCCAACAGCCGTCTCGATTCCATTCAGGCTGCGGTGCTGCGGGTAAAAATGAAGCGGCTGCCGCGGTGGAACAAGGCGCGGGCGGAGCGAGCGCGCACCTACGACCAACTTTTTGCGCGCGCAGGCCTGGCCGGCGCTAGAGTGACTCTGCTCAAGACACGACGCGAGGCGGCGCACATTTTTCACCAGTACGTCATCCGAGTGCCAAAGCGCGACGAGCTACGCATGTTCCTCAAGGAGCGTGGCGTGAGCACGGAGATTTATTATCCCGTGCCGCTGCACCTGCAGAAATGTTTTGCTTACCTCGGCTACGCGGAAGGCGAGCTGCCGGAAGCGGAGCGCGCAGCCAAGGACGTACTGGCGCTGCCCACGTTTCCCGAACTGGAAACGGATGAGCAGAAATATGTGGTAGAGAGCATCGCGGAGTTCTTTTCTTAACTCGTCAGACGGCGGCAGCTTCGCGCGACCTGCCAAGCCAAGCTCTATACCGAGCAGCAGCCTGTTCCAGCCGAACTTGCTCCCCGCCATCTGAAGCATTCGCCGCCATCGTGCAGTAACCGCAACGGAAAGCCACATATGCGATGATGTAGTTCGAAAGACGCGGCCGAGGATCATCGCCGCTGGCGTGTTGGTACGAGGTAATGAAGAATTCTTGCTCGTCAGGAGGCATGCGCCACTCCACGATTGTTCCGGCCAAGTCCCATGCGATGTCAGTTGGTCCGGGAAAAAAGTGATCGTTGCCGTGAGTTCCGGAATCGGTCTTGAGCATCTGTCCTTGACCGGTAAGAAGCCATTCGTGCGGCTGCATTCGGGCGTCAGCGATCACCGGATGCTTCAGCCGCAAGCTTACCGGAAGATCGAGCTTGAGTTCGTGCAGGTTGTGGTCCGCCATCTGTTGCAGTGGGGTGATTCTCTGTATCTGTGCAGGAAACGTGCACGCGCGAAATGCGCAATATTCGGCCAGCCGAGTCAGGGTACTTTCTGATAAATCTTCCGGTTGCATGGGTCGGCCGCTAATCCATGGAAATTTGGCAAAGCCCCGGTCCTCATAGCGTGTAGCCGGTCCGAACCCCGCCTCAGCTACAACACGCTCGCGCGTGACAACTTTGTTCCCGTGATGGCCGAAACCCACGAACTTCAGCAGGGAAGGAGCGTCGCCATTGCCGCTCGTCAGGTACTTGAGGCGTTCAAAGCTGGTCCAGGAAGCAGGCCAATGTGCTTCTTCGCGATACAACAACCGACGCCATTCCCCGCCGCCAATGAACTTCTGAGCTGCTGCGGGTTGATACGGCTCCGGATTCACGGCGATCCAGCGGAACATTTGCGCGCGGTTCGAAGCGTTCTCTGCGCGCAATGAATCAAAATCAGGCTGGTGGCCGCAGATGAGAGTAATGGCGCTCGCCGGAACACCTGCTGCCACTAATGCTTCTGCGGTTGAAATCAATGAAGACCCGCTCAGCCCAGGACCTTCATCGACGACCAGGAACGCAGCTCCAGCTCTTCCCTTCTCTGCGATCCACGCCAGTTGCTCCGGAGTGAACTGTGTCTGGCGGTTATAGGGATGGCCCTGCGGCCGCACGGTGATTCTGGCGCTCCGCAATCGCCGCTTCTGCACGGCAAGCGACGTGATCGCACTCATCGTGGTCCCAATGCTGCGAATCCCGACGACAGCGACCTCGGGAGGAAGATCGCCGAGCACATTCAGAACATCTGCATACGCCAGCGGATGCAATGCGTAATAAGCGAAGCCTTCAGGCGGAGAGATGGTGAGGATTTCAGGAAGTGAGAGCGACTCGATTAAGAAACGAACTCTCTCGGCATCAAAAGAAGCTGCCCCGCTGACAAGGGCGCCAGCAAAGGCATCGGTCAACGGCTGCCAGGCACATGCAAGCTCCGGCGCGACATCGGCAACGCCGCATTCTATTTCACCCGCAAGCAGCAGCGCGCTGAGAATGTCATCATCGCATGCCCGCAGCAGCTCTGCCTTGACGAATTGAGAATGAACCTGCTTGTAATCTTCGCGAAAGACCAGCAGGTTCACGGGACGAGCGCACATAGCGCCGGCTAAGCTGCCTGCTCTTTCTTCGGCTTGCGCGCAGCCCGGGGCGAGCGCGCGACATCTCCTTCTTTGTCAATGAAGTACAGGAACTGATTATCGCGCTCGACCGCGTTGGGAACCAGCACCTGGCTTTCACCTTCTCCGGACTTGGGTTTTGAGCAGACGTTACCGTTCCCGTCAATGAAATACAGAAACTTCTTGTAGTCCCGCTCCAGGTTCAGCTTTTTTACCTTCTCAGCCATACCGTCTTTGGAATGTGAAAGCACGTTCCCGGATGCCAGCCTGTTGCAGCTAGCCTTCGCGATGACGTAAGTGAAAGGTTGCCCGCGCCTTCTGCGGAGCTTCCTTTCTCCGCGGAGTCCTGGCCGGAGGCTCTTCGCCTGGAGCATAAACCTTGTGTACCAGAGGAGGGTTGTATTTGTAGAGTTGCTGGCGCGCGCTGCCGTCATCCCGCTTGAGATCCAGCGTGAAGACCCGCAGCTTGCCCTCCTTGTCAAAATCCTGCTCTCCCAGAGTCACAGGAAGCAGCCCGGAGATATTGCGTTCGCGATAGGCGGTCTCGTAGCGATGGCGCTTCACGTTCCAGGTAAAGACGCGCACCTGGTTGAAGTCATAGGGCATGCCGTCTTTGTTGTCAGTGAACAGAACGAGGTACTCAGAGACTTTGGTGCCGCCGTCTGCGATCTGGTCTAACGGATAGGCTGCAACAATGCGCTGGCCCTCAGAATACTGCGCGATCTCTTCCGGCACGTCGAGATAAAGAGTGCGGCCATAAACCCAGCCCACGCGCCTTTGCTGGTCGCGGATGAGCCACCAATCTTCCAGGATAGCCGGTTGATCGGACTTATAGTGCTCGTCGTCGTCAGAGTCTTTGTCTTTGTCCTTGCTTTTCGTGTCTTTGGCTTCCTCGCGTGCGGAGGATTGCGCGGAAGCGTTACGCTGAGCGACGGCCCGCTTCAGCAGCTCGACCTTGTCCTTTTCGTTCAACAGATACAAATAGCCGGTCTTTCTTCCGGGTTCCACATGCACTTTAACCTGCTCCTGAATGGTGGCCGTCGCCTGCGCTGGGGCACTGGCATATTGCTGTGCAAGCTGCTGAAACTGGTCGAAGGTGTCCTGATCGGCCAGATAGCGTTCCTGGATCCAGCCTTCCTCGCCCCGCGGCGTACGCACGCGGACAAAGCGTTTTCCCTGCATGCGCTCGAGCACCTGAAGCCGCTCGCCGTTGTGCACCAGGCCGGTTTTGTTGTAGACGGTAGCGACGCGGTCGCGGAGGGAGGCGTCAGGGACTGCTACGTAAACGTAATCTTTCTCTTCGGACGCCGACCCGGAGCAGCCCGCAATAGCAAAAACAGCGGCGAAAAGACAAATGCTGACCGCAAGACGCAGCCCTGCCCGTCTCGCGACCTGGTTCACAACACTGAAGCTATGCATTGGGTTGAATTAAGAATACAGCAGCACAGCCGAGCTCTGCATTGTTTCAACAGTACAGTAGCGGTTCGGGACGGTTTCTCATACTGGTGCTTCACCTTTACCAGGGTGGAAACTGTACCTTAGTGAAAACTGGCCGAATCCTACTTGTTCTTCCACACCGGCTTGCGCTTCTCGATCACCGCGCGGAGGCCTTCCTGCACGTCTTCCAGATTCATCAGCTCGTTGAGGTAGAGATCCTGTGATGTCTTCATGGCCTGTTTGAGCGGCAGGCCGATCGAGTTGCCGATGACGCGCTTGGTCACTTCGAGCACCGGGCCGCTGAACTCGGCAATGCGGGCCAAAAGCCCATCGACATGGCCAGCCAGTTCTTTTTCGGGGACCACCTTGTTTACAAAGCCGAAATGCAGCGCGTCTTCCGCGCTCAGGGCTTCGCCGGTGAGGATGAGTTCATACGTCTTTTTCTGGCCGATCAACTGCGGCAGCATTACGGCGGCAAACGGCGGAAATACTCCGAGTTTGACTTCCGGTTGGGCGAACTTGGCCTTGGGAGTGGCGATAACGACGTCGCCAAAACCAACAAGCTCTGATCCGGCGCCAATAGCCGGCCCATTCACAACGACCACTACGGGCTTAGAAATATCCACCATCGCCTGAAAAACGCGAGTGAAGGCGTCCAGCGTCTGGAACACTCGATCAGGCCGCGAGTCTTCCAGCGAAATGCCAGCGGAAAACGCCTGCTGCGAGGACTGAAGCAGAATGGCTTTCACGTCCGTGCGACCGTTAAGGCTCTCAATGGCTTCCGCCATCTCCTTCATCATGGGAACAGTCAGGACGTTATGCGGCGCATGACTCATGGTGAGCCGCGCGATGCAATTGGAAATCTCAAACTGAATGTACTTGAGCGGTTTGGCGGCAAGACGTGTGTCGCCGGTCAAATCGGTTTCAGGTATGGCGCCTGTGGCCATATTCACCTCGCTGGTGGTCTGGAAAGCGGGATTATCCGACGGAACCGCGCAGCCCACAAGAGAACAAACGCCCTAAGCCCGCTTGAGTACCGGCTTCCAAAGGGCGTGACCTTCCGTGTAGCGATGGCCGCACGGAGACGAACCGAGTCAGCCAGGCTGCGATGCAGCTTCGGAAGCCAGACAAGCTGCCATAGTAAGATTTTCTGGTTATGAAAAATGCCTGGATGTCCCGCACTCTCTCAGAAGATGATCCGCAGATTGCGCAAGCCATTGCCAATGAGGCGCAGCGTCAGCATGAAGGCCTGGAGCTGATCGCCTCAGAGAATTTTGTCAGCATGGCGGTGCTGGAAGCTGCGGGTTCGGTGTTTACCAATAAATATGCCGAGGGCTACCCGGGCAAGCGCTATTACGGCGGATGCGAGTTCGCGGATGTGGTGGAAAATCTGGCTCGCGACCGGGCAAAAGAACTATTCGCCGCAGAGCACGCCAATGTACAGCCGCACTCTGGATCGCAGGCCAACATGGCCGCCTATATGTCGCTGCTGCAGCCGGGAGATTCCATTTTGGGGCTGAACTTGGCCCATGGCGGACATCTTACGCACGGGCATCCGCTGAACTTCTCCGGAAAGATGTACAAAATCATTCCGTACGGAGTGCGCAAAGATACAGAGACCATCGACTATGACGAGCTGGAGCAGATCGCGGAGCGTGAGCGGCCCAAGCTGATCGTGGGCGGCGGCAGCGCTTATGCGCGGATCATTGATTTTCCTCGCATGCGGCAGATCGCGGACAAAGTCGGGGCCCGGCTCATGGTGGATATGGCGCATTTTGCCGGACTGGTCGCAGGAGGCGTTCATCCTTCTCCGGTGCCGCACTGCCATATCGTCACGACCACCACGCACAAGACGCTACGCGGACCTCGGGCCGGCATGGTGCTATGCCGGCAGGAGTTCGCGGCTGCCGTCGACAAAATCGTGTTTCCGGGAATTCAGGGCGGCCCGCTGGTACACATCATTGCCGCCAAAGCCGTTTGCTTCCATGAAGCCTTGCAGCCTGCATTCAAGGAATACGCGCGACAAGTGGTGGCCAATGCCAAGATGCTGGCGCAGAAGATGATGGATGAAGGCTTCCGCGTGATCTCCGGCGGCACGGACACACATCTGTTCCTAATGGATGTTTTCTCGAAAGGAATGCTGGGCAGCGAAGCCGAAAATGCTCTGGGCCTGGCGGGGATTACAGTCAACAAGAATGCGATTCCCTTTGATACCAACCCGCCGCTCAAACCCAGCGGCATCCGCATCGGCACGCCGGCGCTGACCACGCGCCGCATGAAAGAGAAGGAAATGGTGCAAGTGGGAGCGTGGATTGCCGAAGCCCTGAACCACCGCAACGACGCCCAAGTGCTCGGGCGAATCAGGCGGCAGGTGCACGAGTTGGCGGAAGCCTTTCCGCTTTATCCCGAACTGCGCCAGATAGTGGGCGTCGCCTGAGCTACATGGGCACGATCTTCAGCACGCGCCCATTGCCAATGTCCGCGACGTAAAGCTCGCCGCTCTGGTCCTGCCCAAAAGAGCTGAGGCTCAGCCCGCTGTCCATCAGCAGGCTGCGTGTGAATGTGTTTGATGGGCCTTCCTGAAGGGTCCAGATTTTTCCGTTCAGATCGCCGAAGATGTATTGCCCTTGCAGGCCGGCTAGCGCCGAGCCGTCATAGATAAAGCCGCCGAGCACGGCTTCTCCTTCGGGATGGGGAATTTCGGCGATAGGCAAAGCAAGACCGGTCATGTTGCAGTTGGACGAAGGATTGAAGCAGTGCGTCGCTTCCATGGTGTTCCAGCCATAGTTCCCGCCCTTCTGAACAATGTCTACCTCTTCGAACTTGTCCTGGCCCACATCGCCGACGAAGAGCCTTCCCGTAGACCGATCAAAGGAGAAGCGCCAAGGATTGCGAAAACCGACGGCATAGATTTCCGGCAGGCCGCCTCCGTTGACGAACGGGTTATCGGGCGGAATGCCGTACTGAAGCCCGGGGCTCGTGGTGTTCACGTCAATACGCATCATCTTGCCCAAAACCGTTTGCGTGTTTTGCCCGTTGCCAAGCGGATCGCCCTCGCTGCCGCCGTCACCCAGTCCAAAATAAAGGAAACCGTCAGGCCCGAAAGCGAGCTGGCCGGCTTTGTGATTGGGGAAGTTTCCTACCTGATCTGCGGTGAGCAGAATGCGCTCGCTGGCCGGGTCGGCCTGGTTCGCGTTAGCGGCTGAAACAACGTATTCCGCAATTACTGACTGAATCTGCCCGGAGACGGTGCGCACGTAATTGACGTAAAACTTTCCGTTCTGCGTGAACTGCGGATGGAAGGTGAGGCCGAGCAGGCCCATTTCGCCGCCGGTTGTGACTTTGCTACTGATATCGAGAAAGGGCGTGGGCAGCAGAGCGCCATTCTGAATGATGTGAATCGTGCCAGCCTGCTCCACCACGAACAAGCGGTTGGAGCTGTCTGGTGACGGCTCGAGCCCCAGAGGAAGGTTCAATCCGGTGACTACAGGCTGGAGCACAATGGACTGTAGAGATACAGGAATTGCCGGACTATTGCTATTGCCACCGCAACCGCCGCATAGAAACATACCCGAGAGTAAGGCCAGCAGCAGGGTTGCTCTGCGAAGCATTACAAAATGGAGTGTAACTTTCGTGTGCGGGTTTTCTGCTCTCCTACGCGAAAAGGAGTCAGAACGTCTTCTCTGAATCGAGCAGAATCGTTACCGGCCCGGCGTTCACCAATTCGACGTCCATCATCGCCTGGAACTGGCCAGTCTCACAGCGCATGCCGGCAGAGCGAATTCTGCTCACAAAGTATTCATAGAGCCGTTTTGCTTCTTCAGGAGCAGCAGCCGCATCGAAGGACGGCCGCTTGCCTCGGCGCACATCGCCGAACAGAGTAAACTGCGAAACCACCAGCAGATCGCCCCCTGCTTCTCGAACAGAAAGGTTCATCTTGCCCTGGTCGTCTTCGAAGATGCGCAGCCCAAGCACTTTCTCCACGAGATAATCGGCGGCCGCTTCATTGTCGCTCTTAGCGACGCCAAGCAGCACCAGCAATCCGGCGCCGATCTGGCCCACAACTTCGCCGTGCACGCGGACAGAGCAACGGCTCACGCGCTGGACCACGGCCCTCATTTCAGGCGCGCAATCTCAGGGTAACGGAAGCAGCTCACCAGATGATCGTTCACCAACCCGACCGCCTGCATGAAGGCATAACAAACCGTCGGTCCTACGAAAGCAAATCCGCGCCGCTTCAAGTCCTTGCTCATGGCGCTCGACTCGGCGGTTTCCGCGGGAACGTCCTTCAATGAGATACAGGAGTTCTTGCGCGGCTCACTGCCGACGAACTGCCAGATATAGCGATCGAAGCTTCCGAACTCCTTCTGAACCTGGAGAAATGCCCGGGCATTGCCGACCGCAGATTGCACTTTGAGCCGGTTGCGAATAATCCCAGCGTCGCCCATTAACGCCGTCAGTTTCTTCGCATCGTAGCGCGCGATCGTTGCGGGATTAAACCGGCTGAAGGCGCGGCGGTAACCCCCGCGGCGGGCGAGAATCGTGGCCCAACTCAGTCCGGCCTGTGCGCCCTCCAGCAGCAGGAACTCGAAAAGCGCGCGGTCATTGTGCTGGGGCACGCCCCATTCCTCGTCGTGATAGGAAATCATGGCGGGCGTTGTAGCCCAGGAGCATCGTGGTTTGTCGGTCATCTTTTTGACTGGAGACATTATGCAGGAGGATCTCTCCTGGCTGAACCCTTCCACGAGCTTTTAGTCAGGCCGAATCCGCCAGCAAACGGCAGTTAACCTTTCACTTCTTCTTACGTCCAAAGGAACCAGGATTCGGTTTCAACCGTATAGGTTCAAGTAAGCGCTACAATTCCGTCCCGATGGAGAAAATTATGCATCCCAGGCTTCGCACTCTGTCCCTGATCTCCATAGTTGCCCTCGCCACAATCCTGACTTCGGCGACGTTTGCCCAAACCGATTCGCAGCCGGAACAATTCCAGCGCACCTTCACCGTCACCCCTGCCGCAACACTCAATATTGAAAACTATAAAGGAACCATTCACGTGACCGGATCCGACAGTAACCAGGTTGTGGTCGACGTCCACAAGCGGTTCGAAGGCAGTGATGCTGACCGGAAGTGGTGGATGGAAAACGTGAAAATCAATTTCCGCAACGATCCGAGCACAGTCGAGATCAAGGTGGATTATCCCAGCCAGACGTGGAATTGCATGTTCTGCTGGAGAGACCACAACTTCACCGATGAAGTGGATCTGGAAATCAGGGCTCCGCGCCAGATCAGTTTGAAATTGGATGGTTACAAGCCGGACATCAAGATTTCCTCCGTTCAGGGCGATGTTGGGATCAAAAGCTACAAGGCGCCCATGTTGATTGAGTCCACCCGGGGCGCAATCCACATTGATACCTATAAAGACACGATCCGGCTGCGCGATGTGACGCTCAATGGGCCGTTGGAGGTGAAGTCCTACAAAGCCGATCTCGAGGTCAGCGCGAATGCGCTCGGTCCCACGGCGGATTTGGAGACGGACAAAGGCAGCATCGTGCTGCGCGTTCCCGAAGATGCCGGCTTGGATGTGGATTACTCCGGCGGCAGGCGCTCCAGCTTCCATAGCGATTTCAATCTTTCCGCCAGCATGAGTGATAGCGAGAGCGTACGGGGCACCGTGAATCGCGGAGGCACGCGTGTTCGTCTGCGTACTGAAAAAGGCTCGATTTCGCTCGAAAAATTGCCCAGAGGCTTGTAAGTTAGCTGCTGCTTTGGGCTCACACATTAACTGCTCAAACTGCTCAAGGAGAAACTCACTTGATTCAACGTTTCAAGCACCTGCTGCTCTTAGCTATCTTTTCTCTTCCGCTCTGCGCGCAAACTCAGGACCAGCACGGGGTTCAGCTCGGCGATCTCGATCGCAAAGCCGATCCGTGCACTGACTTCTCACAGTTTGCGAACGGCACATGGCACGCTCAAAATCCAATTCCCGTCTATATGGACCGCTGGAGCCGCCGCTGGCAAGCCGGAGAAGATGCCAAAGAGCAGTTGAAGGACATTCTCGACGACGTGTCCAAGAAAACAGACTGGCCGACGGGCAGCGTGGAGCAACTGATTGGCGACTACTACGGCTCCTGCATGAACGAGATTCGCATCAATAAACTCGGCCTCGAACCGGCGCGTCCGATGCTCAAGGAACTTGACGCCATGAAGTCTCCCGCCGATTTGCAGCACATGATTTTCCAGCTACAGGAGCTCGGCGTTTTTGTTCCTTTTGGACTGATCTCTCAGCCGGACAACCATAATCCGGCGCAGACGATTGCCACCGTGTTCGCCAGCGGGCTTGGCCTGCCCGACCGTGACTACTACCTGAAGCCTGAGGAACGCTTCAAAGATGCGCGTGAAAAATACCTGGTGCACGTAACGAACATGTTCAAGCTGGCGGGATACAACGATGCCAAAGCCAAAGCCGCCGCAGACACCATCTTCCAGATGGAAAAAAAGCTGGCAGAAAACTCGCTGGATAACGTCGCCCTGCGCGATCCCAAGAACACCGACCACAAAATGACATTTGCTGAACTTAAGAAGATGAGCCCGACGGTGGATTGGGATGGTTACTTTACGGCGGCGAAGATTTCACGCGCCGATCTCAATGTGAACGAGCCGAAATTCCTGGAGGAAGTGAACCGGCAGTTTCGCGAAACTCCGATAGCTGATTGGAAGACTTACCTCAAATGGCAGTTCCTGCACAACGCCGCCGACACGCTCTCCGATCCGTTCGTCAACGAGAACTTCGCGTTTTATGGCAAGTATCTGGCCGGGGCAAAGGAGCTGAAGCCGCGTTGGAAACGCTGCGCGGAATCCACAGACCAGTTGCTGGGTGAAGCGCTGGGAAAGAAGTACGTAGAAAAGTATTTTCCGCCGGAGGCCAAAGCACGCGCCCAGGAGATGGTCAAAAATATTCTGGCCGCGATGCGTGACACCATTGAAGGCCTGCAGTGGATGTCGCCGGAGACTAAGCAAAAGGCGCTGGAAAAGCTAGCAACGTTCAATCCGAAAATCGGCTATCCGGATAAATGGAAGGACTACAGTAGCATCAAGCTGAGCCGCGACTCTTACTGGAACAACCAGGTGGCGGCTTTGCAGTGGAACGTCATTGACGATACGTGGGCGTTGATCGGCAAGCCTACGGACCGCGGCCGCTGGGGAATGACGCCTCCAACCTCAAACGCCTATTACAACCCGCTGCTGAATGAGATTGTGTTTCCCGCGGGGATTCTGCAGCCGCCGGCCTTCGACATGAAGGCCGTGGACGCGGTGAACTACGGCTCCATTGGCGTGGTGATCGGGCATGAGATCAGCCACGGTTTTGATGATCAGGGAGCGCAATTTGATGCGCAGGGACGACTCAACAACTGGTGGACTCCTGACGATATGAAACGCTTCCAGGAACGCACATCGTGTGTTGTCCGACAATTTGACGGCTACTTCATCGAGCCCGGCATTCATCACAATGGCAAGCTGGTGCTGGGCGAGAGCATCGGCGACTTGGCGGGAGCGAAGATCGCATATCGCGCTTTCAAGAAGGCTCAAGAACAGCATCCCGCGCCGACCATTGACGGCTTCACTCCTGACCAGCAGTTCTTCATCGCCTGGGGCCAGTGGCGTGGCGACGCAATTCGTCCTGAAACGCAGCGGCTGATGGTGCAGGGCGATCCACATCCCATTGCCAAGTACCGCGTAATCGGACCCCTCTCGAATCTGCCGGAGTTTGCAACAGCATTCAGTTGCAAGCCCGAATCGGCGATGGTGCGGTCAGACGCTGATCGCTGCGAAGTCTGGTAGCTGCTTCGAAGAAGAAGAACAATACAAAAGGGACGCAACCCTGGGCTGCGTCCCTTTTGCTTCAGGAGCGTTCGGCCTGACGTTCTCTGAAACTTTGGCTAGCGGCGCTGCCACGGGCCGCCGTTGTATCCATTCTGGTATCCCTGGCTGTACGCCTGGCGATACGCCTGCCTGTAATAGTCTTTGTTGCCGAAACGACCGTCGTAGCCGCGGTCCGCGTGCTTGTAGTTGCTGTCGTGCGTCGGGCGGAAGCTGTGCCTCGTGCGGCGATCGTTCTGGCCATCGTTGAATCCATCCTGATAGCCGAACTGGCGCGCGTTTGCGGCGTAGTTGCCAAATCCACCGCGTCCATACGAACCGCGATATCCATCGTCCCGGTCTCCATCACCATCTCGGTCATACGGTCCCGAGCCGCGGTAGGCGCCATTCACTTCGCGGTATCCTCGGATGTAGCCGTTGCGGTAGGCAAGCCGGTCATCATTCTCGCGCCAGCGTCCGGTGTAACCGTAATTCGCGCGCCGGCCATTCTCTGCATCCCATCGGCCCTGCCGGTATCCGTCTCGAAAGGCCGCGCGGTCATCGTTGTCCCGCTGACCCCATCCCCACTGAATCGGAACCACGGCCTGGGCAGCAGCCCACGTGCTTGCGCCAGTCACGAGAGTCGCTCCCACCAGAATTGCACGAAAATATTTCATACGTCCTCCTGAAAAGCACCGTTGAATTTCTGGCGCTGAATCGGTTGCAGGGATAAACCCGATTGGGGACATAAACACTCTCAGAAGATGGTTAAGTTGTGTAAAAGAGAGCGCAAGAGATTCTTGTTCTTTAGTGTTTCGGAAATAAGCCGCGAATCTGGCGCGGCCGTCGGGCAATTTGGTATTCCCCGCGCTCTCTCATTAGAATCTTTGGTTCGTCATGAGCCGCCCTCTCGTTCTGATCATTCTTGATGGCTGGGGCTACGCGCCGGCTTCGCCCGCCAATGCAATTTCACTGGCACGCAAGCCGAATTACGACCGCCTGCTGCGCGAATTCCCCAATACTCTCATCCATACAAGCGGCCGGTACGTTGGGCTGCCAACCGGGCAGATGGGCAACAGCGAAGTCGGCCATCTGAATATCGGGGCTGGACGCATCGTTTACATGGACATCACCAAGATCGATCTCATGATCGAGAACGGCGAGCTGTTCTCGAATCCTGTCCTGCTCGAAGCCATGAAGAACGCGCGCAGCGGCGGGAGGCAACTGCATTTCTGCGGTCTGCTCTCCGATGGCGGCGTGCACTCGCAGCAGAACCATCTTTATGCACTGCTTCGCATGGCGCGGCAAAATGGCGTGGACCGCGCTTACGTGCACTGCTTCATGGACGGCCGTGACACCTTGCCTACCAATGGCGCCCGCTACATCGAGCAGTTGCAGAAGAAGATGGGCGAGCTTGGCGTTGGAACAATTGCTACCGTGAGCGGCCGCTACTATGCCATGGATCGCGACAAGAAATGGGACCGCGAACTCAAAGCGTTTGACGCGATGGTGACAGGGAAAGCCGAGGGCGGCGATTACATTGATCCCGTGCAGGGGATGAAGGCTTCTTATAACCGCGACGTTACGGACGAGTTCGTGGTCCCGTTTGTCTGCGTGGGAGCGCAGGGGCAGCCGGTTGCGCAAATCCGTGACGGCGATTCGGTGATCAACTTCAACTTCCGCGCCGACCGCGCGCGCCAGATCACGCGCTGCCTGGCCCGCGAGAGCGGCCTCACTCCGGACGGCGGTCGCGACCTGCCGGATGCCGAGGCGCTTGATGCCACGATTCCGCGCTCACGCGTGCCGAAGAAACTGAAATACGTCTGCATGACTCGCTACGACAAGCAGTTTACGTTGTCCTTCGTCGTGCAGCCGGATTCGCTCAAGAACATCCTGGCCAACGTGATGGCGGACCATCAACTCCGGAATTTGCGGGTTGCCGAGACCGAAAAGTACGCTCACGTTACATATTTCTTCAATGGCGGAGTGGAGAAGCCGTTCCCTGGAGAAGACCGCGTTCTGGTGCCTTCGCCGAAAGTAGCAACCTACGATTTGAAACCGGAAATGTCGGCGGCCGGAATCGCCGAAACGGTAGTCAAGGCAGCGGGCGACTCTGCATTCGATGTTGTTATCGTAAACTTCGCCAATGCCGATATGGTCGGCCATTCCGGCAAGATCCCGCCGACAGTTCAGGCAGTTGAAACTGTGGATGCTTGTTTGGGACAGATCTACAACGCGGTACGCCGGCGCGGCGGGGCCATGCTGATCACGGCAGACCATGGCAACGCCGAGCAGTTGATTGATCCGGCAACGGGTGGACCGCACACAGCGCACACGACGAATCCGGTTCCCTTCATCGTGGTCAGCGAAGAGGCGCAGAAGTTAGCGTTGCGGCCTGACGGCTCGCTTCAGGACATCTCGCCCACTGTCCTCGGTATGCTCGGCTTTGCGCAGCCTGCCGAGATGACAGGCAAGGACCTGCGTGTGAAAAAGACCTCCTGACTATTCGCTATGAAGGTCCTCATTGTTCACCATCACCGGTTCGAACTGTGGCATGCGCCCGCGTGGCTGCGCGAACGGCTGCAATCCGCATTTCCGGAAATAGAGTTTGTGCAGTTCGAGAATTTTGATCGCATCTTCGAGGAGATCGGAGACACAGATGTTTTCATCGGATTCTCGCTGCGCCCGGAGCAGTTCACTGCGGCGAAGAAGCTGAGGTGGATCCATTCGCCGGCAGCAGCAGTCCATCAGCTTATGTTTCCCGAACTGGTGCTTAGCGATGTTGTGGTCACAAACTCAACCAGTGTTCACGGCCCAGTGGTGGCGGAGCACGCGATTGCCGTTATGCTCGCGCTGGCCAAGCGCTTGCCGAAGGCGATGTACTATCAGCGAGAACGGAAGTGGGCGCAGGCATTGCTGTGGCAGGAGCATCCGCGGCCGCGCGAAGTTGCAGGGACCACTGTGCTGGTGCTGGGCATGGGCGGAATCGGCAGCGAATTTGCGTTACGCGCTAAAGCGCTCGGGATGAATGTGCTGGCAGTACGCGAGAATCCGTCAAAAGGCGCCGGCGCTGCCGATGCTGTCTTTCCCCTGGCGCAACTGGACCAGGTGCTTCCGCAGGCGGATTACATCTTGCTCTGTGCTCCAGTGACTCCAGCTACACAAGGCATCATCAACGCCGAGCGGCTCGCGAAAATGAAAAAGGACGCGTACCTGATCAATGTCAGCCGCGGGCCGCTGATTGATGAGGGCGCGCTGATTACTGCTCTTCGGGAGAAGCGGATCGGCGGCGCGGCTCTCGACGTGTTTAC
>DATEGH010000011.1:0-7578 GCA_035280185.1 Terriglobales bacterium
CGCGTTGTCAAAACGGAAAAGGCGCTGTTAGACTGCTTTGCTCTTGGAGAGCAGATCCGGCTGGAAAAACCTAACGCGTTCCTGTGCATGCATTGGTAGCCGCTTGGGTCCACAAACTTGAAACACTTTTGGGCAGCCAGACGTTACAACTAGACATCTGTATCTCTTGAGTTGGGACTTGATTGGGTCTGCAAACTTCAGGACCGGCTCAGGAGTGGGACTCCAGAAGGAGGTTGGAATGAGGGGAAAAGATCTTTCGGCACATGTGCTTGTGAGCCTTGCTCTCTTATGCTTGGCACCGGGGCAGCTCAAGGCCCAGACTCCTCAGGGCAATGCGCTCCTTAGGGACTATTCGAAAGGGCCGAACTGGTTTGGCCACTTTCTGGCACCCTACCGGCAGCAGCCGATTCCTTCCATCTCACTGGAGAATTCTCCCAGGCTTCGGGACCTGATCCACGATGGCAAGCTGGAAATGTCCATGGCGGATGCTCTCGCGCTGGCCATTGAAAACAACCTGGATATTTCCGTGGAGCGCCAAGTGGTGCCGATGTCTCAAACCGATGTCCTCAGGGCTTCGGCGGGATCGGCCGCGCGGGGATTTACGGGCGCGACGATTCCCCTAGGCTTGAGCGCGGGAGCTCTGGGTGTAGGCGTCAGCACGGCTGTCGCGGGGGGAGGCGTCGGGAATGCGGGCGGAATCAGCGGCGGAGGCGGGGCGGTGAATATCGCTCCGGTGGGGACGTTTGACCCCACGATCAACTACAACTTCAGCTGGGACCGCACCGCGGAACCTCTCAATACGCTCATCGTGGCAGGCGTTCCGGCCGTTATAGGGTATTCGGCATCCTACAGCGGCAGCTACACACAGCTTCTGCCAAGCGGCACGAGTTATTTCGTGAGCCTCAACGGCTTGCGTTCGTCTTCCACTCAACAAAGCCTGCTTTTCAATCCGGATGTGGCGACGCGCATGTCCATGGGATTCAATCAACCTTTGTTGAGCGGTTTTGGCCTCAAGCCCAACCAGCGATTCCTGCTGGTTGCGAAGAACAATGAGAACGTCTCAGGGGCAATCTTTCAAAACCAGCTACAACAGACGATCGTGCAAGTTGAAAATGCCTACTGGGACATGGCGCAATTCCAGGAGAACGTTAAGGTGGCTCAGCAATCCTTAGCCGCCGCCCAAAGACTTTATGAGGATAGCAAGAGGCAAGCCGAAGTCGGGGCTTTGGCGCCGCTGGACGTGGTTTCCGCCCAATCCGCAATGGCCGCCAGCCAGCGCGATCTGGTGGTCGCGCAAACCAATCTTCAAATCCAGGAAGTCACGTTAAAGAATCTGTTGAGCAAGCGCATCGACCGTGACTTGGAATCAGCGCAGATTGTGACCACGGATGCACTGCCGGAGCCCCGGGATAGCGATATTCCGCCGCTGGAGGATGCCTTGGCCGACGCCGAGCGCAACCGCCCGGATATAAAGACAGCGCAAATGAATTTACAGAACGAACAGATATCCACGCAATACACGGCCAATAACCTGCTTCCGACAGGGAATGTTTTTGCCCAATATGCGTCGGCGGGTTTGCAAGGCAACTGCGTTGTGACGGCCAGGGCAAGCTGTAACGCACCCGGGGTTCCCGTGGGTACGGTTATTCCGTCGGGAACATCATCATCGCTGTGGCAGATGGCTTCAGGCACGTTTCCTGAAGATTCGGTTGGCTTCGCCTTGGCGCTTCCCATAAAGAACCGCTCGGCGCAAGCTGACAACCTGCGGGCTCAATTTGAAATGCAGCAATCACAAATTAATCTGCAGGTGCTGCGCAATCAGGCGGAACTTTCCATTCGGCAGGCGATGATCGGACTGGTTCAGGGAAAGGCGCAGGAAGAGGCTGCGCACCAAGCCGTGATCCTGGCGCAGCAGTCTTTGGATGCGGAGCAAAAGAAGCTGGGCGTAGGGGCTTCGACCTTCTACAACGTGGTTCTGCGGCAGCGCGACGTGACCACGGCGCAGTATGCAGAAATAGAGGCGGCGGATGCCTACGCCAAATCTCTGGTGACTATCGATGAGGCCCGCGGAGCAACCCTGGCGCGAAACGGAATCAGCTTCAATGATGCATTGAGCGGCGTGATAACCAGGATGCCGTCTCCTCCATTCAACAAGGGATCGGACCTAGGGAGCCGGTAAGGAGATCATGGACGTACGAGCTGATTGGCGGATCTTCAAGCGCATGGTGGCGCGCACAGGGAACTGCCGAGCGCATCGAGTCCAGCCGACATTTTCGCGGCTGCCAAAGCTCGGCTTTCTGGTCTTTGCTATTTTGCTTGTCTTTGTCGTGCTTCCGGCACAAAGATCGCAGGCTCAAGCGCCTGATCCGAAGGCTCAAGCTGCTCAGCCTAACGCCCCAGATTACAGCGCCGCCCCCAAAGGGTTCCCGAACATCTTTTCGGCTTACAAGCCTGCTCGCGTCGCCGCCGCAGATCTAAATGACACGAAGGCTCTTTCCGAGATGATTCGCGACGGCAAGATCGAGCTTTCGCTCACCCAACTGGCCGCCACAGTGGTGGAGAATAACCTCAATCTCGCGTTGGATCGTTATTTCAATTATTCCGCGCAAACGGACTTACTGCGAGCCAAGTCAGGACAGGCCGCGCGCGGCGTTCAGGCTGTGGGCGCGACGATTCCCGACGCGCTCTTTTCGTCCGCCATTGGAGCCGGAGTGGGAGGCGGAGGAGGCGCCTTTGGCGGTATCGGCGGCATTGGTTCCATTTCAGGCGCGTCACGCTCGCTGAGCATCTCACCCCGCGGATCGTTTGATCCGGTCGTCACCTTTGATTTTAGCTGGGACCGCACAGCCAGCCCTCTGAATACGCTGGTCGTGGCGGGCTCTCCCGCGGTCACTACGAATACGGCCTTCTACGGGCTCGGATGGCAGCAAAGTTTTGCAACGGGAACGAGCTTCGGCGTGGATTTCGCCAGTCAGCGCCAAAGCAGCACGCAACAATCCCTCATCTATAATCCTGACGTCATCAGCAGGATGGCTATTTCTGTTGTCCAACAAATGACAAATGGCTTCGGCCGGGAATTCAATCGCCGGTTTCAAGTGGTAGCGCGAAACAACATGCAGTTCGTCCGAGAGTGGTACCTCCAGCAGGTGAACACGACTCTGGCCCAGGCAACAGACAGCTATTGGGACTTGGTATCCGCTCAAGAACAGGTGAAAGCAACACAGCAAGCGCTACAGGTGGCCCAGCAGCTCTATGAGGACAATAAGCGACAGGCCGAGATTGGAACTCTGGCGCCTCTCGACGTGGTGTCCGCGCAAGCCCAGGTGGCGTCAACTCAACGAGACCTGATCGTGGCCCAGACCAATCTCCAGCAGCAGGCGTTGGCCTTGAAGATTCTTTTCAGCAGACGGGTTACGGATGCGTTGGGAAACGCCGAGATCGTGGCCACAGATGCACTGCCCAATCCGCAGGAGGCGGATATTCCGCCGCTCGCGGAAGCGATAGCAGCTGCGGCGAAAAATCGGCCGGAGGTGCCGCAAGCAGAAGCAGCCCTCATGAACAATCAGGTGGCCGTCAAGGCGACGCACAACTTTTTGAAGCCCACCTTCAATGTGTTTGGATTCTTTGCCACGGCCGGTCTTTCTGGAAATCAACTGATTCCCGTTGCCGGCGGCCTTCCCATGCTAGTAACCGGGGGCTTGGGCCAGGAGTTGAACCAGTTTATTCACGTGAAGTATCCCGAATACGCCTTTGGTTTTGCGCTTACCATTCCAATCAAGAACCGGAGTGCATTGGCGGATAACGCGCGCGCCAGCTTCCTGGAGCAACAGTCGGAGATATCCTTGCAACGGACCGAGAATCAGATTGGAGTGGAAGTGCGCTCGGCGAGCACCAAGTTGATGCAGGCGAAAGCAGAGGCGGCGGCGGCAGCAGCAGCCGTGGAGTTCGGTACGCAAGCTTTGAATGCGGAGCAGAAAAAGCGCGTGGCGGGACTTTCAACACCGTACAACGTCATCCTGGCGCAGAGGAATTTGCTGGATGCCGAACTCTCCGAAGTGCAAGCGCGCGCCACCTATGCAAAAGCGCTTGTGGAAATGGAGCGATCCATGGGCGTTCTGCTGGAAAAGAGCCACATCGATCCGGAAGGCGCCGTGCAGGGCCACATCACGCAGTAACGCAGTGGAAACGAACAAAAATGTGCAATTGCGAGGCGCCCCTCCAAGGCGAGTGTGATTTAGACCCCCAGCATCGATAGCCATCCGGCAGATTAAAGGCCGCGGCAAACTTGCGCGTCCGCGCTGGCCTTGGTATCAGTAATGAGATGAAAGCTACCCGAGAATTTTCCTGCACAAGTACTTCCGCTCGACGACTTGGATTGGCAATTACGTTAGCGGCGATCCTGTTTGCGGGCGCATGCCGCGGGCCGAACCAGAGTCAAGTGCGGCGCTATCACTTGAGGGGGACAGTGGTCCAGGTGGACAAACCGCAGCAGCATCTAGTGGTGAATCATGAAGAGATCCCGGGCTTCATGGGGGCAATGACGATGCCTTATCCCGTAGTCGATGCCCAAACACTCGACAAGCTTTCGCCTGGCGATCAGATCACCGCCGATGTAATCGTTAGCCCGAACGAAATCCACTTGGAAAATATCGTTGTAGTGAAGAAATCAGATGGAAAAACTTCGCCACCGGGCGCGCAGTTGCAGCGTTCCGGCCAGGAGGCGGCCCTACCGGATTTCGCCTTGGTGAATCAGGATGGCAAGCGAATCCATTTGGCGCAATATCGAGGCAAGGCGGTCCTGTTGACGTTCATCTATACGCGCTGTCCTTTGCCCGATTATTGCCCTCTGATGACCCACAACTTTGCGGAAATCGAAAAAGAGCTGGTGAAGTCGCCCGAAGTTTACGCCAAGACCCACTTGCTTAGCATCAGCTTCGACTCGCAGTACGACACCCCGCAGGTGCTGCGCAACTATGCGCGACCATTCGTAACCGACCGGGGACCGCAAACGTTCGAGCATTGGGAATTCGCCACCATTCCGGCGGCTGAAAAGAGCACGGTGACCAAGTTCTTCGATGTGTTTGTCACCGAAGAGCAGGGGCAGGTCACACATTCCATGAGCACGGCGATCATTTCACCGGACGGCGGCATTTGTAAGAGCTACAACGGAAACGATTGGAGGCCGGCTGACGTACTCAGGGATTTAAAGTCGTGCGCCGCCGGCGAGCCTTCCGAAGATATCAGCCAGTCGTTCCGGCGCTGACCCATCCCTAGCAGACTTCAGATGGATCAACTGAATGGCGAGCTTGGCGCCTCCGGTAGCACGGGACTTTGCTCTCGGTTGCGCAGAAACTAAAATAGAGACGTGAGCTTCGCCAAAGCACGGTAAGATTTGCAGCGACGAACCGAAATCGCGTGAACTGCTGGCATGAGCGACGAAAAATCCGCTAAGTCATCGGCCGAAGTCGTGGCCCCGCGTTCTGCGGCGCGTCCACAACGCTTCACCACGGTCTCTGGACATTCCATCCGCCAGATTTATACCTCCGCCGATCTTGCCGGCTGGGACCCCGGGCGTGATTTAGGCCAGCCCGGCGAGCCCCCGTATACGCGCGGCATTCACCCAACGATGTATCGCGGGCGGCTATGGACCATGCGCCAATTTGCCGGCTTCGGCACCGCCGAGGATACCAACGCACGCTTCCGCTACTTGCTGGCGCAAGGCCAAACCGGGCTTTCCGTGGCGTTCGATCTGCCGACTCTCATGGGCTACGACTCCGATCATCCGCTCTCGCGCGGCGAAGTAGGCAAGTGCGGCGTGGCCATCAGTTCGCTTGCGGATATGGAAGCGCTCTTCGATCGGATTCCGCTTGCGGAAGTCACCACGTCAATGACCATCAATTCGCCAGCGGCAATTATCTGGGCCATGTACCTGGCCGTCGCGGAAAAGCAAAACGCGGATTGGAAGCTGCTGTCGGGAACGTTGCAGAACGATATTTTGAAGGAGTACATCGCTCAGAAGGAGTACATCTATCCGCCCGAGCCGTCGCTGCGGCTGGTGATTGATACGTTCGAGTTCGGAACACACCACACGCCTCGGTTCAATCCCATCTCCATCAGCGGCTACCACATTCGGGAGGCGGGTTCGACGGCGATTCAGGAGCTGGCGTTCACGCTGCGAGACGGCATCGAATACGTCGAGCGCGGAATCCAGCGCGGTCTGGCGGTGGACGAATTCGCGCCTCGGCTGTCTTTCTTTTTTAATGCGCATAATGATTTCTTCGAAGAGATTGCCAAGTACCGGGCCGCCCGGCGCATCTGGCAGCGGGAGATGCGCGAACGTTTTGGCGCAAAGAATCCGCGCTCCTGGGCGCTGCGTTTCCACGCGCAGACGGCAGGCTGCTCGCTTACGGCGCAGCAGCCTTACAACAACGTCGTGCGGACGGCGATTCAGGCGCTTGCCGCCGTGATGGGCGGAACGCAATCGCTGCATACAAATTCGCTGGACGAAGCCTGGGCGCTGCCTACCGAATTTGCCGCCACTCTGGCGCTGAGGACGCAACAGATCATCGCTTACGAGAGCGGCGTGACCAATACGGTGGACCCGCTGGGCGGATCGTATTTTGTGGAGGCATTGACGAACGAGGTCGAGGAGGGCGCGCGCGAATACATCCGCAAGATCGATGCGCTGGGCGGCATGGTCGCGGCAATCGAGCGCTCGTATCCGCAGCGCGAAATCGCGGAGGCTTCTTACCGCTATCAGCAGGCCGTGGACCGCAAAGAGAAGATCATCGTCGGCGTGAACGAATATGTCAGCGAGGAAGAGCCGATCGAGGTTCTGCAAATCGACGAAGACGTCGCCTTGCGCCAGCAGGAGCGGCTACGGCGGCTGCGCGCGGAGCGCTCCGGCGAAGAGGTAACCCGCCGGCTCGATCATCTCAGGCGTGCCGCCGAGGGCGCGGAAAATCTTCTGCCGCATATTTATGAGGCGGTCAAAGCTTACGCCACACTCGGCGAGATATGTGATGGGCTGCGCACTATATTCGGAACCTACGAGGAAGTCGCCATCACCTAGCAAACGGTTATTCCCGAGCACATATTTGCAGTATTCTCTTGGGCCATGCCGGAACGCAAAATTCGCGTGCTGATCGCCAAGCCCGGCCTCGATGGCCACGACCGCGGCGCCAAGATCATTGCTCGCGCGCTCCGTGATGCGGGAATGGAAGTGATTTATACCGGCCTGCGGCAAACTCCGGAGATGATTGCCTCCGCGGCGGAACAGGAAGACGTCGACGTTATCGGCCTTTCCATTCTTTCGGGGGCACACAATACGATTTGCCCGAAACTCATGGAACTGCTGCGCGCTAAACACATGGATGATGTGACCGTGCTGGTCGGCGGGATTATTCCGGAAGCAGACATTCCGGGCCTGAAAAAGGCCGGCATTGCGGAGGTTTTTCTGCCCGGAACCTCAACGCGGGAGATCGTAGATTTCGTGCGAAGTCACGTGCGCACTCACGACTGAGCAATGGCCCGGAGCATTCCTTTCAGCTACGCTGAGAACCTATGAGCACGCTTCTC
>DATEGH010000012.1:0-20013 GCA_035280185.1 Terriglobales bacterium
TGCTGGCCGTGGCCGCGCAGATCACCGCAATGCCTCCCAGAAGCCCGACTGCCAGCACGACCATCGCGATCATCAGCTCAATCAGGCTGAATCCCCGTTCGCGGCTTCCGTTCCGTTTGAGCACCGAAATTCCTCTCCCAAAAAACTTAAAACCAGCCACCATTCGCACCCGGAGTGTACGACCAGATTCTTATCTTTCCCGTTGGGCTAACGGTGACTGCCGCATACAATGCCCCGTTTACCGAGCGCTGCAATTGCAAATATTGCACCCACGCTACTGAGCCTGCCTGCAGTTGATTGGAACAGATCGAGCCTGGCGCTACTCTCTGGCAAGGAAGCCCCTGGCCATTCCACGCTAAGGCCTTAACCTTTGTTCCTTGCTGGTTGTAAGTGCCCGATGAATTGTCGGCCGTAAGAGGCGCGAAACCCAACGTGGCCGGATTCATCTGCACCGGAACCGCCTGCTGGCTGATCAGCGATACTTGCGGAGGCATTTGCGCCAGAGGTTCCCCTGCATCCCACTGTGCGTCACCATCCAGGTCAACCCAAATCTGGTTTGTGGTTCCACCCGCGCCGCCGGTCAGCAGTTCGTGATAGGTATCATCCTGTGTGGCTTGAATTCTCGCCTGCTGATACATGCTCGCCACCTGCTGGGCGGCGCCTTTCAGCCTTATGTTATCCACGGCGCGCGTGATATTGGGTACGGAGAGGCTGCCGACGATGAGCAGAATTGCCGTGACCACCAGCATTTCCGTTAAACTGAAGCCTCGTTCCGACCTCACGTGCGACCTGCCTTTCACGAACCACTTGCAACCGAATACACCGGGATTCCGATTTACGACAACTTCACCATCCGGGGCTGCTCTGGCGAAGGGTGGGCGCCAAGAGTATTAGGACGAAGAGCAACTCCAGACTGTTGATTTCTTTGGTTACTTTAGTACCGAACCATAGTACCTCATGGTCAAGAACAAAGTTTTTCATGGCATTGTAAGCTGCTGATTTCAGGAGAGATATATTTGTTCAGAGCAGCCTGAAAATCGGCTGAGAGAGCGCTTATTTTGCGAAAACTTAAGTCCCCTGTACTGACGGTCATGTACTCCTGGCCCTGTCCTAAAGGACTAGGTACATCGAAGATCGAGCTCGGTTGCTTACTGGTCAAAATATTCTCCGATTTTACCTTGACAGTTCGCCTTTCATTCGGCAAAATCGCAGCGTATGGCAATCACCAAGCGGCAACGTGAAATCTATGACTTCCTTTACGACTTTGTGCAGAAGAACGGATACTCCCCTTCCTTCGAAGAGATCGGGCAAGGTATGGGGCTGAGTTCGCTGGCGACGGTCCACAAGCACATCAGCAACTTGGAAAAGAAGGGACTGCTGAAGCGCGACTACAACCGCAGCCGCTCCATTGATGTTCTTCCAGTGCGCGGACTTTTCAAACGGCAGAGCAAGGGCCTCTCAGAAGTAGCATTGCCGCTGGTCGGTCGCATTGCCGCCGGTCAGCCAATTGAAGCGGTGGAGAATCCGGAAACTATATCGCTCGGCGATATTACTCGGTCCAAAGATGTCTTTGTGCTCCAAGTGAAAGGCCAGAGCATGCAGGACGAGCACATCGTCGAAGGCGATTACGTCCTGGTGGAGAAGGGCAATACCGCGCCGGATGGAGAAATCGTCGTGGCCCTGGTGGAAGGCACTGACGCCACGCTGAAGCGGCTCTACCGTGAAGGCGCCAACATCCGCTTGCAGCCTTCCAACGCCGCCATGAAACCCATCATCGTTCCCGCACGCTCGGTTCAGGTTCAGGGCAGAGTCATTGGAGTTTTGAGGAAGTATTAAAGCAGAAACGGGAGACAATCAGAAAGCCCCGCGCTGCGCGCAGGGCTTTTACGTCTCGGGCGGGCCCTACTGTCCCAGATGCTTATTCAACGCTTTCTCGATCTTGTCACGTGAAACCAATCCCACGATCTGCTCCTGCACCTGACCGCCTTTGAAAATCAGCAGGGTGGGAATGCCGCGCACGCCGTAACGTTGCGGTGTCACCGGGGAAGCATCTACGTCCATTTTCCCGACTTTCACCTTGCCCTGGTAGGCTGCTGCAACTTCATCAACAATTGGAGCCAGCGCCTTGCAGGGGCCGCACCAGGCTGCCCAGAAATCAACCATCACCGGCTCGCTACTCTTAAGCACGGTTGAATCAAAATTGCCGTCTGTAACTTCAAGAATTCCGTTCGTTGCCATGTAAACCTCTTATCGAATATAGCCCGCCGTTTTGGCGAGTTCAGGACCGAACATCCTAACAAACAATTAGATGTTGTCGCGGAGAATGGGTTTCATTCTCGCTAAACCTCTGGGATCAAACAGTTTGAGCCTCTCAGTCCTTCTTGGCTTCGTTGCTGCCATTTCGACTGCGGAGTAACGTTACTTAAGTGATGTGGACTGGGATGGCCACCCGGCCTAGACTTTCCTCGGTGGTAAAGGCAGTTCTGGGGGAGGGCTGCCTGGCGTCCTGCGATTCGTTCGCAGGACGCTTGCTTTTTGTCCCAAATCTCCCTGCTCCGCTCTTCCCGAGAATCGGCGCGCGGCTTCCGCTCATCGAAAACTTGGGCACACTAGATGTTATCCTGATGGATTGGCGGGCCTTTGTCGAACTACCGTGCCAGCACTCTTCACTGGAATCATTTTGAATGAGCACTCATAGCGCAGAGCTTCAACCCGCAGAACAATCCTTAGAGCGCGATCGAGTTTTTGACCCTTTCCGCCGCTGGGGTTACCTCGACGCCAACCTCAATCCCTTCGGTGGACCGGTTGGGCCTGGATTTTCCGAGCTCCGTCTCGACGGCCCCATTGCGGAAGAAGCGCGCAAGATTTATTGCGGCTCCCTGGCAGCCGAGTTCATGCACATTCCTCAGCGTGACCGCCGGGAATGGATCCAGGAGCAGATGGAGAACAGCCCTGCGCAAAAGTTGGATCGTCGCTGGCTGGCCGAGCGCCTGCTCCAGGCCGATCTGTTCGAGCAGATTCTTCAGACGCGATATCTCGGAACCAAGCGCTACTCCGGCGAAGGCGCCACCGCGCTGATCCCGCTACTGGACACGGTTCTTGAAACCGCGGCCGATCTCGGCGCCAACACCGCTTTGATGGCCATGAGCCATCGCGGCCGATTGACTGTAATGTCGCTGGTGGTTGGGATTCCGGCGGAATATGTGTTCGTCGGCTTCGAGGACGTCGACCCTCGCAGCGTTCTGGGCGGTGGCGACGTTAAGTACCATCAGGGCGCAACGGGACATTACGAAACGCGCAACGGCAAGTCTCTGCGCATGCACCTGGTTTCCAACCCAAGTCACCTTGAGGCTGTGGATCCGGTAGCTCTGGGACGTGTTCGCGCCAAGCAGACCCACGCTGGACCCGACGGTGCGCGGCAGGTGCTTCCCATCATCATGCACGGAGACGCAGCGTTCGCAGGGCAAGGCATTTGGGCAGAAACGCTGAATTTTTCCGGCCTCAAGGGCTACTCGGTGGGCGGGGCTATCCAGATCATTGTCAACAATTTGATTGGCTTCACCACCAACCCAGCGGAGCTGCACACCTCGCGCTTTTCTTCTGATCTGGCCAAGCGGCAGCCGATTCCCATCTTCCACGTGAATGCAGAGGATCCCGAAGCTGTCTTGCGCGCCGCGAAAATGGCGGTCGAGTATCGTTACCGTTTTGGCACAGATGTCGTGCTCGATCTGATTGGCTATCGCCGGCACGGCCACAGCGAGGTGGACGATCCCACCATCACGCAACCGCTCCTTTATAAAAGGATCAACGAGCATCCGCCTCTGTTTGAGATCTACGCGAAGAAGCATTCGATTGACATCGCCGAGATGGAAGCAAGCTTCCGCCAACGTATTGATGCCGGCTATGACAAAGCCGCGACCATGCAAAAAGCACCGGTGCTGCGCCGCCTTCCGCAGTACTGGGACAAGTACGTAGGCGGACGATACAATCCCTCGCTCGAAGTCCCAACCAACGTCGCCGAAGACACGCTCAAGCAGATCACTGAAAAGCTCACCACGTATCCGGCTGATTTTTCCATTCATCCCAAAGTGAAAAAGCTGCTGGAACAGCGCGAGAAAATGGGCACGGGACGCTTGCCGATTGATTACGGCATGGCGGAAGCGCTGGCGTTCGGTTCGCTGGTGAAGCAAAGAATTCCGGTGCGGCTCTCCGGTCAGGACTCGCGCCGCGGCACCTTTAATCAGCGCCACTCCGTGCTGATTGATACAGAGAATGAGCAGGAATACGTACCGCTCTGCCACATCTCTCCCGACCAGGCTTGGTTTGAGGCTTACAATTCAATTCTTTCTGAAGCCGCCGTGCTGGGGTTCGAATACGGCTTCAGCCGCGACTATCCCGACGGCCTGGTGCTGTGGGAAGCGCAGTTCGGCGATTTTTCCAACGGCGCTCAGGTCATCATTGACCAATTCATCGTCTCCGGCGAGGACAAGTGGGGACTGCTCTCCGGTCTGGTAATGTTGCTTCCCCACGGTTATGAAGGCCAGGGACCCGAACACTCCAGCGGCCGCATCGAACGCTATCTGCAGCTCGCCGCAAAAGACAACATTCAGGTCGCTCAACCTTCAACGGCAGGACAATACTTCCATTTGCTGCGACGGCAGGCGCTGCGAAGCTGGCGCAAACCTCTGATTGTCTTCACGCCCAAAGGGATGCTCCGTCATCCCGACGCGGCCAGTCCATTGACCGTGTTGGCGAATGGAAAATTTGAAACCGTGATTCAGGACCTGGAGATCACGAATGGCGAACGTGTGATCTTCTGCACCGGAAAAATCGGCCACGAGTTGAGGCGCGAGCGCAAGCGCCGTGGCGACACGCGCACTGCGATAATTTTCCTGGAGCAGCTCTATCCCTGGCCGGAGCAGGAGATCGAAGCCGCCCTGGCGCAGCACAGCAACGCGCGCGAGTTTCTCTGGGTGCAGGAGGAGCCGGCGAACATGGGCGCGCTGAGCTTTGTAGTGCCGCAATTGGAACGCCTGACCCGCGGGCTGCCGCTGCGTTCGGTGAAACGCACTGCTTCCTCCAGCCCGTCAACCGGATCTCACACAGCGCATGAGATGGAGCAGAAGACGCTGATGGAACTTGCATTCAAATCGTTTTAGCATCGCAAAGAATCTCGGGGTCATCCAAGAAAGGTTCAGAACTTATAAGAAAGGTGAATGAAATGGCTCAAGCAACTGTAGTGGCACACGAGGTGCCGGCGCTTCCTTACGCTTACAACGCGCTGGAACCTCATATTGACGAGCAAACCATGCACTTGCACCACGACAAGCACCACGCCGCTTACGTCGCCAAATTGAATGGTGCAATCGAAAAACATCCTGAGCTGGGTAACAAAAGTCCGGAAGAACTGCTGCGCGACCTGAATGCGGTCCCGGAAGACGTGCGAACCGCGGTCCGCAACAACGGCGGCGGCCATGTGAACCACACCATGTTCTGGCAGATCATGGGACCAAAGAAAGGTGGTAGTGCCACGGGACCTGTCGCAGACGCCATCAATAAGACCTTCGGCAGCTTTGACGCTTTCAAAGAAAAATTCGAAACCGCCGGCGCCAATCAATTCGGCAGCGGCTGGGCCTGGCTGGTGCGCACGAAGTCGGGCGAGCTCAAGGTCACATCCACTCCCAACCAGGACAATCCCATGAGCAACGGCGAGTTCCCTATCCTCGGCAACGACGTTTGGGAGCACGCCTATTACCTGAAATACCAAAACCGCCGTCCGGATTATCTGAAGGCGTGGTGGAACGTGGTGAACTGGGATGAGGTCAACAAACGGTTGGCCCAAGCCGATAAATTCTTCAAGTAAGAGACTTCAAGAATGAAACGAAAGCCGCCCTGCAAGGCGGCTTTTTCTTCGATAAGAGATAACGGGAAGATTGCTATTGGAGGGTTAGGCTGATGTTGCTACTCTTCTGTACGGTTCCTGAAGAAGAAATTCCTCCCTGGGGTGCTGGCTTCGTAAACCGAGTGGATCGTGGATTACCGCGACGACGTGAACATTCAGATGGTGCTGGGAGGGCGACATCGTGAAAGATTTCAGCTCTCCTGCGCAGCAGCAGCAGCAATCGCAGTCAGGAGGAGAAGAACCGCTACGGAACCGAGGACTCTGAATCTGGCGCGCATTGCTGGGGCCCCTACAACAAAGCTTTGTTGACTCTGATGCGGGAACCCCGGACAGTGCTGGCCAGAATTCTAGCCATGCATGATTCGCAGTCGTAGTCTCTTAAGCCGCTTCATCGTCGCGCCGTCGCGGAGGAGCGTCATCAGGACGGCCATACTCCTCGTGAGTGTGCACCGGACGTTCGGGATGTTCGGCCGCGTCCTCGACGCCTTCAACTGCAGAGGCTTCAAATGCCTGATCAGTATCTGCCAGTTCTTCGACGGATTCTTCGTTGACCTCTTCCAACTCCGAGAGCCGCTGTGGATCTCCCGATTGTCCGGCACTGTCGCTTCCGACCTGCCCCGGATCAGATCCAAGATCGTCAGGTCGCGCCTGGTTATCGCCGCGAAGCTCCGGCGACCTCTCATTCAAATCAACTTTGGGTAAATTCTGCGGCTTCTCTTTTCTGTTCTTCATAGCGCTCTCCAAACTTTGATCACAGCAGGTTTGGATGCGCCAATCCGGTTCGCCGTCACGGTCCGGGATCTACTACTCGGGCGCTATTCCGGCCCGAAGATTGAGAGGAGATGGCCATCGGGATCGCGGAAGTGCGCCGCCCAATCAGTGGGTGTGACCTGTCGCGGTTCAGTGAAGAAGCTGACTCCTTGTGTTGTGAGAGCCTCCTTTGCCGCCCGCACGTGTTCTACTTGAAAGACGACTTCCGTAGCTCCCGCAGCTTGGGGCGCCAATCGCATGTGGCCGGGACTGAGGACGAGGCTCATGTTGCCCGTATCAAGCACCGCCAACTGCTGTTCACGCAAGCGGACCTTCAAGCCGAGCTTCCCGGTGTAGAACAGGAGTGATTGATCAAGATTGCTGACTCCCAGCACGATGCTGCCGATCTGCGAGAGCTGAAATGGTTTGGTCGCCTGCTGCGCTGTCATGGGATTACTCCTTTCGGGGCCGGTCTGGATTCTCCGGTTTATTTAGCAATGCTAACTACAATACGGGAGATTGACGTCTGTCAAGAGAATAATTAGCTTAGCTAATCATGGCCCGGAAAACGACCCGTGAGGAAGCACGGCTGGAGCAGTTGGCAGATCGGCTGCACAGCACAGCCATCCACCTTTTACGGCTGGTCCGCCGGCAGGATTCCGCCACAGGAATCGGTCCCGCGCAACTCTCCGCCCTTTCTGTTCTCGTCTTTGGCGGGCCGCTCTCTCTGAACCAGCTTGCTGAGGCCGAGCAGGTGAGAGCGCCCACGATGAGCCGGATTGTAGACGCCTTGCAAGAGGCCGGTTTGGCGCGGAGGTTGCAAGACCAGCAGGATCGCCGTGCTGTCCTGATTCACGCTACGGTGCGAGGGAGCAAGCTGCTGCATCAGGGACGACGAAGGCGAGTGAAATTTCTCGCCGGCAGATTACACATGTTGAAAGATCGTGGGCGAAAGCGAATTGAAATCGCTGTGGGGGAAATTGAGAAAGCATTGCGCCCATCCGCCGAAATCTTGAAGCCAGAGCGCAAGAGAAGGCGCTGAATTTTCGCACGAAGGAATTAGTTGGTCGGGGCGAGAGGATTTGAACCTCCGACCCCCTGCGCCCAAGGCAGGTGCGCTACCAGGCTGCGCTACGCCCCGACATCTAAGCTGCTCTCCCGCTATTGTATCCGAATCCGCCCGCGGCTCTGGGAGCCTCCTATCCAACCGAGTGGTATTCACTCAATTCCGGTTTTCGGAAAAAATGAGCCGCAGTGACTAAGGCCCTAAGCCGAGCTCTGGGATCGTAATTTTTTCTGAAAACAGAACTTACTGGCCTCCTTCCGCAAGAATTTATTGGCAAATCAACAACTTGCTTGCGCTCTCGGCCTGACTGGCTCCCGCCGGTGCAACTCATCCCAAGTCTCAGTATGCTAACCAAGCGATAATTTTAGAATCGCGACAAAGCCTTCTTATTCATACACTTGCGAGAAAAGATAACTTATGAATTCCTGTTTACGGAAATCGGAAATTCTAGACCCGACGCGGCGTCCTGCTGAAACGAGCAGTGGGCTTCCCTTCCTGATCTGATTCCGGCTCGGCCGCACGCCAACTCTCTCGAGAAAGCGCTTGTCCAGGCTGTGGCACAACGCCTGAATTTTCACATTCCGAAAACCACAAAAAATCCTTCTATTTGTTCAGGATACGAGCAAATGATGGAGACTTTTTCCGGCCAAATTTGGCCGTCCAGAAGCCGTCCAGAAAAGGAGAACTCAATGAGAAACACCCTTCTTCGCTTGTTAGTATTTGCTGCCGTCGTCGCTTCAACTTCATCTCTCAAACCTAGTTCCATTCAAAAGCTTGATGGTCCCCCACTTCCTCCCTGTCCAGTGTGCCCCAAAAATGTGAAATAAAGTCACGCACAAACGGGAGTAACGTTCCGAAAACTGCGCACTTCGCGAGATAATGGCGGTTCCTGTGGCGGGGACCGCCATTCTATTCTCGGACACAATGTCTTTGCACTATCCCATTTACGGCTTCTGGATCGCCGGCCTCATATTACAGCCTGCGCTGGCGCTGTTCCTCATGGCGAAGAAATCCTGGCATACGTATCCGTTCTTCACGATCTACACAGTTGTTAACTCCATTGGAAACATTTGCGCTTTTCTGCTCAGAGACACAGGAATCTCGTACTTCTGGTTTGTTTTCATTTTCGAAGGAATCGCAACTTTCCTGGGCCTGGGCATCGTCTATGAAGTGTTCAGGACCATCTTCACTCCACATCGCGCGCTGAGGCGCTTGGCCACTCTTGTTTTTGCCGGATGCGCCATTGTCTTAGCGGGAATAGGAGCATCTCTGATTATTTCAGAGGCTCCTTTCAGCCGCACAGACTTGATGAAATCTGTCTTGGTGCTCAGCGAAGCAGCCAGAATTCTTGAAGTAGGACTGATTGGTGTTCTTTTCTTTTTTTCGCGGGCCTTCGGGCTCCACTGGCGTCAATCGACCTTTGGCATCGCTCTGGGTTTAGGAATCGTCGCCACCGTGGAACTGGTTGCAACCACCATCCAGTCGGAATTCGGGCCTGCCGCAATCAATATTTTGAACCTGTTGCGGACAGGCGCTTTTGACATAAGCCTCTTGACATGGATCGGGTATATACTCGCGCCAGAACCCAGCGCGAACATTGTTCTGCCGGAACGATCTCAGCTCGAGGAATGGAACCGGGCTGTGATGGAGCTCATTCAGCAATGATTACATTCGTCGTATTTGCGATTGCTTTAACGGCCGTGCTGCTCTTCTACGCTGCAGTGCAGACCCGCAGGCGCGCTTCCGCGCAACGGGTGGTACCGGTGGACCTTCTGGCGTTCGTCACGCTTACCGACCGCGCCGACGAGCTTTTCCTCCGGGCGAAGCTTCCTCCCGCGCGCTTTCGTCAACTGAAACGCCGGCGAATCAGGGTCACGCTCGCCTACATCCGGCGGATTTCCGGCAATGCTGCTGCGGTATTGCAGCTCAGCGAAACGGCGCGTCACAGTCAAGATTCCACCGTTGTCGTAGCAGCCGGGCAGATCGCGGAAGTTGCCGGCCAACTGCGGCTCTTGTGCATGAAGGCTTCGCTCAAGCTCGCAATCGAATTTGTGATGCCTTCTCTTCAACTCACGCCCGCGATGCTCGAAGTGCAGTATCAAACGTTGCGGGAAAGCGTTGCCAAGCTTGGCAATCTCCAGGCAGCCGGTTCTGCTCAATTGCCGATCGCGATCTGAGCCTTCGGCTACTGCACGGGATAGAACGCCGCCACCACCCAGTACTTTGAGAAGCCCGTTGCGGAGTCCTGCTGAAAGCACACGCCGATGTTCATGC
Organism: Terriglobales bacterium; assembly: GCA_035280185.1. Lineage (GTDB taxonomy): Bacteria > Acidobacteriota > Terriglobia > Terriglobales > Acidobacteriaceae > Angelobacter. The sequence goes on from DATEGH010000012.1 coordinate 9,993, forward strand.
GACGCAGTGTGCCGTCGCCGGCGGCGGAGCGCATGTTAGGCGGAAGGTGGGCGGCGTCGCTCGAGGTATAGATTGCAAGGTCCGTCGCACCGGGAAGTCCTCGCAAGATCTGCTTGGCATTCAGGCTTTTCGAGCACGCTGCATCATGCAATCGCGGATCGCTGTGGACGGCAATCGTCGCCCTGTTCTGCGCGGCGCGAACCTTCTGGAATGCCGCGATCACAGCCTGCCGAAACTGTTCCTCACTCGCGTTGGCGATCACGCGGGCGAAGTCCTGGGTGGCGTAGAGTTCTCCATCTCGCTCAACGATCGCAATTCCCACCGCGTTGTAATCCGGGTTGAGAATGTTGGCGCGATGCGGCGGCGAATGCATCAACCCATCGTGCAGATCGGGAACCGTAGGTGCATATGCCACATTCTCTGCGACGGCGTCGAAGTGCGCTCCTGCCTTGCCGGCGCGCTGCTGAAGCTCAGGCTCTCCTCGGAACCGATGCGAGAGCTTCTTGTGTTTCGCGAGCAAATCAGAGTGGGCTCGCGCCGCATCTGCCAAGTCTTGGTTCCACTGTACTTTCCGTAAACCGCCGCGAATCCGTTCTTGATTCAGCAGGTTCAAAAGCTGCTCTTCCATGCGGAAGGCCGCGGAGCCTTGACAGTCCTGCCAATGACGTCAACAGGAGTACGGCGATTATTGCGGTCAGATGCCGGCGCGGCATCACGCTCTCTTGGCTTTCAGTTCATTCAAGATGCGATTGACCTCTTCCTCTTTCTCCAATTGTGCGAAACGATCTTCCACGCTTGCAGTGTGGTCCAGCAGATCGGCTTTTGCCTGTCCAATTGCCGACTGCCGCAACACCTTCTGCTTCATGCGGTCGAAAGCGGCGCCGTGATTGTTTCCATCGAGTTGCCCGCGAGCATCCGCCGCCTTGCCCAGCGTGCGTGCGCGGCGATGCTCCGCAATCAGCATCTCGCTCTTGGCGCGGGCCTCATCCAGCTTCTGCTGCAATTTGTTCAGTGCCGTTTTCAGCGTCTCTACTTGAAGCTTCTGGTCGGCCACTTGCTGGGTAAAACTTTCAGTCATCGATTTGTGATGCAACGAGCGCTCGATGGCCGCACGCGCCAAGTCGTCCTGCTTCTTTTCCACCGCCATTTCGGCACGACGGTTCCAATCGCCAATCTTGTCTTCGTTCTCTTTCTGCTTCTTCTCCAGCAGGTGCTGGTCGGCAATCGCGATCGCCACCTGCGTCTTCACCTGGAGCAACTGGTTCTCCATATCAAGAATGATCTGCTTGATCATGGTCTCGGGATGCTCCGCTTTATCAATCAGGTCATTCAAATTGGCCCGTATCAACGTCGTTACTCGTTCCAGTAATGCCATAACTCCTCCACAATCAACTTTCCATGCGAAAACTCTTCTGCAGGCGGGAAGCGCCGGCTCCGTTTTGTTCGACGCTTGCCCGCCGCATGCCCTTAGCGCCGGCCGAACCGAGCACGATCCCAAGCGCCAGTCCAACCGCCAGCCAGAAAATCCAACCGCCGGAGAGCATAGCGATGAGTGCGCCGGCAATAAGCCCAAGCACAATGCCCGCAAGAGAACTTCTCTTCATACTGTGCTCCTTACTTCCCTGCTCCCTTCGCCTTGGTCGTCGGCTCGTCATCGGAGCCGTTCACCACAGACTTCGGGCCTTTGTCTCCGATCAGCCTGACTTTCGAGAGCAGTTCGGAGAGCTGCATTCCGCTGAGCGACTCGAACAGCGCCGGAACCTGAGCGGCAATCTGTGCCATGTCTCCGGTGATCTTGCTTACACCCGCCGAGCTTCCATTGCCCGTGGACACGACCGTGATCTTGTCTACATTGGCCAGCGGCTGGGCCATTGCGCGCACTACTTCCGGCAGACTTGTGATCAGCTTATCCACCACCGCGGCTTGGTTGTACTCCTGATAAGCTTCAGCCTTGATGTTCATGGCTTTGGCTTCGGCTTCGCCCTTCTTGAAGATGATGTCGGCTTCCGCTTCACCCTGCAGCCGAATTGAACTCGCTTTGCCTTCCGCCTCGGCGATCAGTCTCTGCTTTTCCGCTTCCGCCAGGTTGAGCACGCGCTGCTTTTCAATTTCTGCCTGCTTCAGGACGGTGGCGATCAACTCGTTCTGGTGGCGCGCGATCTCGGCTTCCTGTACCTTGGTCTGCTGTTCGCGCTCGATAACCTGCACTTTCACCTGCTCAGCAATCACCTGTTGCTGCTGGATGTTGGCCTGAATGTCATAGGCCTTGTCCGCCTGCGCCTGCTGCTTCTTTATGGTCTCAACGTAACTGGCCTTTTTGATGTCCAGGTCGCGTTGCGCTTCAGCCTGCTTTGCCAGGGAGAGTGTTTCTGCCAGCACGCGCTCCTGGTCAGCCTGCGCCTTGGCGATTGCCGAAGCGCGTTGTGCTTCGGCCCTCTTGATTGTGGTGTCGCGCTCGGCCTCCGCGGCTGCGACGTCGGCGTCGCGCTTAATGCGCGCAACGTCGGGTTTCCCCATGTTGGAAATGTAGTCGTTCTTGTCCCGAACTTCCTTGATGGTGAACGAGACCACTTCCAGCCCCATCTTGCTCATGTCGCCGGCGCAGGTGGCGCGCATGCGGTCCGCCACCATCTCCGGCTCCTTTACGATCTGCTCCACCGTAAGCTGGCCGATGATCCCGCGCAGGTGGCCTTCCATCACCAGCCGGATCAGGCCCTCACGCTGTGGCGGAGTCTTGGTGAGAAACTGCTCGGACGCCGTTTTGATGGAAACGTCGTCTGATTTCACTTTGATCTGGGCCACGGCTTCCACCGTTACTGCGACCCCCTGATTGGTGTACAAATCCTGCTGCGGCGCCACATCGAACGACATCAGCTCCAGAGAGAGCAGGCGACAGCTCTCCACCATCGGCCAGATAATCGTGCCCGCCCCCCGGACTACGCGCGTTTTGCGAAAGCCATAGACCACCAGCGCTTCATTGGGACCCACCTTGCGGTACAAGCGCGCAATTGACGCCATCACGAACATGAAGGCCAGCAGCCCCAATCCCACCCACATCCACATCATCGGCAACATACGAAACTCCTCCTCAAGAGTTCACTGAACCTTTATTTGCGGCAGACTTCTCGTCTGCAGAAGTGATTTCTGATTCCCGATCGGAAGCGCTTGTCTTCTCTTCCGGCAGAATTCCCGCCGAGCTTGCCACTTCGTCCCAGCGACGGACGTAAGCGATTCCCTGCTCATAACGCGTGACGATGACTTCTTCGCCAGTATTCAGCGGCTCTCCGGTTTCTGACCGCGCCGCCGACGCTCTTCGCGCGCCATCCTGAACAAAAATGATCTCGCCCGTTCCCCGGCTGCGGATCGAACTGCTCACACGGCCCAACACGCCCGGCATCTCGTAATCCAGCGGATCGAGGCTGTAATCGTGTGCCATCAGAACCCTGGCAATGAACAGAAAGATCAACGTCGCGCCTGTAAGTCCGGCAATCGTCGCGATGACAAGTACCGTGAGCATCCACACATGCTCATAGCGCGTGAGCAGGTAACCAGTTCCGCCGAACCATGCCAGGAACACCGCCATACTGAATGGATTAAAGAATGGGAAATGCCCTCCGTGAGCGTTTCCGCTCTGCGCCGCATGTCCAAAATGGCCATGGCCGGGCAGGTGAAAATGCAATCTCAGGCTGCCCGTGAAGAACGACAATGCGGAGAACGCAAATCCAATTACGAAACAGATTAGGTAAAAGGTCGCAAGGTTCATATCAGGCCTCGCTTATCTCCGGCAAATCCTGGCCGGATTGAGGACGAAGAACGTGCAACAGCCGCTCTGCCAGTTGCGGCGTTTCCAGAATGGCATCGAGCAACATCAAGCAGCGGCGCGAATCTTCGTGCTTTGCCAAATTCAACAGAGCGCGACTGACGGTTGGATCTCGGCGAAACCTCTCCGCGCCCTGGATCAACCACAAATCCAGCTTGTCCTCATCCGCGCTCACGTCAGACAGCAGCTCTGTGTGAAATCCCGCCGGATCATCCACCAGGTATCCGGGATGAACTTTGAAAAACCTGGACAACAGCAACCGGGTCTTGTTGGTAAGGTGCGGCCGCATCCCATTTTCGATTTGGGAAAGATAGGACTGGCTGATCTTCTCCTTCAACTCCGTGCGCATGGCGCGGACCACTTCCTGCTGCGTCATCTCGCGGCCCATGCCGCGGAGATTGCCTTCCATCAGCCGCAGGTACCGTAATTTCTCGCCCAATGTCATTATCGCAATCCGCAATAAATGTATTGCGATTTGTAATAGATGTCAAGAGAAATCGGAGGAGAATGCCACAAGAAATTTTGCGTCTTATAACTTATTGATTCCGCAGGTACTAAGGTTAAGATGGGCGGATGCACAACAAAAAATCCCTCCGAGAAGGTCGGAGGGCGTGAAGGGAGCTATACGAGACCAGAAGCTTATCCGCGTTTTCTTGCGTTGTGCTTCTTCTTGTAAATCTGTTTGCTCACGCGGTTCTGCTGCCGGTTGACTTTGACTTTCTCTGAAGCGGTCAGCCGTCCGCCGTTGTCTTCGCGCATATCGTGCTGTTCCGCATTCAACTTCGATTCTTTCTTTTCGAGCTTCGTGGCTTCACCGGCTGTGAGTGACCCATTTTCCAAGCCTTCTCCAATGCGCTTTTGCTGGTTGCGATCGCGCTTGTTCACCTCGTTGCCGGTCTTTGGCTGTACCTGCGCGTCATGCTTTTGCTTGTAAATATCTTTGCTCAATTGGTTCTGCTGCCGAGTGAGTTTTGCCTTGTCGGCGGTCGTGAGTTTTCCGCCGTTGTCTTCCCGCATGTCGCGCTCTTCCCCGTTCAGGCGCTCCTCTTTCTTCTCAACCTTGGCGGCTTCACCTGCGGTCAGGGATCCGTTTTCCACGCCTTCACCCACGCGCTTCTGCTGGTTGGCTTTGCGCTGCTGGATGGTCTTGCCCGTGGCGGCAGGTTTAGTTGGCGCGGTGGGTGTCTGGGCCAGCGCGGCCGCAGCCGCGAATGAAAATACGGCAAGGATGCTGATGGTGCTTCGCTTCATAACTTGGGTTGCTCCTCCTGATGCTGATTTGGTTCAGCTACTTACGTTGGAGTAAACCAGACTGGGGGAGAAATGTTGCAAAGAATGAGCAGAGAAAAGCACCCGAATATTTTTTCGTCAAGGCGCAACTCTTCGGTGAACTCTGAGTTGTTCTGTTATCCCTCGCAGAAGAACCAAACAGCGATCTACAAGAGTTCGAACGGATTGCAAAAACCTCGATCAATCAGGCCTTAGGCGCGGCAGAGCTTTTCAATTTTCAATCTTTGGCAATTCCGGCGATTTCGGCGATTCCTTTCATCCGGCTTCTTCGCTGATCTCCACCAGCTTCTGGCCCGCGATCCTGGTCTCGCCGCCGGAGAGTTCCAGCCGGATCGGCGCTTCTCCCGAATACTCTTCCACCAGTTCAGCCAGACGCTGGGAGTGGGTCGCCACCCAAAGCTGTGAATGCTGAGCGGCGTTCACCATCTGCCGCGCGAGCGGCTCCAGCAGATCAGGATGCAAACTGGTTTCGGGTTCGTTGAGCGCGAGCAACGCCGGCGGACGAGGGCTGAGCAGCGCCGCCAGCAGGCAGAGATAACGCAAGGTTCCATCCGAGAGCTCTCGTGCGCGCAGCGGACGCTTCAGCCCCGGCATACGGAGCAGCACGGAAAACATCCCGCCTTCCTGATCGTGTTCGATCTCCAATGCAGCGCCTGGAAATGCCTGTGCAATCGCCTCGTGCAATTCCTGTTCCTGACCGACCTCAATGATAGTTTGTAGCGCCGCCGCCAAATCAGACCCGTCATGGCCCAGCACCGGCGTGCGCACGCCCACTTGGGGATGACGCAAGGGCGAATCGTGGTCGGTGCGGAAATGATGGTAGAACCGCCACTGGCCCATTTCCATGCGCAGCGCGGAAAGCTCAGGATAAAGATGTGGCTCGCGCAACTGCGAGAGCACCGCCTCGGTTGGCAGAAGTTCGCCGGAATAATCGGTCAACCGCTCTTCACTGTCCAGAATCCACGCGCCTCTCGAGTTGCGCTGGAAGAACGTCACCTTCAGCCCGTGCGGGTCTTCCATCCAAACGTGCTCTTCCTTCACCTCGGGATCGCTCTCGAATGCTGACCGGCTCTCGCGCGAGTGCTGCGGCAGGCCGCACACCAGTTCGTAGTTGAAGGTGTCTGTCTTTACGCCGAGGCTCATGCGCACCGGCTCGGGACGCGCCGAACTCAAGGAACGCGAGCGTCGCGGCCCGGCCCACAGCACTGATGCCATGCCGCCCTCATCGGCGATCACGCGCGCGAATCCTCCCGCTGCTGCCTTCGCCAGCAGAAATACCGAGTTGTAGAGGTTGCTCTTTCCTGATGCGTTGGGTCCGGTGAGGACGTTGATCTGGCGCAGTCGCAAACGTACATCGCGCACCGAGCGGTAGCCGGTTACATGAACTTCTCTGATGGGCATCGGGAAGATACTAACCTGAAAACGCCGATTCTAACCACAGGCAAGAACCTTATTGCGGACCTACGGCATAAGCGCGCATCAGAAAAATTTGGTAATTGAGTAAATTGGTAATTTGGTAATTGAAGCGCGCCGTGGCCTCGCGGCCAATCTCATTCCATTTCGCCCTTGAAAATTTTCTGTCCGCCGAGCGCGGTATGAAATCCCCAGACTCCCAGCGCCAGAACAATCAGCGGAACGCTCATGGCGGCTGTTGCATACCAGCGCGAGAAGTCCAGAGCGAGAGGAACATTTGCGAGAGTGTTGACGGTAAGGACCGCTACTGCAAGCGTAATCAGGCCAAAGCGGACAATCGCAAACGCCGCGATCCCAAAGATGGCCACCCATATAACAGCATCAATTCCCGGATGATCGCTGCGCAAAAGTTTTAAACCGGCGTAGATTGCTACGAAGCCCGCCCCTGCCGCCCATTGGTTGCGCAGGATATAACGCAGCCCGATCATTACAAGGAAAAACACCATAATGCCGAGAATTCCATTCGGCGCTTGCGCTAATACTGCGCCCATGGTTCTTGCCATTCCCAGCATATAGTCCGTCACTCCAAGTTGTGGCGACTCTCCGAAATGCGCCGCGCCCAAATAGATGCGGACTTCAAACATCAGCACCCACATGAGCCCTAACATCACCCCGAACATGGTGTCGCGCCCTATCAGAGGGTCCCGTACCCTCCCGCTGACCAAACGCGTCCAGGAAATGATGGAGTGAGGCCACAGTTTGCGGACAAATGGCTCCAGCGACATGTAAAGCACCCAGACGATAAGGGAACTGAACAACGCCGTGCTTACCGCAATCGCAAAGAATTGAAGTTCATCCGTGGTTGGGATGAAGTGGCTGTAACAGAGCCAAATGGCGATCTGCAGCACGAAGATCGCCTTGGCTAACCGGAAGGCTCCTTGCTGATCGCCCTTGCCCCGCTTGAACTGTCTCCGGGCCAGCACTGCGGAGCCTGCGATGACCAGGAAAATCAAAACAATCTGGACGATGTTTGAGATCCGGCCTCCGCGCGTCTGTTCCGAGGGACGCATACGCGAGGGCCGTGTCCACGGGCCGATCAACCGAAAATAAACTGGTTTGCCGTGCCAAGCCGCAGCTTCCACCCTAAGGGGGCGTCCGCTGCCCGGCCAAGTTCCCGTCCACGCCGCTCGTTCGTCTGAAGCAGCCAGCGAAGTCCACTCGGGGGTGACTGTCTGAAATCTTGATAGATCAAGTCCCGCCGCTGCAAACAGGGGCTTCCAATCCGCAGGCTTTCCTGCCGGTGGAGGTCCCTTCTCCTCCTGAGGAGGCAGCGCCTGAAAATAGAGCAGCCTCCCCTCCGTATCTTCTTTGAGGTTGATCATGCCCGAGAGAGTGGTCGCAGGATCGTCGAACGCCACAACTCCGGGCGTGAGGGAAACGCGCAAATCTAGTGGGACCATATAACGCGGGCTCTGGCGGTAGATGAAGCTCAAGACCGGTGGCTGCTCCTTCAGAATCTTGTCCCATTGTGGTCTCGGTTTGTCGTTCTTATCCGCCCAGTTCAGAAAGTCGGTGTCATATTCGAAGTTAATCGCCGTGTCTATCGCATGCGGATCGTAGCCTAGCTGGCTTATGGCCTCGCGAGCTTTTTGCGAAAGCACTTCGGGAGGCATTTCCAGCGAAAGCTTGCTGAGCCCGTTATTCAACTTGATCAATATCACGCTGGCAATCAACCCGAGCACACAGGCGGCAATGCAGAGTAAGGCCAGCCGCGGTTTCATTCCCTCGATCTGTCCAGCAGCAGCTACCATCTGCGGAGACGGCGTCTCGCCCGCGGCCAGTGCAGCCGCCAGCGGATCTCCGCCTGGCAGTGCCGCAGCAACAGCCAGCGCGCCTGCAGGACGGTTGGCCGGCTCTGCTTCCAGACAGCGCAGGATCACCCGCTCTACTAAAGGATCAAGGTCTTTGACGAGCGACGATGGCCGGCTGATCGTGCCTTGCGTTCTCGACTGCACCAGCTCGGTAAGATTCTCGGTGCTGAAGGCGCGCTTGCCTGTGAAGATTTCATACAAAACCAGGCCGAGCGAGTAGATATCGCTCTTCACTGTGACTTCCCTGCCCGCGAGCTGCTCCGGCGCCATATACGCGGGAGTTCCGCTGCGGACTTCCGCTCCGTGCGCCTGATCAGTAAGTGCAGCCAGTCCGAAATCAGTGATTACTGCCTGGCCGCGGCCATCCAGCATGATGTTGGCAGGCTTCAGGTCGCGGTGCAGCACGCCTTTTGCATGGGCCGCCGCCAGGCCGGCGCAGAGTTGGCGTGCGATGTCGAGCGCTTTGTCATGCGGCAGCCGTCCAATGCGTCTTAGCAGTGACGCCAGATCTTCACCGTCAACGTATTCCATGGTGAAGAAGGTCTGGCCTTCCACTTCCCCAACGTCGTACACGCGGCACACGTTGGGATGGGAAACCTTGCGTGAAATTCTCACCTCGCTGCGGAATCGCTCCAGCAGTCCGGGATCTTGGGCCGCTTCTTCGGGCAAGAATTTCAATGCGACCGGCTGGCCTAGTGTGAGATCGTCGGCCCGATACACCTCACCCATGCCGCCGCGGCCCAACAGCGCCACAATGCGATAACGGCCGGCCAGCAATGATCCCGGCAGAAATCTTCCGCCATCAAAGATTGCACTCGAAGAGGACGAACTGGGATGGCTTGACTTCGCTGGACGCGCTCGCCTGGGAGCAGCCGCCGCAGATTCAGGCGGGACTTCTAAATTGGGCGCCGTTACATCATTTGCGCCCGACACGACCGTTGCTCCGCAGGCAGAACAGAAGCGCGCAGGCGCGTGGAGTTCACTGCCGCAGGAACTACACCAGGACATTGAATGAGGGCCTCAACACCGTTTGGTAAGCGCAAGTCTATATGGAATCAGCCCACGCCGTATAATAAAAAGATTCAGCCGCATTCCTGGCCCTCTCTGCAGCATCCGCCGGGGATTCGGCTCCTTCTGGTGGCGATGTCCCTCTCGGCTAACGAAAGCATCATTGTTCGCGGCGCACGGGTGCACAACCTCAAAAATGTGGATTTTGAGGTTCCGCACAACGCCCTTACTGTCGTCACCGGCGTCTCCGGTTCGGGCAAATCGTCACTGGCGTTTGACACGATCTACGCCGAAGGCCAGCGCCGATACGTAGAATCACTCTCGGCATACGCCCGCCAGTTCCTGGAACGCATTGAGAAGCCCGATGTGGACCTGATTGACGGCATCGCGCCAGCGATCGCTATTCGCCAGAAAAACTCCACCCGCAATCCTCGCTCCACCGTGGCGACAGCAACTGAAATCTACGACTATCTGCGGCTGCTCTACGCCCGCGTTGGCCGAACCTTCTGCCGAAACTGCGGACAGGAAGTAAAGAAGGATACGGTCGACGAGATCGCGCAGACCATTCTTGCGCTGCCCGAAGGCACGCGCCTGAATGTGCTCTTTCCCGTTCGTCACC
>DATEGH010000013.1:0-5857 GCA_035280185.1 Terriglobales bacterium
CGCTGGACACAGCTCGCGTGCATATGAATACGCTAATGGACCACCTGGATGCGCAGTATCCGCATTCCAATGCAGGCATGCTGGCAAGCATCACTCCTCTTTATCAGCATCGTTTTGGCAGCATCGAACCCGTACTCTTGATGCTGTTCGCGGCGGTTGGCTGCGTTTTGCTGATTGCGGCGGTGAATGTGGCCAACTTGCTGCTGGCGCGCGGCGTGTCACGGCAAAAAGAAATGGCGACAAGGGCAGCTCTTGGCGCCGCAAGAAGCCGCCTCGTTCGTCAGTTGCTGACAGAGAGCCTGCTCTTGTCGCTCGCAGGAGGGCTGTGTGGTTTGGTTGTGGCTTACTTCGGCCTGCACTTTCTGCTCCGGATTGCACCGTCCACTGTGCCCGGAATTGCTGCCACGAGAATTGACGCTCTGGTGGTTCTATTTACAGTTGCCGTATCTCTGGTATGCGGAATGGTGTTTGGGACGGCGCCCGCCCTTCAAGTTTCAAAAGTCAATTTGAACGTTGCTTTCAAGCAGAGCGGCGGGCGAAGCACTGCTGGTGCGGTGACACGACGACTGCGATCCTTGTTCCTGGTATCTGAAGTTGCGTTAGCTCTGGTGCTTGTCGCCGCGGCGGGGTTGCTCGTTCGCAGCCTCATCAAAGCAGCCAATGTAGATCCGGGCTTCAACCCCGGTCGAATCCTTGCGATGGACGTGCTGCTTCCTCCCAGCAGATATACCACTGCTCAGCAGCAATCGGTATTCTTTGATCAGGCCGTACAACGCCTGCAAGCGCTGCCCGGAGTGCAATCGGCCGGCGCTGCTTTCTGTCCTCCTCTGGTGGGCGTTTGCGCAGATAATGCGTTCATGCTTGCAGACCACGCCATCGGTACAGTGGCCGAGCTGCCCACTGCGGCTTCCAACATTGTTGTTCCCGGATACTTAAAGGCGCTCCAAGCACCCCTTCTTGAGGGTCGGTTCTTCAACGAATTAGATAATCAGGAATCTCGCCGCGTTGCGATTGTCAATGAGAGCTTCGCTCGACGGTACTGGCCCAACCAGAGCGCGCTGGGGAAGCAGATTAAAGAGGGCGGGCCCGAAAGAAATGAACTGTACCGGACTGTGGTCGGCGTGGTAGCTGATCTGAAACAGAATGGAATGGACGGAAAGCAGCAACCGGAGGTCTTCTTTCCAGTGACCCAATTTCCTTTTGCTCCATGGGATTCTCTTCAGGCAATGACGTTTGTGGTCCGCACCCAGGGCGACCCGCAGACCGTTGCCGAGCCGGCAAAACATGCGGTCCAGGAGATTGATAAAGACCTGCCGGTGACAGCGGTACGGACAATGAAAGACTACATGGCACAGTCTCTCGAGCGACGCGAGTTCTCGACAACACTCCTGGGAGGCTTCGCAATCCTGGCGCTTCTGCTCGCCGCAATTGGCATTTATGGAGTCATGTCCTGGAATGTTGAGCAGCGCAAGCATGAGATCAGCACTCGCATGGCCCTGGGGGCAAGAGCTGCTGACATATTTAAGCTGGTGCTCGGCCAGGCATTGTCCCTGACCGGAGCGGGCGTCCTGTTGGGATTAGCGGGCTCCATCGCCTGCGCTCACTGGCTTTCCAGTATGGTTTTCGGAATCAAGGCGAGCGATCCGATCACGTTTTGCTTTGTGGCGGTTCTCCTGGCAACAGTTGCGCTTCTGGCAAGTTACGTCCCTGTCCGGCGAGCGACACAAATTGATCCGGCAGCGGTGCTCCGGTCGGAATAAGGCGAACCCGCGTTGCCAAAACGTAAGTGGTACCAGGAACGTCTAAAATTTCGTGAGGTGTTGAGTTGAAAATTCCTTTTGCAAGATGCGTTACACCTTTACTGCTCACACCGTTGCTGGCGTTCGCTCAGCAACCTTCCGAGACACCCGCTGCACTGAATGCAGAAGCCGTGAAAGCTTACCAGGCGAAGGATTACGCGCAATTTCTCTCGCTCGAAAAACGCGCCTCCCAACTTGCTCCTGATAATCCGCGGTACATCTACAACACCGCTTGTGGCGAGGCATTGCAGGGGAATGCTCACGAAGCGGTCCGGCTGCTCGATCAGCTTGTGTCATGGAAAGTGGACTTGGGAGCGGAAAAGGATGACGACTTCTCCAAGATTCGCAACTCGCCGGCATGGTCGGAGTTCAAGTCTCAGGTCGCGGCGCTGCGGAAGCCAATCGTGCACAGCACAACGGCATTTACTTTGCCCGATCCTCAGCTTATCGCCACCGGAGTTGCTGTAGATCAGAAAACGGGCGATACCTTCATTGCGAGCGTCAGAGCAAGAAAAATTCTCCGACGCAGCAAACACGGCAAGGTTTCCGATTTCATTCGTCAGGGCCAGGACGGTTTTCTCGCGGGCGCATCGCTGCTGATTGACCCGGCGCGGCGGATTCTGTTCGCGAGCACCGCTGCTGTTCCCTTCATGGCGGATTACCGTCCTGAAGATTTCGGCCGCTCCGGCGTCTTCGCCTTCAACCTCAAAACCGGCAAGCTGCTGCAAAAAGCGCTGCTGCCTCCGGACGGCAAGCAGCATTTTCTTAACGCGCTGGCGCTCGATAAAGAAGGCAATATCTATGTCTCCGACTCCGCAGGCGCAACGGTCTACCGGCTGCGCAGGAACGGCAAGGAATTGGAAGTCTTCATACCAACTGATGTGTTCCGCTCGACGCAGGGACTGGCATTTTCTGACGACGGGAAGACTCTCTACGTCGCCGACTTTTCCGACGGAATCTGGGCTGTGGATATGGCGACGAAAAACCGCCGATACCTGGATCGCCCTTCCGGCGTGTGGCTGGCCGGACTCGATGGACTTACGCGCGTGCCGGACGGATTCATCGCGGTACAGATTGCGCCTGCCGTACGGCCGGAACGCGTACTGCACCTGCGCCTTGCTCCATCCGGACAGAAGATCGCGAGCGTTGACATATTGGAGATGAATCATCCGGCTTACGAAGGGCCAATCCAGGGAGCTGTTGCCGGAAATGCGTTCTTCTACGTTGCCAACACGCAGCTCGATTTGGGAGATGCTAAGACCGGGGCCTTCGCGCAAGACCGGGCCAAGCCTACCGTGGTCCTGCGCTTGCCGGTGAATTTCAGCGCAGCACACGCGGAACGATGAACCAGGCGCAAGCGAGTCCGAGCATCACAATGGCAGCTCCTGCACCGATCCATATCAAGAGCACCAAAGTCTCGCGCTCTTTCGGCGGTGCGGTAATTCCCACCATGTAATGAAATAGTCGCATAGCAACGATCAGGGTTTTCATTGCGGCCGCCAATGTGGGCGCACCCGTCTTGGAGCACCTTGTTCGCTCCGGCAGCTCTCCCTCGATTTTGAAGGGAATGGATGGACAGGAGAAGAATGGAGATGTCCTGACTCAGCGCGAGATTCGAGCATGGCTCAATCAGGATTGTAAAAAAAGAAAGGCGGCATTGCGCCGCCTTTGTTGAATTTGTTGATGAGATTTACAGCGCGCGAACGTTCTCTGCCTGCCAGCCCTTCTTGCCTTTGGTTACGGTGAACTCAACTGCCTGACCTTCTTCGAGGCTGCGATATCCGTTGCTCTGGATGGCGGAGAAGTGCACAAACACATCTTCACCATTCTGACGGGAGATAAAGCCGAAGCCCTTAGCGGCATTGAACCACTTCACTGTTCCTTGTTCCATATTGCTTGTTTTTCCTGATATTGATTTTTTTGACGCTGGAATGAAATATCGAGTGTTCGGCAGGTGCGGAGAAGCGCTTGCAGAATCCAACAGTTCAATTTCTAACGCAACTCTAGAATAACACGTTTTCTGCTTTCCAAGATTCTGTTTTGCAGTATGAACTGTACAGGACCAGCGCCAGCTCTTGCGGGCTTAGAATTAGCAGACCCGCTCGCCCAAAACGCTATGCCTGCATTTAGCAGCCAGGACATGCTCGCCATTGTGATTGCCGGCAGTTTTGCCGCTGGCCTGAACGTTTACGCAACGGTCGCCACTCTCGGCTTGCTTTCCCGCGCGCACGCTTTCGTCCTGCCGCCGGCGCTTCACCCGCTGGCATCCTGGCCAGTGATCACGGTGGCAGCACTCCTCTTTGCCTTGGAACTGATCGGTGACAAAATACCTGCTTTTGACTTGCTCTGGAACGCCCTGCACACATTCATTCGCGTTCCGATTGCCGCGCTGCTCTCCTATGGCGCAGCTCAGCATCTCTCGCCTGCGGCGCAGATTGGAGCCGCTGCTCTGGGCGGATTGATTGCTCTGGCATCACATAGCGGCAAAACGGCTCTCAGGGCCGTGGTGACGCCGTCGCCTGAGCCTTTCTCGAATATCGCGCTCAGCTTCGGCGAGGATGCCGCGGCCATCTCGCTTACATGGTTCGCCACAAAGCATCCGATCATCGCCGGAGTGATCGCGTTGCTTGGAGTCCTGCTTGTGATCTGGTTCCTGCGCTTCGTTATGCGTTCTTTGCGGCGGCTTTTCACCCGCGCGAAGGCAACGCTTGAAACCAGCGAATCGGGTTGACGACGTTGGCTACGCCTTCGCGAAGGGATTGTCCAAATCCGGGCTTTGCGGAGTAAACAGCTCAGCGCCATTCTCGGTGATGTGCATATCGTCTTCCAGACGCACGCCAAACTCGCCGCGGATATAGATTCCCGGCTCGTCGCTGAAGCACATCCCCGGCGCGAGAGGAAGCGTGTCGCCGCGGACGAGGTAAGGCCACTCATGCCCGTCCATGCCGATTCCGTGCCCCACACGATGGGTGAAGTATTTGTAGTCGGGACCGTAGCCGGCGTCAGTGATGACTTTGCGGGCTGCGGCGTCGACGGCCTGGCATTGCACTCCGAGCTTGGCTGCGGCCAACGCAGCTGATTGGGCACGATGAACGATTTCAAATACCTTCTTCATCTTGTCCGCGGGCCTGCCCAGCACCACGGTGCGGCTGATATCCGATTCATAATCCTCGACCTTGCAGCCACCGTCCATCAGCAGGACGGTGCCTTGTCGAATGATCTGCGGCTTCGCCGAGCCGTGCGGCAGAGCTGAATTCTCTCCCACCTGAATGCTCGCGGCTCCGCTGAAGCCCTGTCGCTCGTGGGCAAGCGAAACCAGTCGTCCGAAATCGTGTTGGCTCATCCCCTCTTTGGTGGAGCGATAGGCGGCTTCATATGCCGCGAGCGTAACTTCGTTGGCCAGCTTCATCAGCGCGAGTTCGTGCCCAGTCTTGATCATGCGACAACCGGCAGTAACAGGGGTGGCGGTCACAACCCGCAGCGTGGGCGCGGCCTTGCTCACTCCATCGCTGAAGACGAAGCGGACCGTCTCTTCCATTCCCAGATTTCCTGCGGTGATGCCCCGGTCCTTCAATCCTTGTGCGATCCGCTCGTAAGGATCTTCATCTTCCTGCCACATTCTGATGTCGGGATTCTTGCCATCGGGAGCGTTGGCGATCTGCTCGCGCGCGCGGTCTTCTTCAAATGCGGGACAAACATAAAACGGAGCGCCTTTAGCGGGAACAATCAGCGCGAACAGTCTTTCACTGAGCCACCAGCGGATTCCGGTGAAGTAAATGAGAGAGGTCCCGCCGGTGAGCATCATGGCATCGAGCTTCTCTTTCGACATGAGCTCGCGGGCGCGATCGAATCTTTGCTGCCGCTCTTCCCTGCTGATCGGCTTCGCTTCGTCCTTCCGTGATTTCAATTTGCCAATTGCTTCAGGAAGTTGCGATTCAGGGGTGCCGGCCACCTGGGCGGAAATCAAGTTTACCGGCGCGACCACGCCGGCAGTGGCGACGATGCCGGCGCGCTGAAGAAAACGGCGGCGCGATGAATCCATGAATGCTCCTTGAAAA
>DATEGH010000014.1:0-8489 GCA_035280185.1 Terriglobales bacterium
TTCGCGGCCGGTCGCCCTGTTAAACGCCAGGGCCTACGTTAAACTTTTTCATGCGCCATTCTGGCGCGTTGATTCGAATCCCGCTTTCAGTTCACGAATCGGCGCATGCGAATGTTCATCACAATCCCGAGCGCCAGGAACATGAACAACAACGATGAACCACCGTAGCTCATCAAGGGCAGGGGAATTCCGGTGACGGGCATAAACCCAACCACCATTCCTGCGTTCACCAGGATGTGAAACAGCAAGACAGCCACCACACCCATCACCACAAACCCTCCTGCGCGGTCTGGCGCAGTCTGAGCGTTGTGAACTAAACGCATTAACACCATAAAGTATAACAGCAGTAAAGCAACCGCGCCTACAAACCCATGCTCTTCCGACCAGGCGGCGAAGATGAAATCGGTGTGAGGTTCAGGAAGGAAAGAACCCTGTGTTTGCGTACCTTTGCGCACGCCTTTGCCCCAGATCCCTCCGGAACCCACCGCAATTTTGGATTGCTCAACTTGATACCCCGTTTTCTGTGAGTCATCATCCGGGTGCAAGAAGCTGGTGAGGCGCTGCTTCTGGTAAGGTTTCAGCCCGTAATGCCAAATTCCCGGCGCAAGCACCCCTGCCACTAGCAGAATCATCGCTGCATGGCGGAACTGCATGCCCCCGAGAAATAACCCCATTAAAGCAACCGGAGCATAAGTGAGCGCGGTTCCCAAATCGGGTTGTTTCAATACCAAGAGCATGGGAACACCGGCAATGAGACCGCCCTTCACCACGTCAGACAAGCTGGCGGCGTGGTCGCTTTCCTCGCTGAAGTATTTTGCCAGAGCCAGAATCAGCACCAGCTTCACCCATTCGGAAGGTTGGAAGTGTTGCCCTCCCGGAAGTTGGATCCAGCGGCGGGCTCCCAGATATTTCCTTCCAAACACTGCAACGGCCAGCAACGAAAGAAGCGAGGCGATATAAAGCCAGTGAGAATTTTCCAGCAACACCTGGTAATTGATCAGGCTGACAAAAAACATCAGGATAAGGCCGCCCACGACCCAGTAAACCTGCTTCATATAAAGCGGAGTGCCCGCGGTGGCCGCAAATTTTGTGCCAAAGGTGCTGCTGTAAATCTCCAGCACGCCGAGCGAACAGATGATGAGAACAAAAGTGAGCAACAGCCAATCAAAATCGCGGAAGGAAATCATGCGGCGCATCAGAAACTTCCTCCCATGCCGACGGTGCGCAGCTTTGCGCTCTTCTTCAAGCGCAAGAGAGGCGTGCGCCCGACTTTCACCAGCAATGTGCCGCCCTGTAACCGGTCAGAAGCATCAGCATCTTCCTGGCGCGCGTCCGAATCCGGAGCTTCTGGATTGTTCCATACACCTGCAAGCGGCACTGAACCAGGATCGACCTTGTCACTGAACAGAGTCGGGTTGTTGCGGACCCGCCGCTGCTTCTCCACGTAAGCCTTGATTACCTGCGAGGCCACTCTCGCCGCGAGATATCCGTGTTCGCCCTGCTCCAGCAGCACACAAACCACAATCTCCGGATTGCGGCGCGGGGCTACGCCGACGAACCAGCCGTTGTCCCTCATGCTCTTGCCGCCGCCCCCGCGAGACTTCTTAAATGAATTGCTCACCACCTGGGCGCTGCCGGTTTTGCCGGCAAAATCGATCCCTTCCAGGTGCTCCATGCCCGCAGTGCCCACGCCTGGTTGAACCACTCCGGCCATTGCATCGGTGATGGTGATCCAATTCTGCGGAGCAATCGGTACTAGGACGGCATCAGGGACATTCGAGGCAACGATGTTTTTGAACTCCGGAGGCAGATCGCTGGGGTTTACCACGTGCGGCCGGTAGAGTCTTCCTCCCGTGGCAATGCCACCGATGGCGCGCGCAAGTTGAATGGGCGTAGCCGCGACCGCGCCTTGCCCGATGCCGACCGAGATGGTTTCACCCGGATACCACTTCTGGCGGAAGTTCCTGAGTTTCCATTCTTCCGAAGGCATGACTCCGCTGGCTTCGTTCGGCAAGTCCACTCCGGTTTTCTTGCCGATGCCGAGTGCAGTCGCCCACTTTGCGATCTTCTCAATCCCCAGGCGCTCGGCCAGCGTGTAAAAAAAGACATCGCAGGATTGGTAAATTCCCTTGGTGAGATTGGTCAACCCATGGACCCGATGCTCGGCCACGACCCAACATTTGAAATAGCGCCCGTAAAACGTGCCTCCGCCATTGCAGTTGACGGTCATATTCTGCGCGATCCCTTCCTGCAATCCCGCAACCGCCATAATGATCTTGAATACCGACCCGGGAGCGAGTTGCGCCTGGATGGCTTTGTTCAGCAGGGGGTGATTTGGGTCTTCCGTCAACTGTTTCCATTCGTTGCCGGAGATACGCACCGCAAAATCATTGGGATCAAAGGTGGGCCGGCTCACCATCGCGAGAATCTCGCCGTTCCGCGGATCCATCGCGACAATCGCACCATTGTTGCCGCTGAGAGCCAGTTCGGCGGCTTTCTGGATATCGATATCGATTGTCAGCTTCAGCTTGTGACCCGGCACAGCGGGAATATAAGCGTCTTTCGGACGGCCCACTTCTTTGCCGTGGCTGTCCACAAGCACGCGGCGCGAGCCATCCTTGCCCATGAGCAGGTCGTTATAGTAAAGCTCCACGCCTGACTGGCCGACGATGTCGCCTTTTTGGTACAGCTCGAAACGCGGCGAGTTGAGCATGTCTTCGCTGACTTCGCCGACATATCCAATCAGATGCGCCATGAAGCCGTCTTTGGGGTAAAGACGGCGATAGACCATCAGGGTTTCCAATTCGGGAAATTCGTCGCGATGTGCTTCAATAAAAGCTCGTTCATCGGGTGTGATGTCGTCCTTAATAATGATCGGCTCGAAGGCCGGCTTTCGCGCGAGTTGATAACGATGGATCTTGTCCAGAATGTCATCCGCCGGAATGTGCAGGCCAACGGCGATCTTTTGCGCATCGGCGTTCAGATCGCGCATCTGGTCGCGCAGCAGCAGCGCGGAGAATGAAGGATAGTTATCGACGATGACTTGCCCATCGCGGTCCAGCAGTTTGCCGCGCGGCGCTAGAACGGCGACCTGGCGAATGCGGTTCTGCTCGGCGCGCGTCAGATACTCGTCATTCTTGCGGACCTGAAGGCTCCACAACCCGTACGCCAGCACCAGGAAAACCGCGAGGATGATGTACTGGACAACGGTGAGTTTGGCTGGCGGAATTTTTTCTTCGCGACCGGACATACCTATTACATCCGCCGATCTTTTCGCGGCAGATCTTGCATGGAAGTGGCTGCTGGAAACCCGTATTTAGAGTACCTCAATTTTAAGAGGCGCTGCGTAAGGCAAAGGACCGAGAAAGTTACGGAAGGATTACGTTAGGACAATCCCAGGAATAAAGGCAGGAGCAGAAGAGGTTCAACCGCCGGAGCCAGGCAAGCCACGTTAATCTTTCATGGCCTGCCCAGCCCGTGGATGGGGATGGTTTTCTAGCTGGCGCACTTGATGTGGCCGTTGAATCCTTCGGGGAAAAAACCTCCCGAGCAGGTTCCGCCGGCATAGACAATACGCAGAACCTCGCTGGTGCTGCGAACAATGGCAAGGCCTTTACTCGTAACCGAGAAGAAGTGGCTCTCGCGCGGAGGAATGTCTTTGGGATCTACTGGAGGCTCCTGGAGTCCCTGCAGCACCATCTTCAGCCGGATATTGCCTGCGTGCTCAGCCTCAGTCAGCGCGATGCGCGCCGCCGCAGCAAGAATGGCGTGGCTCTTGATCAGCGGGGCAGCGCCGCCGTAAGCACTGACACCTACGTCCTCGAAATCGCGTGCTAGTTTCAAGAACTCATCGGGATTGGCAAAGCCGAATCCCAGCGCATCCAGATTGATCTCCGGTTTTTTGACGGCAGCGGACCCAAGGGCGGCGCGAATAAAGCGCACGTGCTCCTGTTCGTCGTGCATGATCTGCGTGGCAATCGCCAGCACTTCAGCATTGCCGCCGAAATTCACTTTTTGACAGCCCTTGGTCGGACCGGTAGAGGCGCTGGCCGGGATCACTCCTGCCTGAGTGAGAGTCTTTCCCGTAACGACGCAGGTATAAAACTCGCCTTCCAGGTATTCGAGGTTCAGCGCGAAGTTAAGAATGTCAGCATCGGTGATGGTGGCTGCCTCGGCCTGTTCGGGCGAGCCCAGGACTGCGCCGCCGATGAAGGTGGACGCTGCTAAACCCGCGGTGGTGAGACCGAGAGTTTTTCCAAATTGACGCCGGCTCATGGAATTTTCCACGAGTTCCTTGAGAGTATCCAGTTTCGGCATTGGGGCATTTCTCCTGTTGGTGACATCCGCATTTCGCGTGCGGACCAGTTGGGGTTGAACTCGGAGCAGTTCAGGGCAAGCGTGAATGTTCCGAAGCGTGCTTCTTACGACAAAGCAACTGATTAGCCACGCAACAAGAGGAGATGTCCTGCAACGATCCTTGTCACTGAAACTTTAGTTTCAGCCTTCGGACTGGCAGGTAGGCTTCCGCTGCGGGAACTGTGCCGCCAAAAACGAAGTCAATTGTTTTTCCTGGGAAATCGTGCAAGGGATCAGCGGTTGATATGTCGGAGATGGGGAAATCCACCAGCTTTGAAATCAGAGTAATCCTTCGCTAAGAACAGCACTGGCCGGCATTCTTTACTTTCCTTGGTGGCAACGGTTCTCCACGGCGACGGCGGCAAAATCCGCAAGTCCATCGATCAACTCGAAGTCCTCGACATCGAAAGCTTCACGATGTCGGTGGGAAACAGCCCAGATGGTTCCCCGAATTTCACCTGCTTGCCACGGGATGAGTATGCCATCAGTGATGGGATCGGCTTTGATACCGAGGTAGTCATAGTAAGTCTTGCCAACGCGATAAAGCTGCGCTCTCCCAGAGTCCAACGTTGTTCCGCAGGGACTGAAGAACCGTGGCGTTGTTCCGCCTAAGAATGGAGCGAAGCTTCCCGAAATGGCGATCCAGCGAAACCTTCTCTCCCCGTTTTCGTCGCTCTCTTCCAGACTGATCCCAGCGCTGTCAGCGCCGCAAAACGTGGTGGCGGCATCCACCACGTGTTGAAGGATCACGTCAGGTGTGTCGGCGAATACACGGGCGACAGTTCGGTAGGCGTCAGATGTGTAAGCTTTTTCCCGCTGTCGCTTTTTCCGGAGTGGAAACTCGGGATCCTCAAGCAGGTCTCGAAGCTCCATCCCAGTTTCGACACCGTTAGTACCTTGGCTGAACACTCGTTCGGTTCTAGCGTCAAGAATCTTGGGTTGAAGAAGTTGCCCTGAACGTCCCGATTCAATTTGGCGCCGGCTCTCCGCAATCCCGGGCAGCGCACCGCCCGCGAAACGGTTTGCAAGCTCTACGCGGTTCCACACTCCAAGTTTGTCGAAAAGAGAGTGAACGACGTTCTTGACAATCTGTTCAGTAAGGCTCAACTCCTTGGCGATGTCGCGGTTGGAATATCCCGTGGCGACAAACTCGGCCACTTTCAACTGACGATCAGAAAGTACAGGAGGGCTCATTCGCAATGCTCCGAGTGCGGCAGCTCCCAGTTTGCTGCCAAACTTTTAAGTACGTCACTGATATCCATTTAGATGTCTTCGTGCTCGGAAAATGATTGTTCCGCTGCCGGGTGGCGCGAGTTGGCGCACGGACCGCCCGGGCAGTTCAGCTCACAAGGTGAAGAGCAGTGGAGCGGAACCAAGTTGAGGCGGAGTGTAAGAAGAGTTGCCGTTGCTTCGCAATGGAACTTGAAGCGACTGAAACTAAAGTTTGTTCCATCTGCGGGCAAGTGTGGCATCTCGACTTGGCGATGAATTGACCTGTGCTCTTGTCCGGCGAAACACTCTGGGCCGGGCCATTTTGAAAGAATTCAATTCATCTCTCTCATTCGACACCAAGGGTTCGGGAAAGAATAACGATATCCAGCGCGTCACAAAGGCAAGAAGCCGTTTTACAGAAAAGATTGCTGCTTGAAATCCGAGCAGAAGCTTCGAGCGTAATCATAAGTTGGGTGAACCGTGCCGGACTGCTTCGGCTGAGAGTTCGGCATCCGAACCGAAAGTGAATTACAAACCACCAATTTGGAGGAATGAAGTGAAGAAACTATCAATGCTATGCGCTCTGCTGCTGGCCTTTTGTATGTCTGCCCTGGCGCAGACAAGCACACCCAGCAGCAGCCAATCCGGCTCCATGTCTGGCGATCAGAACTCCAGCATGAAGCAAGACAAAGACAACATGAAAATGGACAAAATGGGCAAGAAGACCAGCCTGAAAGGCTGCATCAGCCAGATGAATGGGAAGTACATGCTCACGGACAAGAAGCATCCCAATGGCGTGGAACTGATGAGCGACCAGGACCTCTCCGCCCACGTTGGCCATGAAGTGCAGGTGAAAGGCATGTGGGAAAAGAGCGACATGAGCAGCGGCGGCATGTCCAGCGACAACAGCAGCGCGTCCAGCGCTTCAAGCTCGAACAGCTCCATGTCCGGCGGGCAGATGGATCATGAGATGGGCGCCATCAAAGTTACGGACCTCAAGATGGTTTCTGATCACTGCAGCATGAATCAAGGGATGGATAAGGATAAGGACATGAAGAAGTAGGAGCTTCTTCGCGGAACGAGGGCGCTCAGAAAGCGCCCTCGTTTTCTTTTACATACCCGAGGCATCTATTTCAGGGCCATGGAATAGCACTCAAATTCTCTGCTTGAAACGATCAAGAGCGGCGAAAAGCACGACGGAAAGGAATCCGTTGGCCAGCGCAGCGATGAGGGTATGCGACCATTCCCATGATTGGCTGCCGCCCACCAGTCCAAGATCAATCACCACATAGATAAAGCGGTGAACCAGGAAGAAACCGAAGGTCATCAGGAAGCGTGAGCCAGGATTATCCACGTCGAGCTTCACGCCAAGAGAGGAAGCGGCATAGCCGATGAGGGTATTAGCGATGCCATAGAGCCCGATCGGCAGGTGAGTGAAAGCGTCCTGAGCCAGGCCGATGAAGGCCCCGGTAAACATGCCAGGAATGGGACGGCGGCGCGCCACCGCAAAGAAAATGGTGACCAGCAGCGGCAAATCGAAGATCTGAAGGAAATGGATCTTCTGCGTGAGGTACACCTGGATGAGTATGGCGAGCGCGGGAATTCCAAATGATGCGCCCCATCCAAAATGATGGACTTCAATCTCTTCGCGCGAAGTGAGCGAGACGGCGGCGTTCATCGGGGCGGGTTCTCCGGGGTTGCAGTCGCTGCCGGCTTGCGTTGCGGTGAGGGGCTCGGCGACGCAGCAGGCTTCGCGCGCGGGGCTTTCCCTTGAGACGCTGTCCCAGCTTCCGAATGCTTCGGCACGGTCAGCGCCGGTGGCTGGCCCGTGGTCTTCATAGCTGTCGGAGGGGGCCCGCTCGTTGCCGAATTCTGCGGCTTCGCCACTCCGGGCTTAGTCTCATTCACCGGCTTCGCCGTGGACGCTCCGCTTTGCTCTTTTGGCTTTGTCGTGCCCTGCTCCGGCTTGGCAGTGCCTGGACCCGCGGGTTTCACAACCTTGCTGGATTTCTTTTCAGGCTTCGGCTCCGCTTTCGGAACGCTGGGCAGGCGCTCGGCGAGAATATCCGCGGCACGCTGCGGAGCAGAGGCTTCGCTGCTCAAGTCCGAAGGACTGGAAATTTTAGTAACCACCAGGACTTCTTCCAAGCGGTTGAGATCGGCAGCAGGCTTGACTCGGATGGTCAGAAAGGGATCGTTCTCGTGGTCGGGCGCAACTTTGCTGACTGTTCCCACCGGCAGACCCTTGGGATAGATATGGTCGCCACCGCTGGTAATCACCTGTTCGCCCAATTCGACCGTCTCATCGGACATGATGTCGCTCACCGAGAGCAGCCCTTGCCCAACGCCTTTGAGAACACCTTGAAGGCGGGACTTCTCCAAAATCACACCGGCGCCGCTGTCGTGGTCGTTGATGAGCAGCACCTGGGCGCTGGAATGAAATGTATCTTTAACTTTGCCCACGATGCCGTCGGGCGTGATGACGGCCATGTCCGGCTTCACGCCGTCGCGGATGCCTTTGTCGATCAGGACCACCCGCGACTGCTCGCTGCCGCTGCCACCGATCACCTGTGCCGGCAGCGTCTGCTCGATGTAGTGCTCTTTGAATCCAAGAAGCGCTTGAAGGCGATGGGCCTGATCGGCTTCCTGCTGCAGACGGACGTGCTCCAGTTTCAGCGATGCGACTTGTTGCTGGAGCTCCACATTCTGCTGACGAACGCCGTGCAGATCCAAATAGTTATGCCAGGCTTTGCGGAAGAACTTTCCGGTTGAGACAAACGCATGCTCAAATGGCGCAGCGGCGTCGATTGTCCAAACGCGGATCAGCCGGGTCCCGCCGGGTGAGCCGGCAAGCTTTGGATTTTCCTGTCGCTTCACCTGCGTGGCCAGAGCGATGACCTGAATGAACAGGACCGCCATCA
>DATEGH010000015.1:0-4955 GCA_035280185.1 Terriglobales bacterium
GGATGGCGGTATCGTCGATCAGGAACTCTTTCTGCGACTGCCTGCGGCTGTCCAGGCATTCGAACGCATCCTGGCGGACGTCCGTCCGCATGCGCTGCTTACCCTCAGCTACGAGGGCGGCCATCCCGACCACGATTCCGCATGCTTCATTGCCACTGTTGCGGGCCAGCGCGCGTGTATTCCCGTTTGGGAGTCGCCGCTTTACCATCGCGATTCCGACGGCAAAGGTGTAGCCCAGAAATTTCATGAATTGTTGGGCAGTGAAGCTGACCTTTCCATTGACGGCGAGGAGTTGCGGAAGAAACTGGACATGTTCCACACGTACAAGTCACAGAAACTCACTCTCAATACCTTTCGTCCGGAAATCGAGACCTTCCGCCCTATTCGCGACTATGACTTCAAGCGTCGCCCGTTTCCCTGGAAACTGAATTATGAACTGTGGCAATGGAAGATGACTGGAGAGCAGGTTTCGGAAGAGTTCAGAAAATATCTGGAGGCAAATCAGGACGTTGTCATTGGGTGAGTTCATTTGGTAATTGAGTAATTTGGTAATTGGGTAATTTGGTAATTGGGTAATTGAAGCGGGCCTCTGACGTTCAAACGATGAACCCGGGGGTGGAAGGGTTTGTATCAGGGCATGACTTCAGTCGTGCCGTCCCGAGCTATCCACGGAGCGGGCTTTTAGCCCCAGAGGTTTCGGCCTCTAGTCCGCTCCCTTCCCGAACCATCCGTTACAAAATTACCAAATTACCAACTTACCTAATTACCAAATCGCCCCATGAACCCACTCGATCACAAACGAATTCTCTACGTCGCTTACCCGCTGCTCACCGTCTATGAAGCCAGCGCCGGCGGCGCCGAGCAGGTGCTGTGGACGCTGGAACACGAGATGGCCAAACACGGAGTTCAGACGACAGTCGCCGCTTCCGCCGGTTCTAGTGTCTCGGGAGAGCTCTTCACAACCGGCGAGCCATGCTTACAGCCGGATGATTTTGAGCGGCGCAACCGCGAGCATCAAGAGAAGATCTTGCATTTTGTCCGACAACGCGCTCTCGAGGACAGGCCGTTTGATCTGGTCCACGACCACTCAGGAAGTTTCTCGCCGCAGGCCGCTGAACTCGATGTTCCGGTGCTTGCCACGCTGCACCTGCCCCGCCATTTTTATCGGCCAGAGTCGTTTGAGAATCTTCCACCCAACGTCAGTTTGAATTGTGTTTCCCAGTCGCAAGCCCGGAGCTTTGCTGATCTCAAGCAGATGATCGGAGTGGCAGAAAACGGAATCGTCCTCGGGCGCTTCAACTCTCATGCAGAAAAGCGTTCTGGCCTTTTGTGGCTGGGGAGAATTTGCGAAGAAAAAGCCCCGCATCTGGCGCTGGACATCGCCGAACACGCGGGGATTCCGATCACACTGGCAGGACAGGTCTACCCATTTTCCTACCATCAGCAGTATTTCGAACGGGAGATTGCTTCACGTCTTCAGCGCTTCCCGATTGCCACATTCGTGCAATCGCCATCGGCGGAGAAGAAGCAGAAACTCCTCAGCGGAGCCGCAGCCTTGTTGATCACCAGTCAGGTTGATGAGACCAGTTCGCTGGTGGCAATGGAAGCGGCGTCGAGCGGCACTCCAGTAGTGGCATTCAGGCGCGGCGCTCTGCCGGAAGTGGTTTGTGATGGAGTCACAGGGTTTCTGGTGAGCAGCCTGGAAGAGGCCGTTGATGCTCTCCGGAAAGTCCCTGAGATTCAGTCCTCCGCCTGCTCCCGGCATGCAGCGGAACACTTCAGCAGTTCGGCGATGGCCTGTCGGTATGAAAGTCTCTACCGTAAAGTATTAAGGCAGCCCTCCGCGATTGCTGCCTAGACAAACAAAATTTTGCGCAAGAACCGCCGTCGCGGGCGATCAACGATTAGAGGGATGTTTCTCCTGGGAAGCGGACCTCGGATGGCTGTGAAGAGAAGTTGAAGCTTCTTCCGTAGCGGTTGTCCGGGGTCGGCGATGCACACGGCTGCGATGCGTACGCAGCCGTTTCTTTTTCTAGAGGTCCGACACGCCGGCATGGACGTTGAGCAAGCCTGCTTCAGCGGCCACCTGTTCCAATTTGATCCGCGCTTCTTTCTTCATCGGCACCATGGGCAGGCGATAGACTTCTTCCATCCTTCCCATCATCGCCAGCACGGCTTTCACCGGCATCGGATTCGACTCGATGAAGTTCGTCTGCATCAGCTTCACGAATTTGCGGTGCAGGCTTCGCGCTTTGGCCCAGTTGTTGTTGAGCGCCGCCGACGTCATCTCCGACATCTCTTTCGGAATTTCGTTGGACGCAACCGAAACGATTCCCACTCCGCCCAGTGCGATTACGGGAAGCGTCACGGCATCGTCGCCGGAGAAGACCAGGAAGTCTTCCGGAACGTAGTTGAACAATTCCGCGATCTGTCCGATGTTGCCGCTGGCTTCTTTGACGGCAATGATGTTTGGCAGCTTCGCCAGCCGGCCCAGCGTTACCGGCTCAATGTTCGCGCCCGTCCGGCCAGGGACGTTGTAAAGGACCAACGGCTTGTCCACCGCCTGGGCAATAGCTTTGAAGTGCTGGTACTGGCCTTCCTGCGTCGGCTTGTTGTAATAAGGCGAGGCGGTGAGAATGGCATCTACGCCGCGGCGGCGGTCCAACTCTCTAGCTTTTTCGATGGCGTCCGCGGTGCAGTTTGAAGTGGCTCCGGCAACAATAGGAACGCGTCCACCGGCTGCTTCAATCGTGATGTCAATGACCCGAAGCCACTCTTCCTTGCTCAGCGTCGGCGTCTCGCCTGTGGTGCCGCAAGGGACCAGGAAGTGAATGCCGGAGTTTACTTGCCATTCCACCAGCCGGGACAATGCTTGTTGATCGATGCTTTCATCCTGGCGGAAGGGTGTGACAAGAGCGGTGCCGCAGCCTTGGAGGTTCATGGCGGCTAGGATAACAGAGGAATTTGGTAATTGAGTAATCAGGGCGTTTCAATTACCAAATCACCAAATTACTCAATTACCAAATTCACTAGAGCTGATCGATAATTTCCTTGAACTCGTAAAATCCGCTCTTGCCTTGGATCCACTCGGCCGCACGGACTGCTCCTTCAGCAAAGCCCATGCGTGATTTGGCGTCGTGAGTCAACAGGATGGTGTCGTTCGGCGAATCGAGCGAGATCAAATGCATACCCACGGTGTCTCCCTCGCGGATCGAAGTAATATCTAGCTTCACGCCCGAGCCAGACTCAAGCAACTTCTGGAGTGTAACGGCCGTGCCGGATGGCTTGTCTTTTTTCCGTGCGTGATGCTTTTCAACGATGGTGCCCTGGTAGTTGCTCTTCAAGATCGGTGAAATCGCTTCCACTGCCCGAAAGAAGAGATTCATTCCTACTGAGAAGTTCGAACCATAGAGGAAAGCGCCATGGCGGGCCTGAACCAGCTCCTTCACTCTCTCCAGGTGCTGGTACCAGCCGGTAGTGCCGGCCACAACGGGAATTCCGGCCTCGATGCAGCGGATAATGTTCGGGACCACAGCCTGAGGTGTGGTGAAGTCAATGGCAGCGTCAATGTGCTTGAGCAGATCGAGAGTGAGAGCGCGTCCATCCTGGTTCTCTTTCCCGGAGAGCGCCTGCACCTCATGGCCGCGGGCACGCGCGACCTCCGCCACCAGCGCGCCCGTCTTCCCTCGGCCCAGCACCAGAATCTTCACATCGCCTCCTCAGGCGCCGCTACGCCCAGAACGTCCTATCCAAGCTCCTGTATTGGATGGCTTCCGCGATGTGCTTGCCTTCAATCTGCGGATTGGCTTCGAGATCGGCAATCGTGCGCGCCACCTTCAGAATGCGATCGTGTGCTCTCGCGCTTAACCCCTGCTGCTGCATAGCGCGTTCGAGCATTCGTTCGCTGTCGGTGCCCAGCTCGCAATAGGCGCGAATCTGCCGCGTACCCATCTGAGCGTTGGAATAAATGCGCTCGCCCGCCGCAGCAAAGCGGTTGAGCTGGATCTCGCGGGCGCGCAGCACGCGTTCGCGAATCTGCGCGGAACTTTCACTCTTGTTGTCCGGCCCGCGTAGCTCTTTGTAGTTCACCGCTGGAACGTCAATATGGATATCAATGCGGTCCATCAGCGGTCCCGAAATTTTCGAGACGTAGCGCTGGATCATCGCTTCCGTGCACAGGCACTCGCGCTGCGCCGAGCCGTGATAGCCGCACGGGCACGGATTCATCGCCGCCGCCAGCATGAAGCGCGACGGAAAAGTCAGCGACATGGAAGCTCGCGCAATCGAGACCTGCCCATCTTCCAGCGGCTGCCGCATCACTTCCAGCACGTTGCGCGGAAACTCCGGCAGTTCGTCCAGAAACAGCACGCCGTTGTGCGCCAGCGAAACTTCTCCCGGACGCGGAATCATCCCGCCGCCGATCAACCCAGCATCGGAGATGGTGTGGTGGGGCGAGCGAAACGGACGCGCGCTCACCAGGCCCGCCGTCGCATCCAGCACTCCGGCAACGCTGTGGATTTTTGTGGTCTCCAGCGCTTCCTCAAACGTGAGCGGCGGAAGAATCGCTGGAATGCGCTTGGCCAGCATCGTCTTGCCGGAACCTGGCGGCCCAATCATCAGGATGTTGTGTCCGCCGGCACAGGAAATCTCCAGCGCGCGCTTGGCCGTGAACTGTCCGCGGACCTCCTTGAAATCCGGACGGCCGTTCCGCTCGGCATCGTCGCTCAGCATCGCCTGGGTGTTTACCACCAGCGGCGAAATGCCGTTGCCGCTATTGAGAAGGTTCACCACATCAAGTAGCGACTTCACCGGATACACATTCACGCCGGCCACCACCGCTGCCTCGCGCGCGTTCACCTCCGGGACAATGAGATTCGAAATCTTATTCGCCCGAGCAGCAACCGCTATCGGAAGAGCTCCCCGGATCCCGCGAACCCCGCCGTCGAGCGAAAGTT
>DATEGH010000016.1:0-15925 GCA_035280185.1 Terriglobales bacterium
ACCAGTGAAGAAAGAAAGTCAGATAATGAACCTCGAAGGGGAACCAACGGTTTGGCGTCTGCACCCACACTGCCGGCGCGATGCGGCGCAGCTCCGCGGCGAGCATTTTCTGATCTCCCCAAGTTCCTACGTGCTCGATGACGGAGTTGCAGTACGCCAGATCGAAGGTATTCTCAGCACACTCGATGTGGCGCGCATCTCCGGACATAAACCTATGGCGGCCGCAATCTTGCCAATCGCGATTAAGGATTGTGACGACTCGTTCCTCTTGTCTCCAATCCGTCGCAATGCCGCCGACATCAATCACCTTCGGGAACGAGCTCGCGGGAAAGAAATCGAGGAACATGGCTCTGCGTTTGCGGCGAAATCGCGCGGCAAGCCAGTGCCATGCCCCGTTCACCACAGAATCAAAGCGCGCAGTATTCAATACTTCAGTCCGCATCACGCAGCCTTTTTCAGAACTTCCACAGTCTCATCAGCGCAATGCTGCCAATCGTAGCGGAGGACAAACTCTTGGCCGCGCCGCGCAATAGCATCCCTCACTCGCGAGTCTTCGATGGCTCTCTTCATGCAAGCAGCCATGTCATCTACCGAGAGAGGATGGAAATAAAGCAGAGTGGAACCTGAAACCTCAGGAAGGCACGATGTGTTAGAAGCGATGGTCGGCGTTCCGCATGCCATGCTTTCCACAAGCGGCATGCAGAAGCCCTCATAAAGAGACGGAACGATAGCCAGAGTCGCGCCTTTCACCAGCAGCGCCAACTCATGCTGAGGAAGCGCCCCAGTCAGAACCACTCGCCCTGGCGCGTTCGGCTGCTTTGCAGCATCCAGCACTTCCTGGAATTTCCAGCCCAGAGGACCTGCGAGGACAAGCTCAAGATCAAGCCCTGGGGTTTGTGAGATCAGAAGACGATAGGCCTCGATCAGGCGCCTGAGATTTTTTCGCGGTTGAATGACTCCATGATGAAGAATGTAAGGACGCGAGATCTGCAATCTGGATAACAAATTTTGTAGGCCGGTACTGTTTGGAGGTTGTGCATTGAAAGATGCTTTGTCATAGCCGGGATAGACCACTGCAATCTTGCTCTCCGGTACACGAAGGCAGTCTACAAGATCGCGTCTGGAACATTGCGAGACCGCAATGACGGCGCGCGAAGCTGCGGCGGCTGAGCGCAGAAGAATCCGCTGTGCCAGGGCAACTGCGGTTCCAGAGGAGGGCTCCCAAAGCGGCGTCGCGTCATGAATGGTGCAGATCACAGGAATTCCGAAAGGCACAACCGTGGCGGAGGGAGCAAAAAGAAGGTCTGCCTCCGCGCCTCGCGCTGCCATGGAAGCCCCAGCGACGCGCCAGAGATGCTTATGAGCGAGCAACGGGGCCGGGCGATGGTGAAAATTTCTTTCCCCGGCAATCTGCACAGCATCATTATGGTTGCTGCGGGAAGTGAATAAGCAGAACTCCACATCATGACGCGCGGCGCTGCGGGCCAGTTCCTGAAAAAGTGAATGGGCATAGACGTAAACGCCGTGATTACGAAATCGGCTGGAGAGCACCCAGGGATCGAGCGCAATCTTCATGCCTCGGCTCCCGCAGCTAACGCTTTTGCTGAAATTCCACGTTCTGGTTGCGATGGCGGCAGGTCGCGCACGATGGCCAGCACGGCAAAGATGAACCAGAGCAGCCCGCCAAACTCGGGATTCTCGATGAGAGGTTCGACAGTTCCCTGCACCATAACCGTTGAGATTTCGGCTAGCACTGCGACGGCGATGAGCGGTTCGAAGCCGCCGCTGCCCTGAATCCAGATTTGGCGCGCAAGACGAATGGCGGAGACGATCAATCCTAAAAAAACAAGCAGGCCAGGAATGCCCGTTTCCGCAAGGTATTTGAAGTAGAGGCTGTGAACATCCCAACGGTCCTCCGGGCCATCGCCTGTGTGGGAATTGAAGCGCGCGCGAAAGTTTCCATACCCGATGCCCGTCAGCGGAGAAGCGGTAAACATGTTCCATGCCGCAGCGTAAATCAAGCCACGCAGCACCGTGCCTTCGTCGACAGACGTGAAGCGATCCATCGGCGAGCGGCCGGAATCGCCCTCCGCAGCTTGAATCGCATAGTAAGACAAAGCGCATCCGGCGACGGCAGAAGCCGCAATCAACGCAAGCGCCTTGCGACGTACCACTTTGGCGCGCAACACGGTTCTCAACAGGATTGCTATCATCACGAAGAACGCCAGAAATGCACCTCGGCTCAAAGTCAGTACCAGGACAATAACGCTGAGAGATGCGCAAACTGCAGCCAGAGTTCTCAGTCGTTTTGGCGAGTTGCCGCACGCGAATATAGCCAGCGCCAAAGGAATAATGATGTTGAGATGAGCGGAAAGCGAGTTGACGCCAAGGAATACCGAAGTCACTCGGCCCACCCATTGTGGCGCCACATCCACCTGGTTGTAGTAGAGCCGGAAGAACCAGCCACCCAGGCCATTCACCGCAATCTGGGCGAACGCAAAGCCGCACACTGCAATGGCGAAGAGAAACAAGGCGATGAGGCACTTGCGAAGCTGGTCCGCGGAACTGATCCATCCGGTGATCGAGTAGTAGAAGAGCATGTAAGACACAAGCCGAAACAGAGACCGCTCCGACCCTGGCTCCAGCGGGTGCGCAACTGCAGCGGAGAACACAGCCACTGCAACAAGTGCGAGCCCCCACTTTTCCAGCTTGCCTTTTGTGAGCCAGGAAATAATCGGTTCATCGCGCATGAGCCGGCTCGCGAATACGCCGGCAAAGAAGATGATGCGGCTGAGCGACGCAAAATCATGAATGAAGATGCCGGAGATTTCCGTCATCGGCGCAAGCGGAATAAGGAAAATCATCAGGTAGAGCAAAGGAGCGAAGCGCAGAAAGGCAGCGAGAAATACCAGGACCAACCCGAGGGCAACCGCGCCGGCAGCCATATTGACTGCCAAGAGAACAGCAGCAGACGTTAGTGCCGCAACAACCCACGCCAGCGCGGCATTCGGCGGAGCTGCGCTTTTCGAGATGACTGCTGTCGTCATGCGAATGCGGCTCCGGCGACCGGCTGTTTGAGAACTGACCCATAAACTTCAAGCACTCGAGCTGCGGTCGAGTTCCACCGAAAGCGTTTGACGTTCTTGAAACCACGTTCTACCAGACCCGCCCGCAATGACGAATCCGTGAAAGCCTGAACCAGGGCTCCGCCAAATTTCCGTGCAGATGCGGGATCAGCATAGAGTGCCGCATCACCCGCGACCTCCGGCAGCGAAGTCAGCGGCGAGCAAACAACGGGAACACCGCAGGCCATTGCTTCCAGAACGGTGAAGCCAAAGCCCTCATATAACGAAGGGCAGGCATAGACGCGCGCGCCAGAGTAAAGCGCTGGCAGATTGGCCTCGCTCACGAAGCCGGTGAACACAACTCTATCGGACAGGCCAAGCTCGTTCGCAAGGCGCTGTAGTTCTGTGATCGATCCGTCTAGTGGACCCGCAATCACCAACTGGGCGCTTGCCCCAGAATCCACAAAATGACGGAACGCGCGAATCAGTCCCGCATGGTTTTTCCGCGACTTAAAAATTCCTGTGTATAGGATGTAGTCGCCGGTGATGCCGTACTGTAACTGCACAGACCGAATTCGTTCTACGGATGCGGGTTGGAAGTTAGCATCAACTCCGGGATCGATAACTCCAATCTTTTCGAGTGGAATATTGAGCTTGCGAGCGATCTCATTTTTCGAAAATTCTGAAACCGTGATCACTCGATCTGCCAATCGCGCAGCGGCTGAAATCATTGCGCGGTAATAGAGCCGGCCCGTCAGAGACGGCAGATCCTGCGGGCACGCGAGATAGATCACGTCATGAATGGTGACGACCAGCCTGCAAGGCCGGAGGAGCGGCACGTTGAAATGAGGCGAATGCAGCAGATCAACTTTCTCGCGCAGGAGCAACCGAGGAATCTCGACTTGCTCGCGGATGGAGTAAGACTTGGCGCGTGTCGCAGTCCTTCGGACGGACCTGGCATCGGCACAGAAGCGATCCTGGAACCCGTAAGGCAGAATCAGCAGATACTCATTGTGCGGCGCCGAAGCGATCACCGACTCCGCCAGTCCCCTCATATAGCGGCCGATCCCCGGATTCCCGATTCTGCGCAGATCGAAGGCAATCTTCATCGAGAGCTTCTCAACGCGCGGCGGCAAGCCGCAGAGTGGGTCTTGGTTCCCGCAGAGATTCGCTGACGGAAGAACATATCGAGTGCAGCATCGCCTGATGCAGGTCTTCAATGATCTGCATGTTGTCGCAGGGCACCACAGCGCAAACGTGACACAGGGCCTTCATTGCCCCGCCTGCAAATCCGGCCAGACCAGCCGTAGTGGCGCCCGTCTCTCGCGCCGCGTTGAGACCAGCCAGGACGTTGGCTGAATTTCCGGTACAGCTTAGAGCCAGAACAACATCGCCAGGACGAACAAAATTCTTGAGTTGCTCAGAAAAAACGTGCTCATAGCTGAGGTCGTTCGCCCATGCGGTAAGGAGCGGGACGTTGTCGGTCAGGGCGATCGCCTTGATCCGCAAGTTTCCTGAGGCGGGCGCTGCTCCTTTGTTGAGATCGCAGATCATGTGCGAGGCAGATGCCGCGCTGCCTCCGTTTCCAAAGACAAAGATGGTACGGTCTTGGCGGCATGCGCGAACCAGAAGTTCCACGATGCGATCCATGGCTTCATAGGGCAAGAACGGAACCAGGGCCGCCAGCTTTTCGAAATACAGCCGCGACTTTGAACCTGGGAACTCGTCGCTGCTAATCATTTCTCCTCCATCGAGTGCGAGAGAATGCTTTTCTGAAATTGCTTCTGGCTTCTGCCGCCACCAGACGACGTGGATCCTCCAGCGGGATCTCTTCCCACGCGTTTTTCCCCAGGACCCAGAAACAGGCGAGAAAAAAAGCACAGACCACCGTAGAAATCACAATCAGGCTGCGATAAGGACCGGATTTTCGTTCCGGAGGCATGGCGGGATCCACCACGCGCACAGTAGGCAGTTCGCGAGCTTC
This sequence comes from Terriglobales bacterium, assembly GCA_035280185.1. Classification (GTDB taxonomy): domain Bacteria; phylum Acidobacteriota; class Terriglobia; order Terriglobales; family Acidobacteriaceae; genus Angelobacter. The sequence continues at coordinate 5,050 of DATEGH010000016.1, forward strand.
CTGAATTCTTGCCATTTCATATTGCTGGGTCAGGAATTCGTACACCGTCTCCTGGACTTTGGCCTGGCGATACAAATTCATGTACTGGTAGTTGAGACCGGGAAGTTTGCGAAAGGAAGGATGCTCAGTAAAACCAGCCTCTGAGTTTTCACCCACGAACGCATCGGTGCCGCTGAGCTTCCTGAGTTGCTCTCGAAGTTCGTTGATGCGAGCGGTGAGTGTACGGACACGAACGTTATTGTCGGAGTAAATCTGCTCCAGGCCACGCAGTTCCGTTTCCGCGGCAACCAGTTCTCCCTGGATTCTGGCAGCCGATTCCACCATCGCTTTGCCCTGGCTGTTGGGATCGGTAATCGAATTCTTGCTGGAAAAGCGGCTCAGATCGAGAGAGGCCTGATCGAGGTCGTGCTTCGCCTGGCTGAGGCGCTCTTCGAGAAAAACTCGTTCGCGATGCGCCTCTGAAGTATCGAGATCAGCAGCCAGCCGGTTCAGCTCTTCAATGTACGCATTGGCGATGCGAGCAGCCGTCGTGGGATCGTAGTCTTTGACAGAAACACTAATCACACCGCTCTTCTTGTCCTCATCGATTTCCGTGAACTCCGCGAGTTTCTTGCGCGTGTTGTAGTAATCGCGCGGAGAAAACCTGCCCAGCTTCCAGTAATGTCGCCGGAGATCAAAGCGGTCAAGCAGGTGGTCCTGGATGCGCCGGCTTTTCAGAATCTCAACATAGAATGCTCCTGGAGTCTTCATTCCCAGGAGGGCTGCGGCATCCATGCCCAGCCCGAATGAACCGGTCGCTCCTGCGAGGGTACTGAGGGCAGCCATGCTCTGGCGCGAGCTATCCCCTAGAGCGACTTTCACCGTCGCCTGATAATGGGTGGGCAAAAACAGCGAGAAGATGGCCGACAGGATTGCTGCTTTCCAGGTGACTGACCATAAAAGCTTTCTGTGCGTCCAAAGCAGCCAGACGCGGCTGGCCTTCTCCTGCTGTGGACGGCGCAACTGCGGAGGGCCGGCAGGTTCGAAGATGGGAACAGCACGCCCGCTAGCTTCCATGCCTCACTCGCCAGTGTGGCTGCCAGGTAATCTGAAAGGCAGCAGAGAAATTGTTCTGTTTGGCTCCCGCGCTGAGCAGCGGGAAATTCCAGTACTCGTATTGCAGGAAGCTGGAGAGGAGGAAATGCTGCTTTAGCGTCCAATCGGAACGCAAATAAAAGTCGCGGAAGTTGCCGCCCTGCAAGAACATGTTATCTGCGATGTTGCTGCGATAGCCGAAGCGTAGGGTCTTATCGGCGGCAGCCCAGTAGGTGGTCTCCGCGCGCAGCGCAATGCCCTGTCTGCCGACCGTCGCATCGCCAATGATATTGCCTCTCACGGTATAGCCATCCAGATAACGGACGTTCCAATAGAAGAAGCCTCCGCCCGGCAGTTGGAACAAACCGGGGAGATTGGTATACGCTCCTTCGGCCCGAAAATCCATATGCCTGAGCTTGGGCAACCGGCTCAGGTAAATTCCAGCATCGTGGGCGGCGCGCCGCGGATAGCCGATGGGCGAGATCTCGTCTTCGACCATGGAATCCTCGTACAAGGTAAGCAGGTTGCGCAGCTTGGGAATCCGATAGCTGAAGTCGAAGCTGGAGCGGCGGTCGCCAGGGTCATGTCCTCGGCCAACGGCATTGCCGGTGGAAAGCGCAGCATGGCGGAAGGAACCGAGTGTAATGGGGAAATCAGGTCCGCCCCAAAGACCGGTGGCTCCTACACCAAAATCGAAGTTCGGAGTTGGTTTGAAATTAACCTTAACGCCGTTTACCATTGGTTGGCGCGAGAGGCTTCGTCCCAACGTCACAACTGTTCCGAGCGAACTCTGAGTGGCCGCAAAATGGTGCCCGGCCAGCTTGCCTTCCCAGAACTCGATCCGATAAGGCCCCAGGTATTTGAGCAGACTGGGGAGTTTCTTGGGCACGGTCTGGTCCACGCGGAACATGTAAATCGGTTCCGCATTGTTGCTCCACAACATGGGATCCTGAGTGGGTCCAAGCCAGAGATTCTGCTTTCCGAATGAAGCCTGCCAGCCCTTGACGTTCAGGCTCACATAGCCATCGAGAAGACGGAACTGATTAAATCCCGGAATTGCGAGGGCTGGCTCGAGTGGTTTCAAATCAGTAGTCTGGATAGCGTCCTGCACGGCCTGAGGAACTGGCGGGGCGGATGGAGCGTGCTCATATTCTCCACGCACATAGAAGCCCAACGAACCAGCGGAACCGCTGCCGGAAATTCCCGCGATGGCATTGGTCCCTCGCTCATAGGGCCTGCCAAAGTCGTTCACCACGGTCCGGCCGAAGTGATAGTCGTCTGTAAGCGCGGGTCCGGAAGTAGAGAGGGTTCGCGCATACAGTGAATCAATGCTAAGGTACTCTCTATCTCCACCCTGCAATTCCACAGCGAACTCCCGCCCGAGCGCAGCGAGGAGGCGTGATGATTCGTCTCCGGAGGTCTCATCCACGGAGATCTGCGCCTCTTCAATGAGACGGGCGCACTCCTGACGAGTCCAGGGCCGCTGGCTGGCGAATCCGCTCTGAGTCGCTCCCATAGCAGCGAGGCGATCAAATGCCGCATAGACCCAACTGTCCATAGGAACATACGGCGAGAACGGGGTCGGGTGCACAGGATTCTCGGGTAACGTGCTGTCGCGATGAAAGGTACCCCAGCCTCCGCCCGCGTTGAGACTAAGGCCGTGATGCGATGAATAGACCTCCCGCCCAATCAGCCAACCAGCAACAGCGCCGACAAAAACGTCGCTGGGGAAATGGTCTTTTCCATAGACGCGCGCCAGACTCACAACCGTAGCGGCGGTGTAGGTAAACCCCTGGGTAAAGAGCCCGGGATACTCATGGGAGACGGCGCTGGCAACGGCCCAGGCAATGGTGGAGTGGGCCGAGGGGAAAGATGAGTTCAAGAGCGAGCCAGTTTGGTAAAACATGCCGGTCCCCGCTCCATCGGTTGGACGCTGCCTTTGTGTGACTATTTTGAGAGCCTCAGTAACAATGAGGCCGTCCGTAGCGGCTTCCACGCCGACAATTCCCGTTTCTCGTTGATGGTCGTCACTCCTCCACTTGCCGAGGAGATAGAGGCTACCAGCTCCACCGATAGCCAGCGCCACGCCACCGTTTGAGATCGTGCTGGCGTGGCGGGCGAAAGTTCCGCTCGTGTCGATGCGCGATGATAGTTCGGCATCCGCATTGATCAACCCCGCCGTCACTCCCGCCACCGGCACCAGCCAATTCAGATCCTCGATCCGCGCCTTGAATGGGGCGGTCCAGATTTGCTTTTGGTCACGCAGAACATTAGCGGCAAACACCGTCGGGACGGCGCTGGCCGGGTGTTCGCTATTGGCATCGACAATAGGTTTCTGTGGCGAAAGCTGAGTGGTAGTTTGGCCGAAGACGCCGGACGCCGCCGATGAAACAAGAAGAACTGCGATCAGAAGCTGCCGCTGTCCCTTTTTGAGCAACGAATTCTCCTTAGAAGGTCCTGATGACGCTGACAGCCACAGCTGCGCCAGAAAGCAGTTGCACCGTCTGGCCAATATTGCGGAAGAACGCATTACCGCCGCTGACTTTATCGGGAACGTAGACGGTGTCTCCGGGCTGCAACACCGCTCCCATTACGCTGCCTGACCACCACGAGTGGGATCCCCGCCCGATGACGGTGCCATCGGCACGGATGACGAAGATGTTCTTTTTGTCGGCGAGAGTTGTGGGACCGCCTGCCTGGTTGAGATACCAGCCGGCGCTCTTCCCTTTGCCGTAGGTAATTGCCAGCGGACTGTAAACCTGGCCGGCGACCATTACAAAGTTTGGCCGCTTGGGAATGAACAGCGTGTCGCCCGGACGCAGCTCAATATTCGCGGCAGTCTTTTCCCATTTTGAGAAGTCGCCAGTGATGTGGATCACCATTCTTCCGCTGGGCTGGATTTGCTTCAGCCGTTCCACGAGTTGCTTGTTCTGTGACGACATGCCCGCGGACGCGGACGCCGGCGCAAGACTCGTGGGACGTGCGGTGGTGCGCGGCGCTGCATTTCCTCCTTGAAGACGCGCGATCAGATCTTCGCGCGTTCTGGCGGAGAACTCACGTACGGCGGCGCGCTCGAGAATTGCACCGTAAGGATATGCTTCCGAGGTAAAGCCGCCGGCGCGGCGGAGGACGGAGCTGAGCCGTTCGCCACTTTGAATGCCATAACGGCCGGGATGAAGCACCTGCCCCGTAACGCCAACAGCACCTCCAATGTCCTCCCAGCCGCCAATCTGGCTGATGGTAAGCACATCGCCCGGTTTGAGCAGAACATCGGTGTCAGCCTCGCCGCCAAGTGCGCGGCCGATCGGCACCAGCCGATGATCGAGTTCCACTTTTTCTCCGTTCACTACCTGATAACTGGAGAGGTCCGCCTGCTCGCGAAAAGCGCTCCGCGTGAAACCACCGGCAAGACGCACGAGTTGCGCCGTTGTCATCCCCTCGGACAGCGGGTACTCGCCGGGACGAAGCACCTGGCCAAAAATCGAGACCTTCGGCGCATCGGCTTCGTAACGTCCGTAGACCCGGATGGTGTCAAACGGCTCAAGGCTGGGCGCGGCAGCATGCTTTTCCAGCACGTCGCGAATATTGAATGCGATTACCGCAGGATTGTAGTCTGGCGGATGCAGCCGGATAATCTCCGCGCGGTCAGCGGGCTCAGGAAGAAGATCGTTGAACGAACCGATCAGGTCGGTAACCTTCAGACCCTCCTTATAAGGATACTTGCCTGGACGAAAGACATGGCCTTGAAGGTAGACGGCCTGATTTGTATAAGGAAGAATCGGCGCCACTGTGATGGTATCGCCGTCTTTAATTTCCACGCGCTTGAAAGCCTGGCGCACGGTATCATCACCAGATTGCGGCAGGTTGATGTTCAACATCTCCTTGCGCTCGTGAGCGGCAATGCGTTCGACTTTCACGTTGTCCAGTTCGCCGGTAACTGGAATGCCGCCGGCCAGATCGAGTACTTGATCCAAGGTCTCTTCTTTGCGCAGTTCGTAAATTGCAGGACGACGTACGGAGCCCTCAACCGTGACTTGCGGGCCCGCGGTAGGGACCTGAACACTATCTCCCGATTCCAGGTGGATCTCGCCTGAAGTGACTCCCTTCAGCATCAATTCATAGAGATCCACTTCTTCCAGCAGCTTCCTGCCGCGGTAGTGATTCACGGTGCGGTAGGATCCGGTGTCGGTCGGACCGCCGGCGACGATCAGTGCGCTCAATGCCGTGGAAAGCGAACTGATGTCGTAAGCGCCAGGATTCTTTACGTCGCCCACGACGTAAACACGGACGGTACGTAACTTTCCGAGACTCACGTCCACTGTGATGTCGCGGAACTGCCGCGACAGCATCTTCTGGATGATCTGTTGAGCATCAGCCAATGTGCGTCCGGCAACGATCACTCCGCCGGCCTCGGGCAACAGCACGCGGCCTTCGCGATCCACCGTAAGCTGCAAGTGCTGCGTGGTCCGTCCCCAATAGTCAACCACGAGCTGATCGCCCGGCCCGATGACGTAATCAGGGCCTACCGGAATATCGAGTTGTGTGCGTAGCGTGCTCTTGGCCGCGGTTGCTACGCTGTTGCGGAACAATGCTGCTCCGAAGCGCTCGATGGTGACCTGAGGATTCAGCGCCTGAGTATAAAGATCACGCATGGCGGGCAGATCGCGCAGTGGATACTGGCTCTGCATCGGATTCCGGGCGGCAGTCTGTGCTGAACCTGCTCCAGGCGCATTCCGGCCTCCACTGCCGTTTGTTGCTGTACCAGCCGTCGCGGGCGTCCCTTGCCCCGCATTGGTTCGTGGGCGTTGGGGAGTCGGGGAAGTTTCCTGCGGTTCCGCTTCCTGCGGCGTGCCAAACCCGCGCTTCTGAAGCTCATCGCTCATGGTCTGGCGAACTTGATCATTGGAGCGGATTTGGCTGAAGAGTTTTTCGTCGGTGATGTCCTTCTCGGTGACGGCGTAGCCGCGGTCCTGAAGCTGACCGGCAATCTGTGCTTTCGCGTCAGCCAGCACATCCGGATTTTCCTGCAGGATTTGTATGATCTCGTCCGCCGACAATTCACTGGAGGTTTGGCTCTGCTCCTGGTCCGTTTGTTGCTGCTGGTCGGTCTGCTGTGCCGCCGAGAAGTGCGGGAACACCAGAAGGCAAAACAAGAGTGCCGCAAGATAAAAAGATAGTGCGCAGATGAAAGATTTCACCGGATTCAAAATCGCTCCCAATAAATGTTCAACTTCGCTCCTGGTCCAGCATCATCGCCTGAGCAGGCGTGCCGGCGCGCAGTTGAGAATACAGGAACCAGCAGCAACTTACAGTGGAGACTTCCGTATTTTACGGTAAACCCTGGAAATTGACTCAAGTGTCGCTGCTTCGCCGCAATCCTGACCCAGCGGGACCGTACTTTTCCGTTTTAGTTGTAGCGCCATCTCAACGAAACCGGCAGCGCATCAAACAAGTTAAGGCAGTTTTTCAATCGAAACAGCATGGAGGACGCATGCGCAAGAGCTTGCTTACTGGATTTGCATTCGCTCTGGCCGTGGGAGTGGCTGCAGCACAGACACCCACAGGAACAGGTTCGACAGGAACACAGACCGGAACCGCGGCAGGAGCAACAACAGGGACAGCTCCTGGCGGCGCGGTAACCAGCGGCAATCCCAGCGCTACTCAGGGAACTCCTGCTGCTACGCCTGGAACACCTACCGCGACCGGGACCACCACAACGCCTTCGCAAACCACAACTACCACACCATCGCAGAGCACAGCAACAACTCCTTCTCAGACCACAACCACAACAACGACGCCTTCCCAAACCACCACTCCGATGCCCTCAACTAGCGGCAGCATGGGAACCAGTCCCACAACCGGGACAGGTGCACCAGCAACTGGCGCTCCGGGAATATCAGGAACTACCGGCACGATTGCCGGACCCTGCAGCACGTCGGGGAGCACGACCGGAGTTGGCAGCACCACCAGTTCGACAGCCGGCAGCGGAACAACTTCAACAACTGGAATGGGAACTCAGACTTCACCCTCGACCACTGCGGGCACAACGAATCCAGGCAGCGCCGGAACCACAGGAACAGCCGGAACAGCGGGCACGACAACAACCCCTTGTACACCGGGGAGCAATCTGCCTCCATCGGGAACGCCGACAACTCCGACGACCAATACTCCGCCGACGTCCAACAATCCGCCGAGCACTTCTACACCGCCTGAGAATTGACGGGTTTTGGTTGAACCAAAACGCAAAGCGGCCTCTTCCGGCCGCTTCTTTTTGTTGCGGAAAACTATTGGCCTGTGACGGTTACAGGGGTTACTGTGCCGCCTGCGGAATCACCCAGCAATCCGAGCATCTGGAGCGTGGGGCCAGTGGTTACGCTCGCGCGCACAGTGACCTCCTGAGGCCCAAAGGGGATGGTGAACCAATCTCTTATATCGCGCACGATCTTGGTACCTGCGGGGAGCACGATCGTTGTAGATTCGAGCGCGGCGCCATTTCCATTCAGCATTTCAATCAGGACGGTTGAGTCGACCGCGCCGGGATTCTGCAACGCCAATCCCGTGAAATGTGTTGCGTCGGTGACATAAGGCAAGGTCGCCATATTAAATGTCTTGCGCGAAAACATGGGGTGAACTTCGGCCACCAGAGTATTCCCAGAACTGCCCGGTGCATCCACGGTCCGCATATAGGAAAAGTATTCGATGACCTTGTTGTTGTCCTTGTTGATGGCGCGGACGCGCTCGCCATCCAGTTGGAAGCTCGCGCCTGTGTTCGGGCAGGTCGTCGCGGCAGGATCTACGGTTCCGTTACAGAGCTTGACATCAATTTCTCCTGAATTGACAAAGACAGTGTCATCCGGGAAAAAGATGTTGGTTCCTTCGATGGTGATGCGCGTATTGGGCGTGAACCCCACTCCCAGAACTCTGACCGAACTTCGGTCCTGCAACAGTCCACCGCCGGGTATCACGTCGGTAATGGATTGATCTCCCGCTCCTCCGATGGTCAGCGTTCCATTCGCGATCTCCTGCGTGTACTGTTTTCCGGCCGAATCCAAGAAGAACGAATTGGTTCCATCCAAGGTCACCGGGAACACCTGGCCGGGAGTAGTTGTGGCGTTCACCGGCATGGTCATGGTGAACAGGGGATAACTGATGTCGGTTCCCAGCGTGAGGTTAGGCAAAGGCGACGTAAGTTTTACGGTGATAGTGCCGTCCGGAGCGACCACGGCCACTCCCGAAGCTTGCCCCGAAGCATCGTTGATGGCAACGCCACGGGGAGCCAGCACGGCAAGACCGCGCACTGGGCCGCGCGGACCAGCAGGAACCCCGGGACGCGTGCTGCCGTTGCCGATAGGCTTAGGCTCGGTCAGCAGCAGTTGATATTGATAGATTCCTCCCGGCGGTACCACGGCATCAGCGACTTTCAGCGAGACAATGGCAGCCGTAGGAACCGGTGTGGGTGTAGGTGTGGGAGTGGAACTGGGAGTGGTTCCTCCACCTCCGGGCAGACCGGCTGTTGCGCCGCCGCCTCCGCACCCAATGCACAGCCACAGCAAACCAATGCCGGCGAGAGACAATTTCAAACCCATCTTATCCAAACTACCAGCCATTCCTGCTCCTGGAGAGCGCTTGCTCGCGCTCTTTGCTTCTAATTTTCTTATTTTTATACCGGCCAGCTTGCTATGTACTCTCTTAGACATCCTCGGACAGCATTGTGGAACAAAAAATTTGTCCTAATATTCAAGTGTATTGCCTCATCGCCGCTGATATAGGCTTTCCACCCTAACTCAGGGCGCTGGCCAGCGCGGCTTCCGCTGCAAAATATCCGCACATCCCGTGAACGCCTGGAGCAGGCGGAGTCGAGGATGAGCAAAGGAACACACCTGCCGCCGGAACGCGATACATGCTTGCAGTCGGGCGAAAGAACAACTGGCTTGGAACCGGAGCGCCCCCGGCGATGTCACCGCCCACCAGATTCGGGTTGTGGCGCTCAAAGTCTGCCGGGGACATCACCGAACGGGCCAGAACGCAGTCGCGAAAGCCGGACGCGAATCGCTCAATCTGGCGTTCCATCTGCTCAACCACACTTCCGCTGAATCCATTAGGCACGTGGCAATATCCCCAGGCAGTGTGCTTTCCCGCCGGCGCACGGCTGGGATCACTGACCGTGGGCTGCGCAAGGATAATAAAGGGCCGTTCACTGATTCTTCCCTGCCAAACCGTGCGTTCTGAGCGGCTGATCTCGTCCATCGTTCCGCCAAGGTGCAGCGTCCCTGCCTGGCGGCATTCCGGAGTTCGCCACGGGACCGACTCACTCAGCGCCCAATCCATCTTGAATACGCCCATGCCGTATCGGAAGCGCTCCAGCTTGCGCCGATAGCTCGAAGGCAGGCGGTCGCCTGCAATCCGCAGAAGCTGCCGCGGAGTCACATCTAACAAGACGGCGCGCGCCTGTGGCAACTGATCGAGCGACTGTACCTCGCACCCGGTGATCACCTCTCCACCCAACGAGCGCAGTAGCGACACCAGAGCACGAGTCAGGTTCTGCGAGCCGCCTCTGGCGAAAGGCCATCCCTCAGCGTGCGCTGCGACCGCCAATGCCAGGGCGGGTGCAGCGCTGGTGAGCATTTCCAGCGGCAGCATAGCGTGCCCGGCGATCCCGGCAAATAGCGCCTGAGCAGGTTCCGTGCGGAAGTAGCTGCGCGCCAAGGTGCGCGCGGAACGGACCCCCTTCAACCCAAATCCGGCCAAGAGAAACGGATGCTTCGGTAACCGCAACGGCGCCAGAATCGAGGCAAACAGCTCTTTCGCTCGCGGCGTCATTTGTCCGATCAGCGCTTGATAGGCAGCTTCATCCGCTCGAAGTCCCGCCGCAGTTTCCTGAGCTGAGTGGTGCATCACTGCCGCCGTGCCATCGTCAAACGGATGGGCCAGCGGGATCTGCGGAAACACCCAATCCACGCCGTGGTCTTTCAGTGGCAGCGTCCGCAAATAAGGCGAGCACACGACCATGGGAAATACCGACGAGCAAACGTCATGCACAAATCCCGGCAGGGTAAGCTCAGCCGAACGAACGCCGCCGCCCGGAGTCTCGGCAGCTTCAACCACGGTGACAGAACGTCCCGCCTGAGCCAACCTGATCGCGGCTGCGAGCCCGTTTGGCCCCGAGCCTACGACGATCGCATCCGACTTGGGAACGTCAAGCCGTGTCACTGACTCTTCACCACCTTCACATGATTCGTAGGGTGACATTTCCGAAGCAAAGTCGAGCGAGCTTTTCTATTCCGCGGAAACGCGCTATCGTACGCTGCATCTACAGGTTCCTAAAAGGAGGCGCAATATGCTCACGATCTTCGTCGCCAACATGGACGAATCTCTCAAGTTCTACACCGAAGTTGCAGGCATGCAACTGCTGAACCGCTTCGGCAACGAGTTCGCTATCCTCACCAACAACGATGGCCTGAAGATTGGCTTGCATCCCGCTTCGGCAAAGTCACCGGCAGGCAAAATGTCGATTGGCATACAGGTGCCTGACTCCATTCACGCCAGGTATTCAGAAATGAAATCCAGAGGCGTTCAATTCACTTCGGACATTGTGGACGACGGGCAGGTTCTGGCTGTTCACTTCAACGATCCCAACGGAGTGGAACTCTACCTGGTCGAGATCACGCAGCAGAGACGCTCCGCCTAGCGAAGAGCGCACGCCGTCCTGACTTGGAGCGCTGAACTCCTGCCTGCTATATGCGCTCATCAGGGCATATCTGCGCCAAACCTACTTGCTTGCGCCGCAGTGGCAACTGCGCTC
>DATEGH010000017.1:0-2226 GCA_035280185.1 Terriglobales bacterium
CGGCGAAGTTTTGAACCGCAAATCGGATGCGATCTACGCCATGCTGAAGGATTTCAAGCAGCGCGGCGTTCCGATCGACGGAGTTGGCCTGCAAATGCACATTTCAGACGCCCACTTCGACACCGATGCCGTCGCATCGAACATTGCACGCCTGACCGCTTTGGGCCTGCAGGTCCACATCACCGAGCTCGATGTCGCCTTGCCTACCGACTCCGCCGGCCAAGCGCGCGCGGAAGATCTGCAGGCTCAGGCTGACATGTACAGGCGCATCGTACGGGCCTGCATGCAAAACCGCGGGTGTACGGCGATCCAGACCTGGGGATTTACCGATAAATATTCCTGGATCGTATCGCATTCCCACGGTACGCACGGCGCCGCGCTGCCGTTCGATCGAAGCTACAAACCCAAGCCGGCCTACTACGCAATCCGGGAGACACTCTCAACGCGAGAGCACGTGACTCAACACAAGACCTCCCTTGGTGAACCTCTATCACCCTGAAGTGAGTTGATCGCGGCTATTGACCAGGGTTGACCCTGCCGGTTCCTGCAGCGCAGCCCCATCTGCCCGCATCTATAATGGCTTGCAGCCTCGGGCGGGCGGCTATCGGGGCATACACCAGGGCAATAGCCAGTGGAAGAATCGGGCTCAATCCGATCGAAGACCTCCTACCGCAAGCAGGTGATCATCCTGCTGTCCGTATCGGTATTTCTGCTTCTCGCCATTCTGGTTTCGGAAACAGCCTTTGACCTGAACTTCCTGCATCCCGGCAACAATCAAGACATAGTCGTGTTCGCGGCACTGTCGGCCCTGATTTTCCTGCTCTTCGTTGCCCTCACTTTTGTCCTGATGCGCAATCTGCTGAAGCTTTTCGCGGAACGGCGCCTGGGAGTATTAGGCTCGAAATTTCGCACCCGCATGGTTGCCGGCGCGCTGCTGCTGTCATCGCTTCCCGTGGTAGTGATGTATTGGTTTGCTTATGGATTGATGAACCGCTCGATTGATAAATGGTTCTCGACCCCCGTGGAAGAAGTACGAGCGGACACGCACGCCATGGCCACGCTGCTGGCTGTCTACGCGATGCAGAATGCACGAGCCGAGGCTTTTTCGATCGCGGCTTCGCCCGAGGTCGAGCGCGCTTTTTCCGGACACGGATTTTCGGGTGCGGTGACGGAGTTTCAGCAGCACGAAACCACTCTACAAGGCGGCTTTGCGCTGGCGGTGCATGATGGAAACGAAGAAGCCAGCTTCAATGCCCCCGCGCCCTGGGCTGTACTGAAGGGGACTCTCCCGCTCGCTGATGCACAGGCAGGACGCCCGGCGCAATTTACCTGGGGGCAAACGGATTACACGCTGGGGAGCGCTCCTGCGGCGGGCGAAGGCTTGATCCTGGTGGCGATCCCGCTGCCCCGCGAATTCTCGCAGACGGTTCATCAAGTGGAGGCCAGCCAAAAACGCTATTACGACCTGGCGCGCGAACGCCGGGTGGTGCGCCGCACTTACATGGGCCTGCTGCTTCTGCTCACCATGAGCGTGCTGTTCGTCACTACCTGGCTGGCCCTGTTCCTGTCCAAGATCGTTACGCGCCCGCTATCTGCGCTGGCGGAAGCCACCCAGGCTATTTCTCGCGGACGCCTCGACTATCGCGTGAACGTGAGTTCCGCGGACGAAATCGGCGATCTGGTGCGCTCCTTCAACCGCATGGCGGAAGATCTGGAAGGCAGCCGCAAGCAACTGGAAGCCTCCACTCGCGACTTAAGCGCTGCCAATACCGAACTCAATCAACGCCGCCGGCACATGGAGACGATTCTCGAGAACATTCCGACCGGCGTGCTCTCCCTTGACGCCAGCCGCCGTGTCACCCACGTCAATCAGGCCCTGCTGCGCATGTTCCACCCCGACGCCGGTCACTACGCCGTACCGCAGATTCTGATGGGGGCGTCTTTGTCGGAGGTTTTTCCTCCCGAAGTTCTCGAGGATTTCGAGCCCCTGCTCCGCCGTGGCGAGCGCATGGGAATGACCAACAGCCAGATGGAAATTCAACTGCCGCGTGGAACCCTGAACGTAGCCGTCACCGTCGCCACGTTGAGGCATCAGGGCGAGCGCTCCGGTTACGTCGTCGTGCTTGAGGATCTATCCGACTTGCTAAAGGGCCAAAAGCAGGCAGCCTGGCGGGAAGTAGCGCGCCGGGTAGCCCATGAAATCAAGAATCCGCTTACTCCTATTGC
>DATEGH010000018.1:0-6554 GCA_035280185.1 Terriglobales bacterium
GTCATCTGCCATTCCTGGCGGTCCAGCGGCTTGCCGATCTTCTGTAATTGCCGGTTGAACTCGAAGGCCGTTGCGCGATGCACGTAGTCGAGATAGCTGTCAGGCGTGATCTGGAGCGCCGAATAGTCGCGCCAGTGGTCGGGATAGCCGATCTTATCCAGGATCATGTGCAGCTTGGCTTTGGCCTGCTCTTTGGTTTGCGGCGTCATCCACGTGATCTGAGTGACGTCGCGGTTGAGCGCATCTTCAATGTTGTTCACCATCTTCAAGACGCGCTCCTTGCTCTCCGGCGGAAACGCCCGCTGCACGTAAGCCTGTCCAAGCGCTTCGCCCAGCGCATTGTCAGTGCTGTGGACGCAGCGGCGCCAGCGCGGCGAAAGCTGAGGCACACCGAACAACGTATGAGCAAAGAAGCTGAAGTTCTCATCCACAAAAGGACGGCTCAAGTATGGCGCCGACTGATGCACCAGTTGCCACCGCAGATACGTTTTCCAGTGGCTCAGCGGGTGCTGCTGAATCATCTGGTTCAAGGTGCGGAAAAAGTCAGGAGAAGTCACAATGTATTTCGGCGCTGCGGGAGCGTGCACCGCGGCGAGATACTGCTTCCAGGCGAAGGCCGGCGCGAGTTTTTCCACCTGCGCCAGAGTCATCTTGTTGTTGATGTTTCTGGGGTCGCGCCGCTTGACAATGTCCATGGCCGATTTGGCGAATTCGGTTTCCATGGCCAGCACGGTTGCGGCGTCGTTTTTCGCCTGCGCCTCCGGCTCGCCCATCAGCTTGAACATGTTCGTAACGTGCGTTACGTACTTGTTGCGAATGTTTACGGATTTGGCATCCGTGTTGGAATAAAACTCGCGACCGGGCATGCTAAAGCCGCCTTGATCAAGCTCGGCAATGATCTGTGTGGCATTATCCAGGTCGGGCGAAGAACCGAAGCCAAACATGGGAGCGAAGGTCGCCGCATCGCTGCCCTGCCACGCGCTGCCGACCGTCATGTGCAGGTGCGCGATTTCCTCCGCCAGCTGCGGCTTGCTCTTCAACCCGTCAATGCGCTTCAGTTCTGTCTTCAATTCCTGCGGCGCCGAAGCATCGATCTTGCTTTCGTCCATGCAACTGGTCCAGTAGTCGCCGATCTTCTGTTCGTTGGCCGAGCGGTCCTGCTTCTTGGCCGCGGCCCCCTCCAGCACCTGGCGCAGCGTGACTTCATTCCAGAGCGAGAGCGGGCCAATCACGCCCCAGGTGGCGCGGTCAGGAGGTATAGGATTTGCCGCGAAGAACTTGCTGCACGAGTACTGGTAGAAGTCGGAGCAGGGATCCACTTGAGGATTCACCTGGTCTGCGCTCAGATGCTCCAGCTTCGGCAGTTGGGGATTCGAGTTCGGAGCCGCGGGAGTGTTGGAAGGACTCTGCGCCAACGCGAACGTGCAGCAGAACAGCAGTACGGCAGCAAATTTTTTTGAAAGCATAGTTCCCTCAGCTTTGGTTTGAACGTGAAAACATGATACGCCGACGCGATTTTCAAGAAGGCGGCGTCCCCTGGTGACTAAGGGAGAGACGGTCAGGAACTCACAGGGTTAGCAGCGCTGATCCCGCAGCAAAGTAAGACGCGCGAAGACCAACGTGCTTGCGACCGCTTATTTTTCCTCTTTCCTGCTCGCCTTTGTCCGCGCATTCCACGCGGCAATCTGCATCAGGTCGGTCAATTGCGTCACGTGTTTTCCATCCAGGGCTCCATCAATCACGGCGCGTTGCAGTTCATGATTCCCAAATGAATTCCTTCAGGATCTTCCATGGTTCCCAAATCTGAAGTTGAGGCCGTTGAAGCCGCCGCGAACGTCGACCCGGTACGAGCTGAATTTATCCCCGCCATAAAAATTTTGAATTTCTCGCCAGAAGCAACTCTGGATACAGTGTGCTCAGCCCAGCCACAACTTCGATCATGGAAGGTGCTATGAGCAAACTGGCGGCCGCCTGTTGTATCAGCGCATTATTTTTGTTCGTTCAGCCGTGTCTGGCCCAGATTCCTGCGGCATCAACTCCCAGCGCACAAGCCCATAATGAGGAATTGCTCCGGCTGGAGCATCAGGTAGCCGAGTCGAAGAGTTCGGCGGACAATGCCTGGATGCTGATGAGCACGGCGCTGGTGCTAATGATGACCGGTCCCGGGCTCGCGCTCTTCTACGGCGGACTGGTGCGCAGAAAGAATGTTCTGGCCACCATGATGCAGAGCTTTGCCATGATGGCGGTGGTGACCATCGTCTGGGGACTGTTCGGTTACAGCCTGAGCTTTGGCGCGGGAAATGGCTTCATCGGGGGGTGGCAGAATGCGGTGCTGCGCGGCGTGGGCGCGGCGCCCGATCCTGACTACGCGGCGACCATTCCGGCGCAGACGTTCATGATTTACCAGTTGATGTTTGCCATCATCACGCCGGCGCTGATAGCGGGAGCGTTTGCCGAGCGGATGAAGTTCAGCGCCATGGTGCTGTTCACGGTGCTGTGGTCGGCGCTGGTCTACAGTCCGATGGCACACATGGTGTGGGGCAAAGGAGGCTTGCTGAACGCCGCTTTGGGTGGGCGTTTCCCGATGCTCGACTTCGCCGGCGGGACCGTGGTTCACATCACATCGGGAGTATCGGCGCTGGTCTGCGCACTATATCTGGGCCGAAGGATTGGTTATCCGCAAGAACCGATGCGACCGCACAGCGTTGTGCTCAGCTTTATCGGCGCGTGCATGTTGTGGGTGGGATGGTTTGGATTCAACGCGGGGAGCGCGCTGGGTGCTGGCGCGCTGGCGACGAGCGCATTCGTAGCCACGCACTTTGCAGCGGCCGCTGCCGTGATGGGATGGAGTTCAGCGGAGTGGCTCTGCAATGGCAAACCGAGCGCTCTTGGCGCAATATCCGGCGGAGTGGCCGGGCTGGTGGCGATTACGCCGGCGGCGGGATACGTTGGTCCGATGGCTGCGCTGGTGATCGGCGCAATTGCCGGAGTCTTCTGCTTCCTGATGGTGGCGAAAGTGAAAGTCTGGTTTGGGTATGACGACACGCTGGATGCATTCGGCGTCCACGGGGCAGGCGGAACGATCGGGGCAGTGCTGACGGGCGTATTCGCCTCAAGCACGATCAATCCGATCTTCAAAGACGCGAGAGGAAACGTGCTGGCTTCTGGCGCGCTTGAGGGCAATGCGCACCAGATCATGAATCAACTGGTTGGAGTCGGAATTGCCGCGGGCCTGGCGGTTGCAGGAACTCTGCTGATCCTGAAAGTTGTTGACGTGATTGTGGGGATTCGCGTTCCTGAAGACCACGAGATTCAGGGATTGGATCTCTCGCAGCACGGTGAGGAAGGCTATTGCTGGGAAGTAAGCGCGTGAGCTGACCGAGGCTGAATGCAATAATCGAGGAGCGCAGGATTTATAATCCGGCATTTATGAGAAACATACTTCTCTGCGCTCTTGTGTTGCTTACTGTCCCGGTAATCGGATATCCCGCCCAGCAATCTTCAACTCCAGCTCAAACGCCAGTTCCATACCTGACCGATGGAGGGGCTGGGCCTTGCTCAGCCGAGTTCACGGTAACCGGCCCGGACGGCAGGCCGATTTTTGCTGCGTTGATCAACGTTCACATCGCCTATGGCTTTGGCGGATTTCACAAGCTGGATATGGGGGTGTACACCGATCAGCAGGGCAAAGGAAAATTCGTCGGGATTCCGGCGAAGGTCAAGAACGCGCCGCTGGAGTTCCGGGCGACAAAGAACGATCTCTCTGGCGTGGCGATGGTGGATCCTGCTGCAGAGTGCCAGGCAAGACACGACATCATGCTCGCCAAACCGAAGCCGTAATGAACGCGAATCCACGGCTCTAAGATTCGTTTCGGCGAGGACTGAAGGATAGCGGCCGGGTTACGTGACCCACCGGACCGCACAATTTATGACAGCTTGCTTCGATGTCACGACTGAAAGCTCGTTAGGGCTGGATTATTGAGTTGCCTGATCTTTGGTTACGTTTTCTGCCTGGGGACCTTTCTGACCCTGGACGATCTCAAACTCAACGTCATCGCCTTCCTGCAGGCTTTTGTAGCCTTCGGACTGGATGGCGCTGTAGTGAACAAACACGTCAGGACCGTCATCACGGCCGATGAAACCGAATCCCTTCGCGTTATTGAACCATTTGACTTTACCTTTAATTCGAGACACTTTTCTTACTCCGAGCGTCCAAGGAAGACACTTATCTGCCTGGACCAGCTTGATAAATTGGATATTGCCACTGCTTAGGAGGGACGCAAAGCCCCGGAACTGCTTGCCCCCGGTTCGTACGTCGGATACCTGGCTTCTTTGGCTTGTCTCTATTTTCTCGCGGCGAAAACGCGTTGTCAATCGTGGCGGGAGGTAATGGCGGAGGAATGGCCTCGTCGGCTCTTTGTGAGATTCAGCGGTCAGGGGCATTTCCGTCGCGGCGGAGCTTCCGTTCCAGCCAGAGGAGAGGAGCGATGGTCTTAGCATCGAGAATCTTGCCGGTGATAGCCATTTTCACTGCCTGAGAGAGCGGAAAGAAGCGCACGGCAATGCGCTCATCTTCTTCGGGCTGCGCTTTGCCTTTGCGCAGCCCTCGGGCAAGGAAAACCTGCATGCTCTCAGAGAGGAAGCCAGGACTCACGTAGAAAAAGAGGGCCCGTTCCCACTTAGCCGCAGTGTAGCCGGTCTCTTCCAGCAGTTCGCGCTTGGCGGCGGCCAGCTTGTTCTCTCCGGGTTCGAGGCTTCCGGCCGGCAACTCCCATAGGCGCTGTCCGGCAGCATGACGATATTGCCGTTCCAGCAGGACGCGCGGGCGTCGGACAGAGTCGTCGAGCGCGAGGATCACGATGGAACCGGGATGCTGGACGATGTCGCGCCGCACGCGAACGCCGTCGGGCTCCTGAACTTGTTGCGTGACCACACTGAAGACGCGGCCTTGAAATACTTTGCGGGAGGAAAGCACGCGGGCAGGTGAAGACGACTTCTTGCGGGATCGGGGCATGGGGGACAGTGTAAATAATCGGGTGATCTGGCGATCGGAGGAATGGACCGATGATCAGATCTCCCGATTGGGATGAGAGATAATGCTTCTTCCTCCATGTCACTGAAAAACCCCAAGGTTTCCATCACGCTGATCGGCTCGGGGAATCTTGCGCAGGCGCTGGGACCGGCACTGCGAAAAGCAGGGTACGTGATCGATGCAGTGATTGCCCGCTCGAATATGGAGTCACGCAAACGGGCGGGCAGATTGGCGCGAAAGGTAGGAGCGCGGGTTCAGGCGATAGAAGAGTTTGAGCCGAAGTCACACCTCATATGGCTGCTGCACACTGACGATGCTTTGGGAGAGACTGCGAAGGCCCTTGCAAAGAGCGGGAAGTGGAAAGGCAAGTCGGTGTTCCATTCGAGTGGTGCGCTGACGAGTGATGTTCTAGAGCCGCTGAAACGTGCAGGAGCCTACAGTGCATCTCTTCATCCCATGATGACGTTCGTTCCTGGCAGCACGCCGGAGATGAGTGGTATTCCTTTTGCCGTGGAAGGAGACAAAGCTGCTGTCGCTGTAGCTAAGCAAATTGCTCGTGATGTGGGAGGCGAGGTATTCGAGATTCGGAAAGAGAACAAAGTTCTGTATCACGCCTTGGGATCGTTCTCGTCGCCCATGCTGGTGGCAACGCTAGTGACGGCAGAGAGGGTGGGACGTGGCGCGGGATTGAATCCGGTGCAGACGCGCAAAGTGATGCGCCCAATTCTGGAACAAACGTTACGAAATTACTTCGCGGGCGGAGCCGCAGCGGCGTTCAGTGGCCCGATCAAGCGCGGAGATCTCGAAACCATTCGCCGGCACCTGCGCGAACTGGCTCGTATTCCTGAAGCCGGAGATGTTTATCGTGCGCTGGTGAAATCAGGGTTGATGGAGCTGCCGTCGGCCAGGAAAAGAAAAGTGTTGAAGATGTTAACCACAAAGGGCACGAAGGAACGAAGTAGCCTTTAGCACTTAGCCTGTCAGTTCCTCAGTTCTGCTCAGGACTGAGTGACGGAAAAGCTAAAGGCTCACGGCTAAAGGCTAAGTGCTAGTTGCCAATTGCTAACTGCTACTTCGTAAACAGATGTCCGAGTTTTTCCCGCTTGGTATTGAGGTAACGTTCGGATGCGGCGTGTGGTTCGACTTCGCAAGGCACACGCTCGGTCACCTGGATTCCGGCGGCCTCGACTGCGGCGACCTTCTGCGGATTATTGGAGAGCAGGCGAATCTGCTTCAGTCCGAGCGATTTCAGTATTTCTCCGGGAAGCTGGAACTCGCGATGGTCGGCCTTGAAGCCAAGTTGTTCGTTGGCCTGGACGGTATCGAGTCCATTATCTTGCAGTTCGTAGGCCTGGAGCTTGGGCATCAAGCCAATTCCCCGCCCTTCCTGCTGTTCGTATATCAGGACTCCCGAACCGGATTGAGCAATCATCTGCAAAGCCATCTCGAGTTGCTGCCGGCAGTCGCAGCGCAGCGAGCCGAAGACGTCGCCGGTAAGACACTGCGAATGGATGCGGACGAG
>DATEGH010000019.1:0-11455 GCA_035280185.1 Terriglobales bacterium
CATCGCCAGCACGGGAGCCAATCATTACAAATTCAACGGCAAAGAGCGCGATACCGAATCTGGGCTGGACAATTTCGGCGCCAGATACTACGCAAGCACCATGGGCAGGTGGCCGACTCCGGATTGGTCCGCCGATCCCACGCCTGTTCCATACGCCAACATGGACAATCCGCAGAGCCTAAATTTGTACGAATACGCGCTGAATAATCCGACCACGCTGCCCGATCTGGACGGCCATCTGACACCCCTGGGCGCATGCTGCGGAGACGGCGTCGGAAATGGCACTTCACCGGTAGATCCGGAACAGCAACAACAACAATTGGCCCAGCAGACCCAAGGCGCAGCCGCAAAACAGTTGCAGTTCACAGCCAATATTCTTGGGCAGAAGATTCAGGTAACAATAACCGGCGGAACCGGAAAAGAACAAGTAGCTATCCGGGACCGTTTAGATGCAGCAATTCGCGACATCAATCAGCATGCTGACAAGCTGACACCCTCAGATGTAAAGACGATTCACAATGTGAAGACAATAACGATCGATGACACCAAGCGCACCGGAGTAGATGTGAAGAGTGGAACCTACAATCTTAGATCTACCTATGTCATGGCTAAGGGTAGCTCGACAGCCTGGATCGCATCAACAATTGCACATGATGCATATCACGTTACTCAGTACCAGCGCGGCGAAGTTTATAACAGACAAACTGCGGCGAGACTAGAGCACGAGGCCGATCAGTTTCAGTTACGCGTTGGGGCCAAGTTTGGCCTCACGCCGGCCGAGTTGAATTACATTAGAAATGACACTCATACACTATACAACACCTCGCCTTATTGAAAATTTGGAGGAATGAAATGAGACACCCGCGCCTGAGATTCTCTGAACGTGCGGCTTGGGCCCTATGCAGCTTGTTGTGTGCGGCTGTAATAACCAATAGGATCGTAGGGCAGTCTTCGCCCAATGAATCTAGGACTGATGATATGGATCACAAGAAACTATCCTTGAAAGTCTCCCTCGATACAGACAAAGCGCGTTATGGTATTAGAGACGAGATCAATATCAGAGTGTTGCTTACAAATACATCAGCCTCTCCGTTATATATCTATGCCCCCATTGAATGGGGCGAATCCGCCAGCCTGTCGCTGTGGATGAAAGATATGTTATCGGGTAGAGATTTGCAGCAGACAATCATTGCGGATAGTCTGCCGCCTCCGCCAGTTTCTAAAGATGAATTCATAGAGCTTCTGCCCAACCACATTTATGGCGTAGTGCTTATGTCTAAATTGTCTCAGCTTAATATAGAGAAGAAGGGCACTTATGAGCTGACGATCGAGTATCACAGTCCGATCCCGGCGAGCATGAGCTTTCACTTGCCCGCTTGGACACGAGAGGACGGAACTGTTTCCTCAAACCGGGTGACTATCAAGGTAGAGGCTGATCCAAAGTAACGCAGTACCTTGACTGCTCTGTTCTGAAGATCATATCATCCTTGATTTATCGCGTTTGCAAAGGAACGCGTGCCAATGGCCTGATCCTTCACAACGAATCGGCCGGCAGACCAGCATGACTGACGGCTCAGGCTCCGCCGCCTGGACTTACGATGCCGAAGGCCGCATCACGGCCGAGAACTACTCCATCGACGCATGGGGCAACCTGATGATCTCGCCCATGCCCGGAAAGACCAACGGTGGCAATTTCCAGTGCTCGGGGGAAAACCGGGAACAGGCGGAAACCGGGGACGACGGGCCGTTTTCTGACAACCGGAGCGAGGCAACTTGTCTGTTGGCTTCCGCCCTCCGCCGTATTGACATTCTTACCCCTCTGCTTCAGCATTACCAGCCATGAGCAGAGTAGAACCACCTTTCCACTATGTCCTGGCCATCATAGTTTTGCTTTCAATTGCAGTCTTGCTCCACGCCCAAACTACCCCGCCACAAGGTGACCAGCATCCTTCTTCCGCTACTGCAGCTCAGACGAACGGCGCGAATCCTAACTCCGCTCCGGCCACCCAGGCGTCCAAACCGTCGCAGCAACAGCAGCGAATTTATGAATCTGCTTCTGTGTTGAAGGCAGTCACGCGCTTGGTTGTCGTCGATGTCGTCGCCACCGACAAGAAAGGAGAGCCGGTAACTGGCCTGAACCAGTCTGATTTCTCCATTCTCGAAGACGGAAAAGACCAGGCCGTCAAGGTCTTCAGTTTTCAACAGCCGAAACATCAGGATGCGTCTATCCCTCCCGCCCAGGTAAAAGAGAACCTTCCGTCCAACATCTATTCCAATATCCCCAGCTATCGGCCGGACGGAGCATTGAACGTAATTCTGCTCGACGGGCTCAACACCACGCTGCCCAACCAGGCCTATGTGCGCGACCAGATGATCCGCTATCTTGACCGCATGCCGGACGACCGTCCGGTAGCCGTCTATGCGCTGGCAGGGCCAAAGCTGCGGCTGCTTCAGGACTTCACCACTGACCGTTCGGTTTTGAAAAATGTGGTCCGCAAACTGAAATCTTCTTCTTCCCCACTACTCGACAACCCTGCGGGCGGTCCTCCTGAGGAACTTCTCCCTCCCGGCGTGGCGGATTCGGGAATGCTGCCCGCGAGCGTTCTCGATGCCATGATGTCGTTTGAGCAGGAGCGAACGGCCACGCAAACCGATCTCCGCATTGCCTACACGCTAACGGCGATGAGTCTGATGGCTCGGCAGCTTGCCGGCTATCCCGGACGCAAAAATCTCGTCTGGGTCTCAGAGGCGTTTCCCCTCAACATTGATCCTGATATGGAACTCCGCAATGTCTTCACTGGATCGCGAAATTACGGTCCGGAGATTGCGGCCGCCGCCACAGAGATGACGGATGCGCAGATCGCGGTCTACCCTGTCGATGCCCGGGGGCTGGTCGCTTCCCAATACTTCAGCGCCGCCAGCACCGGCCGTGATCAGTTCGGACGCTCGCTCACCGGCGCCCGGCTAGGTTCAGCGATGAGCAGCGAATCGGCAGCGCTCCAGGCAGCGCACGGAAGCATGGAAGACCTCGCCGAGCGCACCGGCGGAAGAGCGACTTACAACCGCAACGACATCGATGGCGCCATCCGCCACAGTTTTGATGATGGCTCCACTTATTACACTCTGGCCTATTATCCCAGCAACAAAAAATGGGATGGGAAGTTCAGAAAGATTCGCGTGAAAGTAGATCGCGGTGGAATCAAGCTGCGCTACCGCCTCGGATACTATGCCATGGATCCAAAAGTTGTCGTCGCCCGTAATCAAAAACAGCAGACGGCCATCTTCAGTGACGCCATGTCGCTCGACACACCATTAGCCACCGCACTCTTGTTCCATGCCGGCGTGATCGTGCCGCCGGCGCCCGCTCAAAACACAGTGGTTGTGAATTTCGGAATCGACGCGCACGCCATGAGCTTTGACGAGGACAATGCCGGCCTGCGCCATGCCCGTGCAGAGTGCGCGGTCACCGCCTTCACAGAAAAAGGCAAATACGTGAAGAGCGTCAGCGGCGTCGTCGCCTCAGCGCTCAAGCCCG
The DNA here is from genome assembly GCA_035280185.1 of Terriglobales bacterium. Lineage (GTDB taxonomy): Bacteria > Acidobacteriota > Terriglobia > Terriglobales > Acidobacteriaceae > Angelobacter. The sequence goes on from DATEGH010000019.1 coordinate 3,536, forward strand.
ACACGTTTACCAAGGTGATGCAAAGCTATTACCCCTGCCGCCAGATAATCGAGCTGCCTCCGGGAAGTTACGTGCTCCGTCTGGGAGTACGCGACCTCAGCACCGGCCTCCTCGGCACCACCAACGGACGAGTCACCGTGCCTGTGGCGCGGGCGCAACTGGAAGAAAAGAAGCAGCCCGTCGGAGCCGGCAAGCAATAATGAGCTTGGGGAACGCTTCGGGGACCCACCGAACGCCTCGACTTGAACGTATCAAGAATATTTTCCGCATCGTTGTACGATATTTATTTACCTGAGAAAAGACAACGGAGTGAACGCTTCCAGCTTCCTAATCTTTAGAGCTCCTGAAACATACAAATGAGCCCGGCCTGCAGCCTGTGTCACGGCAGCATCGGTGACAGGGCTCGAGTGTTACAGCGAGCCCGTGAGGAGTGAAGTTTTATGAGCAGTGTTCCTGTTACACCCATCCGGCAGATGCCGGAAAATCTTTCAGACCGTCCGCAGGCACAAATTTCTTTGCAGCCGATTGCGGCGCCCTCCATCCTGGGCCTCTACGGCTTTGCCGGCGCAACCTTCATGGTGGCCGCGCACATGGCGCACTGGTTCGGCACATCGCAAACCTCCATGGTTCTATGGCCCTTTGCGGCCTTCTTCGGCGGACTGGCGCAGTTCCTGGCCGGCATGTGGGCCTACAAAGCGCGTGACGGCGTAGCTACTGCCATGCATGGAATGTGGGGATCCTTCTGGATGGCTTTTGGCGTCCTCTGGATTCTTGTGGCCGCGGGCAAGATCACGGTTCCGACCAACGGCGCAGCTTTCCAGGGCCTGGGATTCTGGTTTGTGGTGCTGGCCGCAATCACCTGGGCGGGAACGGTAGCCGCGGCAGCCGAATCGTCAGTAGTGGCGTCCGTTCTAGGTTTCCTTGCGGCAGGATCAACCGTCGCAGCCATCGGCGAACTGGCGGGAGTGGAAGTATTGCGGATTCTCGCCGGCTGGCTATTCATCATTTCAGCCATTATCGCCTGGTACGCCGCGACAGCCCTGATGGTAAATGCCGCCTATGGTCGCAATGTTATGCGCCTGGGCACGAAGCGCAAAGCTGACGAGATTCAGCTTGGCTTTGGGGAGCCGGGCGTCCTGCGTGGCCAGTAGCTCTCCTGGCGTTGGTCTCAAGCTGGACCTGGGCATCGGACTGGTGTTCGAAGCCTTGGTTCCACTTGAGCCGCAACCAACCCAACAAGATCATCAACGCGAAAAAAAAGCAGGTCAAGCAATCTTGGGCGGCGCGTTCTCTCCGGTTCATGTGGTTTTAGCCAGGGGATGTGCCGCCCAAGGTTGCTGTCTTGTCACACTGACGGAGAGCCTACCTGCCCAGAGGGGACCAAACATCCTTGCGCAGAAGCTGCGTCGAGTCGGCCGCTTCGAGCAAGCGTGGGATCTCGGCCTCTCGGAGCCTTTATATCAGGAGCATCCGGCGCTGAAACCAGCAGACTGAGATGATCAGAAAACCGCACACTAATCCATGAACCTGTAGCAACGCCGACCCACGACGATTGTGGAACAGGTCACCGCCGCAGCATCTCGTCCGCTCTTCTTAAATCTTCTTCCGTATCTACTTCCACCACGTTGAACGGCGTCTCTTCCACGTAGATATCGATTCCGTTCTCCAGCAATCGAAGTTGTTCCAGGCGCTCGGAAGCTTCCAGTTTGGATTCAGGAAGCCGGCAGAAGCGGTCCAGCGCTTCGTTGCGGTAGGCATAGATACCGAGATGTTTGTAGTACTGTGCCTTGCCTTGCTGGTCGCGATCAAAAGGAATCGCCGATCGGGAGAAATAGAGCGCCCGGCCATTCTTGTCGGTAACTACCTTCACTGCATTGGGATTATTCACTTCTTCCGGCCGGCAGGGAGTCTTGATGGTTGAGACCTGAACTTCTCCGCGTTGCATAGGCCGCAGCAGCGCTTCAATATGCTCTGGCCGCGCGGTGGGCAGATCGCCCTGGATGTTAACGTAGACTTCCGCCGCGACGCGCTGCGCAACCTCGTGCATGCGGTCGGTGCCGCTGCGGTGCGCCCCCGAGGTCATTTCCGCGCGCCAGCCATGCGCCCGCGCCAACTGCATCACCTCATCAGAATCCGTGGCGATGATCACCTCGCGCAACAGTGGCGATTGCCGCGCCGCCTCATAGACGCGCTCGATCATCGGCTTGCCCGCGATCTCGCGCAGCACCTTGCGCGCAAGCCGCGTGGAGCCGAGGCGTGCGGGAATTACGGCAATCGCGTCCACCCTCGCGCTACCTCTTCCGCATCTGCTGCAGCTTTTGCGACTTCTCCTCCACGCTTTTCGCCAGCCGCGCTTTCAATTCCTTCAGCTTGCCCCCCACCGCAGAGTTGCTCAGCCCGATGATCTGCGCGGCCAGAATCCCGGCGTTGGTCGCTCCCGCTTTGCCGATGGCCGTGGTTGCCACCGGAATTCCGGCGGGCATCTGCACCACCGAAAGCAGCGAATCGAGGCCGTTGAGCGAAGTAGACGGGATCGGCACGCCGATCACCGGCAGCGTGGTCTCGGCGGCAATCACGCCAGCCAGATGCGCCGCGCCTCCTGCGCCCGCGATAATGGCCTTGATTCCTCTGCCCGCGGCGTTGCGGGCAAACTCGGCCGTGCGCGCCGGCGAACGATGCGCCGAGGTCACGTCCATTTCATAAGCAATGCCAAAGTCTTCCAGCGCCTTGGCGGCTTCGGTCATGATTTCCAGATCGGAGTCCGATCCCATCACAATTGCTACAAGTGGATTTTCTGCCATTCCTCTAGTGTCCTTGCATTAAGTAGTAGCTTTCAGTGCGCGAGCGCCAATGTCTTTGCGGTAATACATGTCTTCAAACTGGACCAGCGCTGCCGCCTCGTAAGCTTTGGCAATCGCTGCGCTCAATTGCGGAGCGCGCGCCGTTACGCCCAGCACGCGCCCGCCGCTGGTAAAGAACTTGCCATCATGCCCGGTGGTTCCCGCGTGAAATACTTTCACGTTTTTCATCTCTGCCGCGCGCTCCAGGCCGGAAATCGGTTTGCCGGAAACGAAGCTGCCGGGATACCCGCCGGACGCAATCACCACGCAACACGAAGCGTCTTTCGACCAGCGGAACACTCCATCGCTCACGCGCCCTTCGATCACGGCCTCGATCGCCTCCAGTAAATCGCTTTCCAGGCGCATGAGGACCGCCTGCGTTTCCGGATCGCCAAAGCGGCAGTTGAACTCCAGCACCATCGGGCCACGCGCGGTCATCATCAGTCCGCAATAAAGGATGCCGCGATAGGCCACGCCTTCCGACTTCATTCCCGCCACCACAGGCCGCGCTACGTGATGGAGCAACCACTCGGTCATCTGCGGATCGGCCAGAGAATCGGCTGAGTACGCGCCCATCCCGCCGGTATTGGCTCCGGTATCGCCTTCGCCCACGCGTTTGTGGTCTTGCGAGGGCGCCAAGGGGGCGACCCGCTCTCCGTCACTCAGCACAAGAAACGAAAGCTCCTCGCCTTCAAGAAATTCTTCCAGCACCACGCGTCCCGCAGGCGTGCCCAGCAGCTTGCCGCTAAACATTTCAGCGGCGGCGCGCTGGGCCTCTTCGCGCGTCTGTGCGATCACCACTCCTTTGCCGGCGGCCAGTCCATCGGCCTTGAGAACCACGGGCGTGGAAAAGAGCCCCAGTGATTTGCGCAACTCATCTTCCGAATTGCAGACCGCATAATGCGCCGTAGGAATCTGATGGCGCTGCATGAACTCCTTGGCAAAGCTCTTGCTGGTTTCAAGCTGCGCCGCAGCCTGTGTGGGACCAAAAATCTTCAGCCCGCGGCGGGTGAATTCGTCCACCACGCCGAGCGAGAGCGGCAGCTCAGGGCCCACCACCGTCACATCCGGCTGGAATTGGTGAGCGGCAGCCAGTAGCGACTCAATCTGCCGGGGATCGCCGGGAACGCAGGCGGCCTCCTGGCAGATTCCGGCATTGCCAGGCAGACAGTAAATCTGCTGCACGCGCGGAGACTGGCGCAGCTTCCACACCAGCGCATGCTCGCGCCCTCCACTGCCGATGACCAGGACTTTCATAGACTGATGGCGACCATTGAGGATAAATCAAGCAGGCCCAACTCGGCGACCATCAGCGTGCCAACGGTTTTTGATGCGCGGCGAAACCAGCAGGCAGGGTAAAATCTGAAGGGCATAAGATTTACATCGTTGCGTAGGCTGAGTACCGCCCACGCGCATCCTAAGTTCCGGCGGATAGAATAGGTAGTTCTAACCGGTGATTGTGCTGATCCTAAGTTGGCTCGCGGCAGGGCTGGCAGTATGCGGCATGGGATTCCTTCTTCTCTGCCTGTGGAGCGCGCGCACGTTTCTAGCGGACTCTCGTCGAGCCGCGGAAAAGTTTGCTCCTCCCGTTTCCATCCTCAAACCGCTGCGCGGGATGGACCCCCAGATGTATGAGAGCTTCCGCAGTCATTGCATGCAGGATTATCCGGAGCACGAAATCATTTTCGGAGTGAGTGATCCCACCGATCCCGCCGCGGAAGCCGTGCAACGCCTCATACGCGAGTTCCCGCAATGCCAGATCCGGCTCGTACTCTGCGATCAGGTCCTCGGCAACAATCGTAAGGTCAGCAACCTGGTGCAGATGCTTCCCAAAGCCAGGTACGCGCACGTCCTGGTGAATGACAGCGACATTTACGTCTCGCCCGATTACCTGCGCCGCGTGATGGCCGAATTCGCCGACTCCCGCGTGGGAATGGTCACCTGCCCTTATCGCGGAATTGCCGCCGCCACGCTCGGCTCCAAGCTCGAATCCATTGGCATCAGCACGGAATTTATTCCCGGAGTTCTGGTCGCCCGGCAAATTGAAGACGGCATCCACTTCGCTCTCGGATCAACCCTGGCAATGAGCCGCACCGCCCTCGAAGCCATTGGCGGGCTCGAGCCTTTGGTGGATTACCTGGCCGACGATTTCGAGCTTGGCAGCCGCATTTCCCAGGCGGGATTCAAAGTCGCGCTGGCCGATGTGGTCGTGGAAACTCATCTTCCGGCTTACACCTTCCGCCAGTTTCTCGATCATCAACTGCGCTGGGCGCGAAGTACTCGCGACTCCCGCCCTGCCGGATACTTCGGCCTGCTGCTGACCTTTGCTGTGCCGTGGGCGCTCCTCGCAATCGTGCTCTCCGCGGGAGCATGGTGGTCATGGATTGTTCTTGCTTGTTCACTGTTGCTGCGCGGCGCGGTTGCGCTTCAGATAGGAGTCCGCGTCGTCCATGATCGCGCCGTCGTGGGCAACTTGTGGCTGCTTCCCTTACGTGACGTGGTGGCTTTCTGGGTCTGGTTCGCCAGCTTCATGGACCACAAGGTCCACTGGCGGGGCGACATCTTTATTCTTGAAAAAGGCAAAATCCGTCCCGCACATGCCACGGCCGAAAATCTTCTCAGCGGGCCAGGACCGGAGCAGGACAAAGTTTCAGCGCATTGGTGAGTAGCAGCTTCCCGCCCCATTTGCTCAGCCGGCAATAGGGCGCGCCGCTGACCTCACGTGGCGTGCTCTCCTCCGCAGTCAGCAGGAAGACCGTCGTCCCGCTCTGCCACAGCTTCTGGAACGATTCGTTATTGTCGAAGATCTTCGGCGCATCCGGGAAGGTTGAGCCGTACCAGATGTTGTTGCGGCGTCCGTTCAAAATTCTCGTCTGGTGGTCTGTGTAGTATTGCACGCTGGAAAACGATTCGTAATCGCCGTTCTCCTCAATCACAGCTCCGGGCGTCCAGTTGATTTCAATCTTCTCCGCCAGCACTTTGGAAGAGAGAACCGGCGAGAAAATCTCCAACCCGCGATGCGCCGCTAATAGAAGGGCAACCGACATCCCGACCAGAGCGAGATTGCCCGCAAAAGCCCGGTTCTTTCGCCGCAACACCCAGCTCGCAATGCTTCCGAGCGCGAAGGCGATGCCGGTCACCAGCAACGGAATCTTGAATGCGCCCATCGCTTGTGGCGTGAGATCAAGAAAGTGTCCGAAGGAAAGCGCGTAATCCTCCGGGTTCTTCTTGAGCAGTTCCGCAATGTCGTAATTCGCCGGCGGCGCCTGCGACCTGAGAGCTAGCGTTACGCACACCACACATGCCGCAATCCCAATCGCCATAAGTGCCAGCGCGGAAGCACGACCAGTGCGGCGCTCCGCGCTGTCGGGAACAGAATCGGATTCGCGCGCCAGCCAGCCGCCCAGCAGCAATGCCAACCCGGGAACTCCGGGAATCACGTAGTATTCCTGCCGGCTGGAGAAGCTGAAGAAGAGCAGCACAACGAACATCCAGATCGCGAACAGCAGTGTTCCTTGCCGCCTGCGTGAGAGTCCGCTGCGCCACTCGCGAAACCTCACCGGAATCTGCGCCAGCGCTTGCACAAAAAACGCCGTCCAGGGCATGAGCCAGACCAGCATCAATCCCCAGAAGAGCCAAAGAGGGACGGTGTCGTAATCGGCAGGAAAACGCTTGTTCAGGTAGCGGAGAAAATGTTCGTTAACAAAGTAGAACCACAAGAATCCTCTGGCTTCGCCCTGCGCCGGATTGCGGATTGCCGCCAGCACGTGCCACGGCGCGCCGATCAGCAGGAAAACCGCAAAGCTCGAGAGCAGCCGCAGCTTCAGTAAGTGCCGCAAATTTCCTGCGAAGAAAAGGAAGATGAAGATTGTCGCAATCGGAAAAACCAGGCCGATCAATCCTTTGGTCAGGACGTTCAACGCCATGGTTGCGGCAAGTCCCCAGCAGGCCGCGCGCGATGGTCGCTCCTGGCCCAGAGTCGTGAGGAAAAAGTCGAAGCCGAGCGCCATCCACAGCGCAACCAGCATGTCAGGAATCAGAATGCGCGTAAAGACAAACGGGCCAAAGCCGGTGGCCATCGCCAGCGCCGAGTAAAGTCCTCCGCGCTCGCCGTACACACGACGGCCCAACCGATACACCACCAACAACAGCGCCAGCACGCCCAGCGCAAGCGGCAGCCGCGCGGACCAATCGTGCATGCCGAAAATTTCGAAGCTTGCGGCGGTGCCCCAGTACATCAGCGGAGCTTTTTCCAGATAGCGGAAGCTGCCGTTGATGTGCAGGGTGATCCAGTCGCCGCTCAGCATCATCTCTCGCGCCGCTTCGGCGTGCACCGTGTCAGCATCGTCTTCAAGTGGCGGGTGAAAAATGGTTCCGAGATAAACGACCGCCCAGACCAACACCACAATCGCAAGATAAAGTTTTCGCGAACGCGTGCGCCCGTCCGCAACTTCGCGGCTTAATGGCTCCTGAAACACAGTTTGTGCGGGCATGAACGCCTCATTATATGTGCGCCGCCTCCGCGCGGCATCCCACCGTTCTGCGCGGCCATCACACAAACATAGACAGAGAGTGTGCGTTGCATTCCCGACGTGTGTGCTGCTGTCCACTGTGAATCGTTTGGCGATATAAACCATGCCTGCATCGAGCCCCGCTTCGAGAATTCGCTCCATCACCTCGCGCACGCAGCCCTGGGCCATTACGGACGCTGAAGCGTTTCTGGTGCGCATTCCCGTGGACCCGCCTAAAGGCGATGCCATCCAGAAATTTTCCGCGCTCGAACTGCCCATGGTGCGCATCACTGACGCCGAACACAACGTCGGTTTGGGGTTCGGCTACACCATCGGCCAGGGCGGAACGGCGATTCTCGAACTGATTCAGCGCGAGCTGCTGCACCAACTCGAAGGCAAAGACTCGCGACGGATCACGCAGATCCACCACCACCTAAAAAAGAGCGTTCATGCGCTCGGCCCCGGCGTGGTGCTCTCGAACGCCCTCGCGGCAATTGACATCGCTTTATGGGACCTGAACGCCAAACGCGAGCAGATTCCTCTCCACACCCTTCTCGGTGGCGCCAAAG
>DATEGH010000020.1:0-7507 GCA_035280185.1 Terriglobales bacterium
GCCGTTCTGGAAATGGTTTGTCGGCGGCACGCTCAACGTCGCGTACAACTGTGTTGACCGGCACCTGGAGAAGTACAAGAACAAGGCAGCCTTCATTTTTGTTGGCGAGCCGGAAGAAGAGCCGCCGGTGGCCATCACTTATCAGGACCTTTATTTCCGGGTGAATGAGATGGCCGCGCTTCTGCGGGACTTCGCTGGCGTGAAGACCGGCGATCGCGTCACCATTCACATGCCGGTGGTTCCAGAGCTTGCGGTAACCATGCTGGCGTGCGCCCGGCTCGGCGCCATCCATTCCGTGGTTTTTGGAGGATTCAGCGGCGAAGCTTGCGGCATGCGCGCCGCCGATTCGGGAAGCAAGGTGCTGGTCACAATTGATGGCTATTACCGCAGCGGCAACATGACCGATCACAAAGAAAAAGCCGACATCGCGGTTGCGACCTCGGAAAAAGAAGGGCATAAGGTCGAGAAGGTCCTGGTCTGGCGTCGTGTGTCGGGAAAATATCACTCCGCCAAGCCGATGGTGCAGGGCCGGGACTTCTTCGTAGATGAAGTGCTCAAGAAATATCGTGGCCAGGTGGTAGCTCCCGTTTCCATGCCTTCAGAAGCTCCGCTGTTTCTGATGTACACCAGCGGAACCACCGGGCGTCCTAAAGGCTGCCAGCACGGCACGGGCGGATATCTGGCCTACGTCGCTGCCACCTCCAAGTGGATTCAGGACATTCATCCTGAAGACGTCTACTGGTGCATGGCCGATATAGGCTGGATCACCGGACATTCTTATATCGTTTACGGACCGTTGGCTCTGGCCGCAACGAGCGTGTTGTACGAGGGAGTCCCCAACTATCCTGATGCCGGCCGGCCGTGGCGAGTGGCCAAACGCCTGGACGTGAACATCTTCCATACTTCGCCCACTGCCATTCGCATGCTGCGCAAGGCCGGTCCCGACGAGCCTGCCAAATACGATTATCACTTCAAGCACATGACTACGGTCGGCGAGCCTATCGAACCGGAAGTCTGGAAGTGGTACTACGAAGTTGTAGGCAAAGGCGAGGCGGTGATCGTCGATACATGGTGGCAGACTGAAACCGGCGGCTTCCTCTGCAGCACTAAGCCTGCGATTGAGCCCATGAAGCCGGGCAGTGCGGGACCCGCTGTGCCGGGAATCTATCCTGCCATTTACGACGAAGAAGGCAACGAGGTGAAACCGGGCTCCGGCAAGGCGGGGAACATATGCATCCGCAATCCCTGGCCCGGAATTTTTCAGACCGTCTGGGGCGACCGCGAGCGCTTCGTGCGCCAGTATTACCAGAAATATAACCGCAACAAGAACAGCAAAGACTGGCGGGATTGGCCTTATTTCGCAGGTGATGGCGCTGTACAGGCGCCGGATGGCTATTTCCGTATCCTTGGCCGCGTAGATGATGTGATCAATGTCGCCGGCCACCGGCTGGGCACGAAGGAACTCGAATCCGCGTGCCTCACTTGCAACGAAGTGGCCGAGGCAGCGGTCGTCCCTGCGGCTGATGAAGTGAAGGGACGAGTGCCTGACGTCTACGTGTCCTTGAAGCCGGGAGTCCCGCAAACAGCCGGAGTGGAGAAGAAAGTCACAGAAGCCATCGAAACGCAGATTGGTAAAATTGCGCGGCCCAGGAAAGTGCATGTGGTTCCTGACATGCCGAAGACTCGTTCCGGTAAGATCATGCGGCGCGTGCTGGCGGCGATTTCCAACCACCTCGACACGGGCGACGTGACCACGCTGGCGAATCCGGACGTGGTCGAGCAAATCCGCGTGATGGTGCAGGGAAGCAAGAAAGCAGTGGTGAAAGAAGGACCAGAAGACCTCAAGAGGTTCGGAGAAGAGCGTTAATCGTCTAGCAGAAGGAAAACTGAAGTCGGTTGTGCACGCTGAACTGAGGAGGAGTTCATGAAAGATAAAGAAAAGAAGGGCACAGGTGTATCCCGGCGAGATTTTCTCAAGATCGCCGGAGTGGGTGGTATTGGCGCCGGAACCATGGGACCGGCGTTTCTTTTTCCGGAGCGGGCGGCAGCGCAGCAGAAGACTTTGAAAATTGCGCAGTGGAGCCATTTTGTTCCCGCTTACGACCAATGGTTTGATAACACATTCTGCAAACAGTGGGGAGAAAAGCACGGCACAAATGTGACCGTGGACCACATCAACCTGAATGAGTTGCCGGCGCGCGCGGCATCGGAAGTTTCGGCCAAGAAGGGGCATGACCTGTTTATGTTCCTTTCCCCACCGGCCGCATTCGAGCCGCAGGTCCTGGATATGACGCATGTCTACCAGGAAGTAGAGAAGAAACACGGCAAGAAGATTGATCTGGCACACAAGTCAACCTTCAATCCGAAGTCGAAGAAGTACTTCGCTTTTTCCGATTCGTACGTTCCCGATCCCGGCAACTACTACAAAGAATGGTGGGCTGAGGCCGGTTTCCCGAATGGGCCAGATACCTATGACGATCTCCGCAATGGCGGCAAGAAAATCAAGGACAAATCAGGCCATCCGGTCGGGATTGGCCTCTCGCAGGAACTGGACTCAAGCATGGCCCTGCGGGCGATGTTGTGGTCGTTTGGCGGAGCGGAGCAGGATGAACACGGCAACGTGACCATCAACTCCAAGGAAACCATCGACGCGCTGAAATATTGCAAGGCGCTCTACCAGGAAACCATGACTCCCGAAGTGTTTACATGGGATCCGTCTTCCAACAATCGCGCCATGGTTTCCGGCAAGACCTCATTCATTGACAATGCAATCTCCGTCACGCGGCAAACCGAACGCGAGCACATGCCCACTGACAGCCATATCATGATCTCCCAGGCGCTCAAGGGGCCGGTGCGACGCATCGCGGCCGAGCACGTGATGGATTGTTACGTGGTCTGGAACTTTGCCGAGAACAAGGAAGGCGCGCAGCAGTTCCTGATCGATTACATTGATGCATTCCACGACGGGTTTGCCGCAGGGCAGTTCTACAACTTCCCGTGCTTTCCCAGCACCGTCCCGGATCTTCAGAAGGAGATCTCGAATGATTCGCGCGCGACTCCGCCAGACAAGTACAAAGTGCTGGGCAATGTGCTGGATTGGGCGACCAACGTCGGCTATCCGGGCTATGCTACCGCTGCAATAGACGAATCGTTCCGGGCCTGGATTATTCCGACCATGTTTGCCAAGGTGGCACGCGGGGATGAAACTCCGGAGAACGCGGCCAAAGCCGCCGAGCAGGAGTACAAGCGTATCTTCGCCAGGTGGAAATAACACGGGGGATGGATGGCAGTCGTTCAAACCAAGAACGTCACCAAGGTCTTTAAAGAAGGAGAGCTCGGAGCAGTCAACAATGTAAATCTGGAGACTCGCGAAGGCGAGTTTCTGGTCTTCCTCGGACCTTCTGGTTCGGGGAAGACCACTCTCTTGCGCATGATCGCTGGCCTGGAAACACCCACGGCCGGCGAAATCCTGATTGGCGGGCGCGTGGTGAACGACCTTTCACCGCGTGAACGCCGTATTGCGATGGTCTTCCAGAGCTACGCTCTGTATCCCCATCTCAGTGTTTACAAGAACATCGCTTTTCCTCTCAAGGCCCAGAAAGTAAAAAAAGAGCTGCACAAGCAGAAGGTGCAATGGGCGGCCTCTTTGCTGGGAATCAATCATTTGTTGCAGCGCAAGCCGCGGGAGCTTTCCGGCGGCGAGCGACAGCGAGTAGCCCTGGCACGCGCCATCGTGCGGGAGCCCTCGGTCTTTCTGTTGGACGAACCGCTTTCCAATCTTGATGCCAAGCTTCGCGCCAGCGCGCGTGAAGAATTGGAGCGCTTCCACCGGCGGATCGGCACGACCACCATTTATGTGACACACGATCAGATTGAGGCTATGGCGATGGGGGACCGCATTGTGGTGCTCCAAAATGGTTATGTTCGCCAGATTGGCACTCCCACTGCGGTCTACGACGATCCTGCCGATACCTTTGTCGCCACATTCCTCGGCTCCCCGCCGATGAATCTCATTGAGGACAGTGACGTAACTGTCGGCTTTCGGCCCGAGCATTTTCGCCCTGCTGAAGCCATTAGCGACAGCGGCAAGATTCCGCTGAAGTTTCGAGTTGAGAATGTTGAGTACCTGGGTTCTGAATGGATCCTTGCCGGTGTGCTCATCGGCGGTCGCTTCGACAACAAAACAGCAGTATCACGGTTGCTCTTCGGTCATGAGTTTGAAATCGGGAAAACCTACGATTTTGCCGTTGCTGAACGTCGCTTGAAATTCTTTGATCGTGCCACGGAAAAGAAGGTGGAAGCGAGGACTCTCGCGTGGCAATAGAGCCGGTTGAAAATGCGCAGGCAGAAGCGGAGAAAGCGCCGCCGGTATCGCCAGGTGCCGAAGAAGCGGGAAAACAGCTTACCTGGGCAAAAGTGAAGTCTGTGGGCGCAGCCGAAAGCCCGCTCTTGGGCGCCGCCATGTTTGCGCCGGCAGTTCTGTACCTGCTGGCAGTTCTTGCCGCGCCTTTTGTGCTGGCGGTGATTTATGCATTTACTGATGTGCGCATCGGGAGCACGGAAATGCATTTCGTGGGCCTGGAGAACTTCCGCAGTATCATCCAAAGCCCCAGCTTCCGCACCTCGCTGGTGAACTCGTTTATCTTTACGTTCTTTTCTCAAGTGATTGTGATCGTAGGGTCCACTATCCTTGCCATTGCGCTGGAAAAGAAGTTTCGCGGGCGCGGCATTTTCCGATTTCTCATCCTGCTGCCATGGGTCGCGCCTATTTCGCTCGGGGCAATCGGCTGGAAGTGGATCTTGGATTCTCTTTACAGCGTTATCAATTGGGTGCTGGTTGCGGTTCACCTTTACAAGCCGTACAGCGCGCCCATGTGGCTGGGCGAACCGCATCTGGCGATGGCTTCAGTGATCCTGGTGCATAGCTGGCGGTTGCTGCCATTTTCTACGGTCATCATGCTGGCCGGGCTCACAGCGATTCCTCGTGAGATTCCCGAAGCTGCGGCGATTGACGGCGCGGGATTCTGGCGCACGCTGTTTCAGGTGAATATCCCCATGATGCTCCCGATCATCAATGTGGCGGTCCTGTTCGGGATCATCTTCACTTTTACCGATATGACGGTGGTTTATATCCTGACCGCCGGAGGCCCGTTCGATTCCACTCAGGTGCTGCCTTCTTATGCCTATTTCACCGGAATTCTCGGCAGCGATCTTGCTGCAGGCGCGGCGGTCTCGTTGTTCCTGGTTCCGCTGCTGGTGATCGTTGCCTGGCTGATGCTGCGAATGGCTCATCGAGCGGAGGTGGCGTGATGCACAGGTCCGGGATCAGTGCATGGTGGCCGACGCTGCTGAAGGTCGTCATTCTGGCGATCTTTGCCGTGTTGCTGGCTTTTCCGTTCTACTGGATGGTCATCACCACCTTCAAGCAGAACAGCGACCTTTACGACCTTGGAAATAATCCTTTCATCTTCAATGCCAAACCGACGCTGGACCATCTGCGTTTTCTCTTTGGCCATACCATGTATCTGCGCTGGCTTGGGAATACCGCGCTCGTGGGCGTGATCGTTGTCGCGATTACACTGCTGCTCTCAATTCCGGCGGCGTATGCGCTTACCCGTTTGACAGGGCGCTGGGGCCAGCGGCTGGGGATCGGTATCTTCCTGAGCTATCTCATTCCTCCCACACTGCTGTTTATCCCGCTCTCGAAGGTTGTGGCGGACCTCGGGTTGCAGGACACCATCTGGTCCCTGGTGCTTGTTTATCCCAGCTTTACCGTTCCTTTTTCCATCTGGCTGCTGATGGGCTTCTTCAAATCCATTCCGCGCGATCTGGAAGATGCGGCCATGGTGGACGGCCTTACGCGCTTCGGCGCTTTTTTGCGTCTGGTGGTCCCGATTTCAATTTCCGGGATCCTGACCGTGGTGATCTTCACCTTCACACTGGTGACGCAGGAATTCGTCTATGCGCTCACGTTTATTTCCACCGAAGCGCACCAGATGGTCGGGGTGGGAATTCCCATCTTCCTTATTCGCGGTGATGTTTATTATTGGGGGTCCTTGATGGCGGCCTGCCTCATTGCCAGCCTGCCCATAGCATTTCTTTATAACCTCTTCCTCGACCGTTTTATCGCCGGATTCACCGTTGGGGCCGTGAAGGGCTGAAAGTATCGTACCGGGACGAACCAAGGCAGGAATATTTTTTCAACAGAACACTTGACAGAACGCCCGCCTGAGCAGAAAGTATTCGCGCAATCCATTTGCCTGGATCACTCGCATTCCAGTGGCGAGGCGGAATCGTACATGCTGCCACGCATTTGAAGGCCGCTTTTCAACGAAGCAGTTTAATTTTGGAGGTGCAAGCGTATGGGTGTATTTCATCAAATTCTGGCGCCTACAGGAAGCATGTGGACAACGATCCTGCTTGCCTTGGTGCCGCTCGCGGCTCTCTTGTTCATGCTCGCGGTGCTTCGCTGGACAGCCTGGCTGGCGACCATCATCGCCGGAATTATTACGATCGCGATTGCCGTTTGGGGCTGGCACGCGCCAGTGGGCGGCAGCCTGAAGTCATATTTTTATGGGGGCTTGCAGGGTGGCTGGACCATTGACTGGATCACCTTCTGGGGCCTGGTGATCTTCAATACGCTGGTCCTAACCGGCGATTTTGACCGGTTCAAAACGTGGATGGTCAATCAGGCGACGGTTGACGTCCGCATTCAGACGCTGATGCTTGCCTGGGCGTTCGGCGCTCTGCTCGAAGGCTTGGTGGGCTTTGGCTATCCCTGGGCCGTGGTGGTGCCGATTCTGGTTGGACTGGGCATTGTGGATCTCGAAGCCATTCGCGTGGCTGCGCTCGCCAACAACGCTCCGGTTTCTTATGGCGCCCTCGGTTCACCTGTTCTGGCATTGGCAGCCGTCACCGGACTTCCGCTGCTGGCGCTTTCAGCTTCCATCGGTGACATGGTCGCCGTGCTGGCGCTGCTGCCGCCCTTTGTTCTCATCTATCTTGTGAGCGGATGGGATGGCCTGGTGGAAGCCTGGCCTCTGGCAATTGTCGGGTCGCTCTCTTATATCGTCGGGCAATGGCCAGTTGCGCACTACCTTGGACCATATCTGCCCGATCTGAGCGGCGCTCTGGTTTCGTTCTGGGTACTGTTCCTGTTCGTGAAGGTGTGGAAGCCGAAGAATATTCGGGCGTTTGGCGGAAAGATCATTTCTGAGCCACAGGCAAGGGCTGAGGCGGCGCAAGCTTCCTTGAGTTCCGTCGTCGAGTCGCGCACTGTCGGTTCGTCGCAATCCAACAAAGTCAGCGGCGGCTCGCTCGATGCCGGCGGCGCATTCCGCGCCTGGCTGCCTTACATCATTCTGATCGTTGTCGTGGTCCTATGGACCGGCCCATGGTCGCATTTGCCGGGCCGCTACGCGCACAAATGGTCGGTTTCGGCGATTTCCTCGGTCACCAACAAGCCACTTTCGTCGACCTTCAACTTCAATCCGCTGAGCGGCGGAAC
>DATEGH010000021.1:0-9627 GCA_035280185.1 Terriglobales bacterium
ATCATCTCCGCAGTTGTGCTGCTTTGCTTTATTCGCGTCGAAGCCTCGCGAGTTCGTCTTCAACGCAAGTGGCTGCCTGTGGTGGCAACCCTGCTTGTTGGGTGTTCGTGCGGGCTGCCATTGTTCCTCTATCTGCGCGAGAAGGCGTTGGCACAAGGTAGCATCGCCACAGCGGCGCTGTAACTCGGCGGTTTAGTAGGCCTTCAGCTTTCGTGCTTCGCGCACCACGTCTTCGACTTTGGGTAGAAAGTAGTGCTCCAGCGGAGGCGAAAAAGGGACCGGCGTGTCCAGCGAGGTAATACGCACAATCGGGCCGTCAAGATCATCGAACGCTTCTTCGTTGATGATGGCCGCAATCTCACCGGCCAGTCCTCCGGTGCGCGTGTCTTCGTGAAGAAGGATGACCTTGCTGGTCTTCTTCACGGTCTGCGTGATGGCATCTCGATCGAGGGGAGAGAGGGTCCGCAGATCAAGAATCTCGACCTCGATTCCTTCCTTGGCGAGAATGTCGGCCGCTTCCTGAGCAGTGTGGACCATCGCGGCATAGGTGATGATGCTCAGGTCCCGCCCTTCGCGATGAATGCGTGCCTTGCCAATTGGAATGATGTGGCCGTTCTCCGGCACTTCTTCCTTGATCCGGCGATAGAGGAATTTGTGTTCCAGAAAGAGCACGGGATTGTTGTCGCGAATGGCCGATTTGATTAGCCCCTTAGCGTCGGAAGGAGTCGCGGGCGCGACTACTTTCATCCCAGGCGTGTGGACAAAATACATCTCGGGATTTTGCGAATGGAAGGGTCCGCCATGTACACCGCCTCCTGCCGGCCCGCGCAACACCAGCGGAGCAGGCGCGCCCCAGCGATAATGCGACTTCGCCACCATGTTTACGATTTGATTGAAGGCGCACCCGATGAAGTCCATGAACTGGAACTCGGCTACCGGGCGCAGTCCTGTAAGCGCTGCGCCAAACGCCGCGCCGACGATGGCGGACTCCGCGATGGGCGTGTCAATCACGCGCTGCGGACCAAAGTGATGGATGAAACCATCCGTCACTTTGAACGCGCCACCGTAGATGCCGATGTCTTCGCCAATACAGAAGACACTGGGATCGGATTCCATCTCTTCCCAGAGTCCCTGGCGGATTGCTTCGAGATAAGTTGCTTGGGCCATGTGAGCAATTAGTAATTAGCAATTGGCAATTGGCGAAACCAAATTCTGTAAGATTTAACTAATTGCTAATTGCCAGTTGCTAATTGCTATTTGAAGTGAATGGCTGCCTCGCTCTCCTTCAGCTTGCCTTCGCTTCTGCGCGCCTTCTGCGGCATGCCGTATTTCGGCTTCACGGTGTGGCAGCCCTCGCAGTAGACGCCTTCAGCCGCCGTATGCGGCTCAGGCATGGGAGAGTTCACCGCGAATTCGCGCTCGGCCTCGATCTCCTTCTCCACCTCAGCCAACATCTCCCGGCTCTGCTGCGGCGTGATCCACTTCTTTTCCAGCAAGTACTTTTCAAAACGATCAATAGGATCGCGCTTGCGCCAGAACTCGTGCATCTCCTTGGGGACATAGGCTGCGGCGTCGTGAATGGCATGCCCTTTCATGCGCATCAGTTTGGCTTCGATCAGCGTTGGCCCTTCACCGCGATGCGCACGCTCCACGGCTTCGAAGGTCGCGTCGTAAACCTGGCAGGCATCGGTGCCGTCGATGATCAGTCCGGGCATCCCGTAACCGATAGCTCGATTAGCGAGGTCCTTTACCGCAACCTGATACTCAGTAGGCGTGGAGTAAGCCCAGAGATTGCTCTCGATAATCAGCAACAGACCGAGCTTTCGAACCGCTGCAAAGTTGATGCCTTCATAGCTCACACCGGTGGATTGGCCGCCATCGCCAATCCAGGTGAGGCATGCCAACTCTTTTCCCTGGAGCCGCGCGCCGAGCGAGACCCCGGCCATCACCGGCAGCAGGTCACCCAGCATGGAAATGGGAGAAACCATGTGGCGCTTCTCGATGTCGCCGTAGTGCGAGGTGCCATCTTTCCCATGCGTTGGCGAGCCGGACTTGGCCATGTACTGCATCATGATGTCGCGCGCGTGAAAGCCGCGAACAAGCTGCGCGCCCTGGTTGCGGATCATGGGAGCAAACCAGTCCTCCGGGCCGAGCGCATAAGCGGAAGCACACGAGCACGCTTCCTGTCCGAGGCCAAAGTAAACGCCCCCGACCACCTGGCTCTGCTTGTAAAGGTTCTCAAGCGCTACTTCCATGCGCCGGTTCATCACCATCCAGCGGTAGAGTTCCAGGCACTGCTCTTTGCTGAGATATTTCGAGTCGCGAATAGACGGAACCGGAGTATTCAGCTCGCCGCGAATTTCGTAATGCACTTCCGGACCGCTGGTGACTTCTACAACTTCAAATTCCGGCCGCTCCAGACGCCAGTCTGGAATACCGTATTGGTTGACGCGGACGGGCGGAGTCTTTGCCGACGCTTTGCTTGCCGGCCGGCCATTCGATGACGTTGCGCCGTTGGATAGATTGGAATCAGGAAACCGCTTTTGCGCGGCGGGTTTAGATGTCTTGGACCGAGTGCTCATGGGACGCATACCAGTTTATAACGGCATTGCGCGTCCGTGCTCTTTTCGCCAGAATGGAGATTAGGCTGCCGATTTTGCTTTCTGCTCGCGCCGTGCTTGGCATTGCTTGCGAATCGCTTCGTAACGCTTCTCCAACGCCTCCAGTTCTTCGTCGGAAAGCTTTTCGATATCAATAAGATCGTCGCTGGCCGGATGATGCGACCGAATCAGTTCGTCCAGTTTCAGGTGCAGCGCCTTGGCGTCGCGGTTCTGGGTGTTCTGAATCAAGAAGACCACCAGGAACGTAACCACGCTGGTTCCTGTGTTGATCACCAGTTGCCAAGTGTCGGAATAGTGGAAGTAAGGGCCTGTGAGCCCCCAAAGCACCAGAATTGCCAAGGCAGAGAAGAACACGTAAGGATGGCCGACGAACTGGGCAGCCCGTGAAGCAAAGCGACTGAACCAGAAGTTCACCGTGCCGGCTTTGCTGATCTGCTGCCGGGCCTCAAGATAGGGCTTTCGGTCCACATGGGACATGAGCAATACCCTCGATTCTTATTCAGATGAGAGAAACGGCGGTGTGAGTTGGAGGAGGAGAAAACGCGAATTCGATAAATGACTATTCCGGCTCTGACTCGATCAGGCCAAATGTATATCTTCTTCGCCTGCTAACTTGCGCAGTTGGCTCGGTGGCCGAGCCGGTGTGTCCTGGTTCTCAGGCGCGGCCTGTAGCAGCGAATCCAGAGACTCCAGCCAGAGTGTCTGCGCCTCAAACACCCGGCCAAAGTTCCGCGAGGCAAGCTCCGCCATTTCTTCCAGACCGGGGACTTTCTTGTCACGGCCTGCGAAGCTGTGCTGCATCTCCTGCGCCAGCGAGGTCACCGGCTTGTCAGCAATTCCGCAGGGAACAATCAGCTTGAAGTAATCGAGATCAGTGGTCACGTTCAAGGCAAACCCGTGGGAAGTCACCGCGCGTGAGATGTGTACGCCGATGGCAGCGATTTTCGCCGGCGGCTCATCTTGCGTCCAGACTCCCGTAAATCCGCGGACGCGCTGTGTTGGAACGCCAAGATCACCGCAGGTGCGGATTAGCGCCTCCTCCACCTTACGCACGAACTCCACGGCTCCAATCCGCGGGGTAAATGCCCGTAGATCAAAAATCGGATATCCGACGAGCTGTCCCGGACCGTGAAATGTCACGTCGCCGCCGCGATCAGTTTCAAACAACTCAATGCCTTTGCCGGCCAGGAAATCCGGTGAAGCAACCACATTCTGCAGTCCGGCATTGCGTCCCAAAGTGATGACAGGAGGGTGTTCCAGCAAGAGCAGAGTATGACCAATGCGTCCTTCTTTGACGAGGTGAACGACGGTGCGCTGAAGCTCCAGCCCGGTGGCATAGTCCACCTGACCGAGATAAATCAGGTTAATGACGCGGAGCTGCACGATTTCATTCTAGCCTCTTAGAACAGTTTCAGCTTTCGGGGAAGAAGAGAATCAATGGCTGAGCTTATGTCCATGGCCGCCGCGCTCGCTACGCCCGTCATGATCCCCCAGGGCGATCCCTCCTGCCGTCGCAAGGACGACATCGCGAACCGTCGCAATCCTGGAACGTTTGCTGTGGTTCTGGGATTCAGCCCACAACGGCAGCGAATCTTCGTCGTTGGCAAACATGGTGGACTGCGAATCAAGGGACTCCGGCGGGTTGGCATCAACCGACCGAGTCTCGCGTAAGGGCAACGTGGTCAGCGTATCGGGATAGCTATGGGAAGAATCCGCTGCGACAGCGGCGACCTTGGTATGACGAGCACCTTCGTGACGCCTGGCAGCGTGCCTGGATTCCGGCTGCATCAGGCTCTCAGGCGCGACGACGGTTTTCGTAGCAATCCTCTCGTTATTGAGATCAAATTCCAAAGAAAGAGCCGGAGCGCAGCGGACGAAAATCAGCAGGCAAAACGCTCCTGCCGCCGCAGCAGAGAGATTTCTCCACCACGGAGTTTTGCGCGGTTCGGCCAAAATCGAGCGTATGCGGGTACCAAGAACCGACGCGGAATCGGCAAAATCAATGCCCGGAGACGGCTGCGACGGAACAATCATTCTCAGGCGCATAAACCGGGCGAGGTTATCGGCATAATCGGCACGGTGTTCCGGCCGGGCCTCGACCACAGCCAGATCGCAGGCCAGTTCACGCTCCAGTCGCATTTTCTTGCGAGCAAACCAAACCGCAGGATGGAAAAATAACAGGGCGCATGCCGCGTCGGTCAGCGCGGAGACGAGATAGTCGCGACGAACAATGTGGACCAGTTCGTGGCGCAGGACGTCGATCAAATCGGGCGCAGCGGATTCAGAGCAGCTCTCAGGCAGCAGAATACAGGGATTCCGCCAGTAGACCGTTCCTGGGGAGATCATCGCCGGAAGCACCATGAGATTGCAACGCTTGACCCCAAGTTCCCGGCACAGCGAGTTCACGGCCTCAGCGAGAGCGGGATTCGGCGGAACGCCGAACCGCAGCAGCGTTCGCAAGCGATGAGTTTTCACGAGTCTGCGGGCGAAGAGAAAGACGAGGATGGCGATATATACGAACGCACAGACCGCCACGCCTTTTTCAATCAGGGCTGCGGGGCCCGCGGCAACCAGAACCCGTTCAATACGCGCCGCAGGGTGCACCGCAAGCGAGGTTTCGGGCAGAGATCGTGCCAATCCCACCTTTGCCACGCTGAGCAGAATGTCCGCCCAGTAAGCCACCGAGCCCGCTAAGAATGTCGCCCACAGCAGGAACCGGTGTTGTGGCCGGCGAAGCAGACGGGCGACGCAGACGCACAAGATACAGAGCACGGCGATCCTGAACCAGAAAGTCAGGAACACGCCCGTAAACTGGAGGTACGGTTGGGGGTGCATCGATGTCAGAACTTCGCCAGGTTTAAGCCGGCGTTCCCACTTTTTGCAGGCGGTACTTGCGAATCAAGGCCTCGAGTTGTTCCAATTCAGCTTCCTTCACGGAACCCGCCTCAAGAAGGTTTACCAAAAGCTCGGTCGGCGAGCCGCCGAAGTTTTGACGCAGCAGGGTTTGCACGGAAAGTCTTCCCACCTGCTCCTTGGTGACGCAAGGCGCGAAGACGAACACTCTGCCTCGGTTTTCGTGGCGCACCAGACCCTTCTCTTCCATGATTCGGAGAATCGTCTGCGTGGTCTTGTAGTTCGGACGCGGAGAAAGGCTGGGGTGGTTGATGACTCCCTCAACCGTGGCCTGGCCCAACTCCCAGAGCACTTGAAGAATGCGAGTCTCTGCCCGGGTGGGCAGGACTGTATTGTTTTGTACATCCATAAGCAAACCTATTATCTCGCATTCGGCCGGATTTTGGGCGAGAAATCCCTCCAGCTACTCGCGTTGCAGGATGGGATGAATCCTACAATAAGCGCCCAATCATTCCGTTCTGAGCGCAACCAGGGGATCCACCTGCGTAGCGCGCCGCGCCGGCAGATAGCTTGCGACCAGAGCCACTGCGGAAAGCACCACAGCCACTCCGAGGAACGTCACTGGATCAACGACGCTTGTCTTGTAGAGCAAGGCTTTCATAAGGTGAACGCCCGCCAACGCACCCAGCAAGCCCGCAGCCAGCCCGGTACCGATCGCGGTCATGGACTGGCTCAGCACCATCTTCAAAACGTCGGCTCGTTTTGCGCCCAGGGCCATACGGATGCCGATCTCGCGTGTGCGCTGGCTCACCAGCAGCGCGGTAACGCCGCTCAGCCCCGTAGCAGCAATGGCCAGGGCAAGTGCAGCAAACAGCGCCAGGAGCGCCGCCGTAAGACGTGTCTGGATCAAAGTGTCTCCCCGCAATTCATCGAGTGTCTTGGCGTTGTTGACGGGCTGCTCCGGATCCACCGAATACACCGCGTCGCGCACCTGCTTCAGGTAACTCAAGGGATCGGATTGCGTCTTCACCAAGAGCGTACTTCCGTTCGGAGACTGGGCCAACGGCTGGTAGGCAGTGGCGAGCGGCTCTTTGTCCAGACCGTAATACTTCACGTCGCCCACAACGCCCACAATGGTTGCCCAGTGCTGCCCGTTATCGCCGGAAACTCGTTTGTTGAGGGGATCTTCATTCGGAAAATAATGATGCTCCAGCGATTGGCTGATGATGACCACCTGAGGGCTGCCATCGTTGTCGTGGTCAGTAAAGAACCTGCCTGCAACCAACGGAACTCCCAGCAATTTGAACGCATCCGGCGTGACCACGTTTAGGTCGGCGGTGGGAGGTGTCTCATGTGGCCCCAGCGCAGGCCTCCCCTCGATGATGAACGACTGATTGGAAGGACGCCCAGGCGCTAGCGGCGCTCCGCTGTTCACACCGACCGCCAAGACTCCCGGCGTATGTTCCAGCTTGGCCTCAACGCGATCAAAAAACGAGACCACGTCACGATTGTTCTGATATTTGCTGAAATTAAATGGCACGTTGACAGTGAGAACGTTATCGGCGTTGTAGCCGGCATTTACGCGCTGCAATCGGATAAAGCTGCGGATCATCAGGCCTGCGCCGATCAAAAGCATGAAGCTGAGTGCCACCTGCCCCATGACGAGAAGATTCCGCATCTGGAAGCGACTGCGCTTGGCCGTGGACGCGCCGCTCTCCTTGAGCGAGTTCACCAGGATCAGCTTCTGCGAGAATGCAGGAATGGAACCGAAAATCAGCCCGGTGAGCAGGGAGACTCCCAGCGTGAACAGCAGGACACGCGTATCGATCGCGACCTCTGCCGCCCGCGTCGTAAAACGGGCAATGAAGGTCGCCAGCAATTGAACGCACTCTGACGCCAGCAACAACCCGAGTGCGCCTCCGGCCAGGCTCAGAAGCGTGCTTTCCGTGAGTAACTGCCGAACCAGGCGCGCACGATTAGCGCCCAACGCGGTGCGGACCGCCATCTCCTGCTCGCGGCGCATCATGCGGGCAAGCGCGAGATTGGCCACATTGGCGCAGGCAATCAGGAGCACGAGTCCGGCCATTGCCAGCAACACCAGAAGCATGGGACGCACTCGCTGTGTCAACTGGTCCCGTAGCCCATTCATGGATGCCATGTATCCGGCGCGTTCCGGGTAATCCGCGGGGTACATCTTCTGCAGGCGCGAAGCAATCATCGCGACGTCGGCATTGCCGCTGGTTACGTCCGCGCCGGGTTTGAGGCGGCCAAATAGCTGCATCATGTGATGGCTGCGGCCCTCAATCATCATGGGAGACGAGCGGAACGGGCACGCAACCGTGGTCATGTAAACATCGTTTTCGCGCGGATATTGCGGCACGGGCGGCAGCACGCCGATTACGGTGTGCACCTTGTCGTTCATGCGGAAGTGGCGGCCCACGATCGAAGGATCGCCTCCGTACCGCGTTTTCCAGTAGCCGTAGCTGAGGACGAGCACGGCATCCGCGCCGGGCACGTCGTCGGATGTCCGGAACAGCCGCCCGAGATAGGGCTTAACCCCAAGCAGATCAAAGAAGTGCGCTGAAACCACTCCAGTGTGCACTTCCTGGGGCTCCTGGCCGTCCAGCAGGATGAAGGACATCTGGTGGTACTCCTCAACCTGGGCCAGCGACTTGGACTGCCCTCGGTAGTCCTGAATCTCCTTTACTGAAAAGCCGACGTTGGTCGCATTGGCTTTGCGGAAGTCCTGCTGCAATACGACGAGTTCTTTGCCTTGAGCGTAAGGCAACGGCTTCAGCAGGACACCATAGACGACGCTGAAAAGCGCAGTATTGGCGCCAATCCCAAGCCCCAGTGCCAGCAAAGCCAGAGCAGTAAATCCCGGATTCCTTCTCAACATGCGGAAACCGTACTTCACGTCTTGCAGCAGCCCGTTCATAGTCGCTCCTGAGAAAAAACTATGCAGTTCTCTTGCCCGCACCATAAAAGCCAAGTTGCTGAAAACACAAGCCGAGTTACAACTGAATCATGCGTTGATGTCCGCTTGCGAAACCGGTTGTCCGGATGCGAACACCGCAAACCTCACTCCCCGCGGCTCTTTGCTATGCTTGCTCGCATGGAAATCGTGCTTTCTGAGGTTGAGGTGCGGGTCTTGGGCGCTTTGATCGAAAAGGAAATCACCACACCGGATTACTATCCGCTTTCGCTGAACGCGCTGGTGAACGCCTGCAACCAGAAGAACAATCGCGATCCGGTAATGAACCTCGACGAAAACACCGTCCGCGATGCGCTCTACACTCTCCAGCAGAAGCGCCTTGCCGGGCCCGCGAGCGGAGCTGACAGCCGCGTCACCAAGTACGAGCACCGCATTCAGGAAGTCTTCAATTTCACCCGTGCGGAAGAAGCCATCATGGACGTACTGTTGCTTCGCGGACCACAGACTCCCGGCGAGCTCCGCGGCCGTACCGAACGGATGTTCCGCTTTGAAGAGCTTTCTGATGTGCAGTCGGCGTTGCAGAAGCTCATGCAGCGCGAGCCGCCGCTAGTGAAAATGCTGCCGCGCCAGCCCGGAACCAAGGAGTCACGCTACGCGCACCTGCTCTCCGGTGATGTGGAAGCCTGGACTGGGCCCGAAGAGAGCGCAACGGCGAGTCCCGAGAAAGCCGGCGACATGCGAATCACTCAACTGGAAAACGAAGTCGCAGAACTGCGCAGGGAAGTTGCCGATCTCAAGCAGCAGATGGAGAGCTTCCGCCGCCAATTCGAATGAAATTTCTTCGCGTTTGCTATCTCTTGAAGTGCTTACTCAGCGCCAGCCCCTGCTGCTGGTAGTTCGATCCGATGTTCGAGCCGTAAATCTTGTCCGGACGGGAGCGCAGGGGAATGTACATCAGCCGTCCCATAATCTGGCCATGCTCGATGCGGAACGGTACCTCATGGGCCCGCACTTCCAGCACCGCGCGCGTGCCGCGAACATCGCCAGAGCCGTAGCCGAAGCCGGGATCGAAGAATCCGGCATAGTGAATGCGGAACTCGCCAATGTCCTGGTCCATGGAAACCATCTCCGCCGCCCAATCGGGAGGAACACTCACCTTTTCCTTCGACGCGAGAATGTAGAAATCACCCGTATCCAGGATCAGCCCGCGCTTGCCCG
>DATEGH010000022.1:0-9338 GCA_035280185.1 Terriglobales bacterium
GCTCCGGCTGCACCAGCGCGCGGGCCACAGGCGTGAGGAAGGGCCCGCTTTTCTTGTCCCCGGGGACTTCCCCACCCCAATGCACGAAAAGCGTGTGCATTGGGGGGCCCCGTTCCGTCCCCGGCTACAGATTATGGCGTCCCCTGCGGGGACTGGATAAACGGAATTTTTGCAAAGAGTGGACGCGATGAACGGAGTGGACGGAGTGGACGAGGTGGACGGAGTGGACGAGAGGTGGACGAGGTGGACGGCGGGTGAGACGCGGCATGGGAAGGGCGAGCAACCAGCAGTTGGCAAATAGCAATTGGCAATTGGCAGTTGGCAGTTGGCCCAACCTTGAAGGAAAGAACGCAAAGCGGCCTTCGCGTGGACCCCCGTCGCTGCGCTCAACCAAGCGGCTCTCGAGGAATTACCCGGGGCTAAAGCCCACTTAATTAAAGACCTTTCGGCACGACTGAAGTCATGCCCTGACACTTCTTCTTGCCACATGTGAAGGGTCTTTCTGCGAGCTCTGAAGTCATGCCCTGACACTTGCCTCGCAGTTCAATCTTCGAGCAAATTGGTTTCCCTGCTTAGCCGGCCGCGAGTCAGGAAGCAGTAAGCATGTGAAAACAAACCAAATATAATTTCTCATAATGGAGATTATTTGCTTGATTTTCCTCTTGAGATAGAGTAAAGTTATGCTGGTTGACCGGGAGCGGCGCCGGGTGACCCCCAGATGGGACAGGCCGCGACCAGACGAGGCCCGCGGACCCAAGTGAGCGGGGACGCCTTGCACGGCCTGGTAACAGAGCGCGGGGAGTGGTGTGGGTAAGAGCAATTGGCAAATGGCAATTAGCAATTGGCACAAACCGGGTAAGAGCAATTGGCAAATGGCAATTAGCAATTGGCACAAACCTTTAGCCCTTAACCTTTTGGCCAGAAAACCCGCTATTGGCAGTTGGCAACCAGAGCGTGTTTCATAAATGCTTTTCCGAACACGAGGGGTGCGCACTCACTCGTTTCTTGTTCGGGCCGCGCTCAGGATGAGAGCGAGTTAGAAATCGGTCAGAGAAAAAAGTTTTCATGAATTAACAGCCACCGTGAGAGGTGGCTTTTTTATTGAAAGGAACGAAACTCCATGTTGGTCACCAGAAACGTTGTAACCAGAGAAGAAGTGATTGCCACGACGAAAGAGCTGGCAGAGAAGCTGGGACGGTCGCCGAGGTATCCCGAGCTGATCCGGGTTTTGAACGTGACGCGCCGGCAGATTCAGAGGATGTTCGGCGGGTGGGCGGCAGTGCTGGAAGAGAGCGGCTGCGAGCGCGTCCGGCTGGGCGGAGGCGAGTTGACGATGCACGAGCTATGGCACGACTGGATGGAGGTGGCGCGCAAAGCGCAACGAATGCCGACGATCCGGCAATACGAAAAGTTCAGCAGGTACAGCGTGCGTCCGCTGAAGGACCGGTTCAGGGACTGGGACAGGATTCCGGCGGCAATTTTGGAATATGGTGACGCGAAACAGTTGTGGGCAGGCTGGGAGGATGTGAAGGAACTGATGGGGCGGGTGGATGTTTTCAAGCCGGGGAACCGAAAAGCCTCATTCACCGCGGAGGACGCAGAGAGCGCAGAGAAAATAAAGCCTGAGCCGAGCCGAACTGATGGTCACGGTGGACTGGATGGACTGAGTGGACAAAGTGGAACCAGGAACCGAAAAAACTCATTCACCGCGGAGGACGCAGAGAGCGCAGAGAACATCAAGTGTGGACCCGGACAAACAGCGCGCGTGCCATTGCCGGAGCGATTGGATCCTGAGTTGCTCTATGCGGAGCCGTTGAATTTAAGTCCGCTGGCGACGGCTCCGCAAAATGAGATGGGAGTAGTGTTCCTGTTTGGAGTGATGGCGCGCGAGTTGGGATTTGTAGTGCTCAAGATCAGGCCGGGATTTCCGGACTGCATCGCCCTGCGGCGACTGGGGAGCGGCAAGTGGCAGTGGGTGAGAATTGAATTCGAGTTCGAGAGCAAGAGTTTTGTGTGGCACGGGCACGATCCGAACGAATGCGACCTGATTGTGTGCTGGGAGAACACTGGCCGGAGTGTCCGCTGGAGGTGGTGGAATTGAAGAGAGCAATTGGCAATTAGCAAATGGCAATTAGCAAAACCTTTGAAACGCGGAGGACGGAGCCAGTCTGGAAATTGCCAAAATTGCCAGAATTGACGATTGAAAACCCTACCGCTGATGACGCCTGATGGCGCTGAAGGTCCCGGATATCAAAAATCTGACAGGACCTCACCTGGCGATTGCCGGAATTGCCAATATTGAATTTACAATCAGCGGTCAGCCGTCAGTCCAAAGACTTACTTCGACCAAAAGAAATACATAGATCCTTCGACTCGCGCTTACTCCTGACTTCGTTCGCGCTCGCTCAGGATGACAAAACAGGTGCGCATCCAAAATCGCCGTCGTCTGCCCTCTGCTAGTATTTATCACCAGTGAAATCGGTGGGAGCCAATGTTGTCCGCATTGAGGCGGAAGCGCTGCGCGAGCTGGCGGAGCGCATCTCCGGGCCGATGGGCCGGGATTTTGACTGCGCGGTGGAGTGCCTTCACTCGTGCGGCGGGCGCGTGGTAGTGACCGGCATGGGAAAGAGCGGGATTATCGCGCGCAAGCTGGCGGCAACGCTCAGTTCCACAGGGACGCCCGCGCTGTATCTGCATCCGGCAGAGGCACTGCACGGCGATCTGGGAATGCTGGTGAAAGGCGATGTGGTGCTGGCGCTCTCCTACAGCGGCGAAACCGAAGAAATTCTGCAATTGCTGGCGACGATCCGGCGCATTGGAAGCAAGCTGGTGACGATTACCGGCGACCATCTTTATGATGGCGCGGGCAAGAGTTCGACGCTGGCGCAGGCGGCTGACGTGGCGCTGGATTGTTCGATTGCGCAGGAAGCATGCTCGATGGGACTGGCGCCCACGGCTTCGACCACAGCAATGCTCGCTTTAGGCGACGCGCTGGCGCTGGCACTGGCGGAGAAGCGCGGCTTCAAAGAAGAAGATTTTGCCAGCCTGCATCCCGGCGGGAAGCTGGGCAAGAAGCTGGCGAAGGTTTCGCAACTGATGCACACGGGCGATGCGGTTCCGCGGGTGGAGCGCAGCACCAGAATGCCGGACGTGATCTACGAAATGTCGCGCAAAGGGCTGGGAATTACCACGGTGGTTGAGAACGGCAAGCTGCGAGGGGTGATCAGCGATGGCGATCTGCGCCGCCTTCTGGAGCGGCGGAAAGACATCCTGAACCTGAGCGCGGGCGATTGCATGACAGCGAACCCGCAGACGATTGGCGCGCATGAATTCGCGGCGAGTGCGTTGAACATCATGGAGCAGAGGAAGATTACGTCGCTGGTGGTAACGGCGAATGATGGAACGGTGGAAGGGATTATCCATCTGCACGATTTGTGGGGAACGCAGATGGTGTAAGGGCAGTAGTTAGTACTTAGTATTTGGTATTTAGCGGTTCAAGCGCGGCGGTGCTGCTGTTGGGGGAACGTGAATTGGGGAGAGTTGAGCAACACCAGATTTCCCGAAAAGAGCGGCGCGTCGAGATGACAATGCTCCAAAAGAAACCGGTTTACGATGATGCTAGATTCGATTCGGCATAAATGCCAGCACTGGCTAACAAAACTAATTACTAACTACTAAGTACCAAATACTCGTGTCCGATTCTCTCCAACGCGCTCAGGCCATCAAACTGATCCTCTTCGACGTTGACGGCGTGCTCACGGACGGTACGCTGTGGTTCTTCCCTGCTCCGGAAAGCCCTCGCAGCACGGATTTTTACCGCCAGGAGCACGGCGACAAGCCGGGTTTCGGCATTGTGAGCCGGAACGTGATTGAAGCCAAGGGATTCAACGCGCACGATGGCACAGCAATCTCGCTGGCGCGGCTGGGTGGACTCAAGAGCGGAATGGTGACCAAACGGATTTCAGAAACGGTGGCGCTGCGCGCGCGCGACCTAAAGATTGACTTCCTGTTTCAGGGCGCGGAGAACAAATCAGAGGTGCTGGACAAGATCCTGGAGCAGAGCGGGTTTCGCGAAGAGCAAGTGGCTTACGTTGGAGACGACGTGATTGATCTGCCGATTATGCGCCGGTGCGGGTTGGCGATTGCCGTGGCCAATGCGCGTCCGCAGGTGAAGGAGATGGCGCATTATGAAACGCCATCGAGCGGAGGACGCGGCGCGGCGCGGGATGCGGTGGAATACATTCTGAAGGCGCAGGGGTCGCTGGAGAAGGTGATTGACGCCTACATAAGGAGCAGATAGCAGATAGCAATTAGCAATTGGCAATTAGCTTTTAGCTTTTAGCTGTTGGATGATGCTCAAGACGCGCAGCAGCGCAGCAAGGATCAAAGCTGCAGGGGCTGAAGCCCGATCCGAAACAGACACCGTCGGCACGACTGAAACTCGTGCCCTGATACGAAACGATTGAGCTCTGAAGGCACGTTTTCGCTTCGCTCACTCATGCCTTAAGGTTGGCTGGCGTGCCCTGATACGAAACGATTGAGCTCTGAAGGCACGTTTTTCGCATCGCCATTGGTCTTGGTCTTGGCTGTTGGCTGATGCTCAAGACGCGCAGCAGCGCAGCAAGGATTAAAGCTGCAGGGGCTGAAGCCCAATCCAAAACAGACACTGTCGGCACGACTGAAGCTCGTGCCCTGATACGAAGCTCTGTCGGCACGACTGAAGCTCGTGCCCTGATACGAAACGATTGAGCTCTGAAGGCACGTTTTCGCTTCGTCATTGGCCATTGGTCTTGGCTGTTGGCTGATGCTCAAGACGCGCGGCAGCGCAGCAAGGATCAAAGCTGCAGGGGCTGAAGCCCGATTCTAAAAGGGACGCAAGACGGCACGAATGAATTCGTGCCCTGACACTTGTTGTCGCTAGGTCAGAGTTTTTAAAGAAATGCCAAGCGCGCTCTAAAAAGGCGGAAAACCCACCGGTTTCCCTGCCAAGGCGCTGAGCGCCGAACCGGTGGGTCATTCTTTTGTCGCCGTACTCTCAATCGAGAGAACGGCAGACACTTACCTTGGAGAGTGGCTGCGCGAGAAAGGTTGCCACTTATTCGCTGCCGTCGGCCGATGGCCGTTTCAGCGAGCGGATGAAGCTAACAAAGGCCGGGTCCTTGCGAAGCTGGGCGAAGACGCTGTCATGCAGGGCGTCCTTGATGGGATAGCCTTCCTCATTGGCTTTTTCCAGATAGTAGCGGCAGTGCTGCACGTCGCCGTGCTGGCTGTACATTTCCGCCATGACGTAGTGAAAATGACCAATTTCGTTGGACGTAATCAGCTTAACGGCGACTCCGCCCGACGTTTGCCGCTCAAAAATCAGCGGATCAATAGCCATGGCGTGCTGATACTCCCTGGTTGCGCGGTCAAAGTCCTTTTCAGAAAAGTACGCGGTGCCCAGATTGCTGTGGAAGCTGGCGTTCTCGTCATTCAGCTTGATGGCCTTCTTGTATTGCTTGATGGCAGAACCAAAATGACGACCGTTGTAATAGAGGGCTCCGAGATTGTTGTAGGCTTCGGAATACTTTTTGTCGAGATGGATGGCCCGCTCAAATTCGTGCTTGGCCTCGCGGTCGCGCCGCAGCAGCAGCATGCTGATGCCGATCTTGTTGTGCAAGGTGGCGGTTTCGCTCTTCGCCAGGGCTGCGCGATAGTAATCGACGGAATCGAGATACATCTTTTCGCCGCGCAGCTCATCTCCCTTGGCTTCCAGTTTGTCGGGAGAGGCGTTCGCCGGCGGAGGAGGCACAGGCTGGATGGTTGCCGGCAGCGGAACGGACGGCTGGGCAGCCGGTGTCTGCGCGAATAAAGGAAGTGCAAGCGACAGCAGGAAAGCAATGCCGGATAAACGGCTGAAGTGACCCATAGGGCCCCCTTACTGCGGCCGCTGTGCTCCTGGACCGTTGGCCGCAGGCTTCTTGTCCTTATTATCGTCTTTCTTGTCGTTATTTCCAGTGCCAAAAAACCGGCCCCAGAACCCCTTTTTCTTGTCCTTATTAGGGTCAGACTGCTGGACGGCGTTTTGGATAGCAGTAGGCGTCTGCGCCGGTCGCGGTGCAGTACCCACTGGAGGGTTAGACACCGGAGGAGCCGGTTTAGGTTCCGTCCCGAAGAGACGCTGGAAGAAATTTCCGTGCTCGGCAGATGCGGCCTGCTCGCAGGTCTGGGTGGGCTGCGTGCCGTCAATGAAGGCTGCGCTGTAGTCGTCGGGGCAGGCGGCGGTGGCGATCTGATTGGTAGCCTTGTCGATTGTGAGGTCCACCACACCTTGCGGAGGCTCGAAGGGCTTCACGTCAGAGTATTCAGGAAGCTCGATGGCGTGCTTCATGAAGTCGGTCCAGATGGGGAGGGCGAGCGCTCCGCCGGTCAGCTTGATATCGCTGTAATCGTCGTATCCTACCCAAACCACGCAAAGCAGATTGGAAGTGTAGCCGGCAAACCATGCGTCGTGGGAGCTGCCGGTTTTGCCGGCGGCAGGGGCGGTAAATCCGCGCTGACGAACGCCGATGGCAGTACCGTTGTTCATTACGCCTTCCAGCATGGCGGTAACTACATAGGAGACGCGAGGGTCGAGGACCTGACTCTTCTGCGGCTGAAAGTTGTCCACCACGTCGCCGTTGGGGTCGCGTACGGACTTGACCATAACAGGCGTGATGCGCTGGCCCGCATTGCTAAAGACGGTGTAAGCCGAGGCCATCTCCATCGGCGTGGCATCGTACGAACCGATAGCCATGGCAGGAGTCGGCTTCACTGAAGTGATGCCGGCGGCACGGGCTAGATTGGCGACCTTGTCATAGCCCACCATCTCGGCCACTTTGACCGTCGCATTATTGAGAGAGAGTGCCAGGGCCTTCTGCGCCGTGACCTGCCCCAGATATCTTTCCTCGAAGTTGCGTGGAGTATATACGTCATCGCCATTGATAAAGGCGGTTGGACTGTCATCGACGAGGGTGGCCGGTGTAAAGACAGGCTGCTCGTTTGTGACTCCATTATTGATTGCGGCGGCATAGACAAATGGCTTGAAGATCGATCCCGTCGGCCTTTTGGCGACGGCATGGTTCAACTGGCTGTAGGCGTAATTGCGCCCTCCGACCAACGCCAGCACCTCGCCCGTATGCGGATCCATGGCTACCAGCGCCACCTGCGGTATGGGCCCTGGCATGATCTTGGTCTCATATTTCTTGCCGACCTTCACCCGGCGCGTGCGAAGCTTATTGACCGCCGCGTCGACTTCCTTAATCGTATTGCTGACCGCATTCGCCGCCACTTTTTGCAACTCAGGATCGATGGTCGTATAGACTCGATAGCCCTCATGCCCGAGCTCGTCTTCACCGTACTTGCTGAGCAACTGCTCGCGGATCAGGTCCACGAAGTACGGCGCATCGCTGGCTTCCACGTTCTGCGGCGCCAGCTTCAGCGGCGTGGCTTTCGCGGCATCGGCCTGCGCGCGCGTGATGTCGCCGGTCTCGACCATCGCATCCAGCACCAGGTTGCGCCGCTCGGTCGCCCGGTCCGGATGCCGATACGGATTCAAACTGCTCGGCGCCTGCACCATTCCTGCCAGCAGCGCCGCTTCCGGAAGCGTTACGTCTTTCAGATCCTTGCCGAAATACGCCTGCGCCGCCTCGCCAAAGCCATTGATCGCGAATGACCCGCGCTGGCCCATGTCTACCTGATTCGCGTAGAGCTCGAAAATCTGCTTCTTGGAGAAGCGCTGCTCCAGCTCAATTGAGATCAAAATTTCCGTCAGCTTGCGCTTGAATTTCTTCTCCCGTGACAAGAAAAATCCGCGCGCCACTTGCATCGTGATCGTGGACCCGCCCTGCCGGTTCCCGCCTTCCTTCAGATCGATCCATGCGGCGTCCGCCAGTCGCCAGTAATTCACGCCGCTGTGATAGAAAAACCGGCGGTCTTCAATCGAGGTAACGGCATCCACCAGCACTTTGGGAATATCGTCGTACTTCACCAACCGGCGTTTCGAGCGCTGCTGCGCGTCAAACAGTCCTGTGACAAGTTGCGGCTCGAGCTCGTACGCTGAAAGGTTATCGCCCGCATCTCCCAGCGAGGCGATCTTGTCCACCTTGCCGTCTGAAACGCGGACCACCGCGCCTTCCGCGTTGTAGTACGACTCTTCTCCCGGCTTGACCTCGATCCCGCTATTCAGCAAGCGGTATGTTCCCAGCTTCGATTTGCCCTGCTCGCCAATCTCGGTATATCCCGCATGGCGCAGATAATTGGCAATTTCTTTCGGATCGGATTTTTGCCCCACACGGACTTCTCGCGGCTGCGCATAGATCTTCGCCGTATTGGCAAAGATCGGCCCGCTCATCCGTTTGTCAACGATTTTTTGGTACTTGAGGTAATAGTAGGAAAACACTCCAAACAGCAGAGTGCAGAAAATCAGGAAGGCTGCGACTGCGGCACGCGCCACAGGGCTGCTTAGTTGATTGCGAAAACCTTTTGCGCGAGGGATTTTTAGTTTAATTGCCAAGTTCCAACTCAGGCGGATTCGCCACTGGTTCTCTCAGACGCATGGCGGGCCAGAGCGTTACCTGCTGGTACTGAGGAGTTCTCTTGCTTTCGGGTTCTTATTATATCCGTTTGTTAAATGAATTTGTAGTGAATGCCAGATCCACCGGATGCACGGCCATATCCACGTGAATGCTGTACTTCACCGTGATCCCGATCGTCGCGCCGTTGTGTGTAATCGCGATCTGATCTTCCTTCAAAGTGATTTCTTCCTGCTGCGCTTTGCGGATCACCATTTGCTTCACATCGTCGTCCGGGATGGACATATAGGAAACCCGGCGCGCAACGTCGTCCAGATCATCCTGAAACTGATAGTTATAGAAGTACGGGGGAATCAGGCTCCAGGCCACATAAAAGCCGCCTGCGATCACCAGCAATCCGATCAGCCCTTTAATTTTTCCCATATCCCCGCTTCCCTTTCCTCCTCATGCCTGCGCAATTTCGCTGAATTGCCCTTCAATTGCGGCGATAGTAGCATCGGTTGTCTGGCGTGTCGAGCGGGTAACCACCTCCACTTTCCCTTCCGTAACCTTCTTTCCTACATTGATTCGATAAGGTATTCCCACTAGATCGGCATCCTTGAATTTCACTCCGGCGCGGTCATCGCGATCATCCAGCAGCACATCAAAGCCCGCTTTCTCCAGCTTCTGTGCGATCTCCTCCGCTGTACGCAGCAGATTGGCGTCAGCCACGTTCGTCGGCGTCACCACCACGTCAAACGGAGCAATCGATCTTGGCAGCCAGAAGCCGTCTGCATCATTACTCTG
>DATEGH010000023.1:0-2809 GCA_035280185.1 Terriglobales bacterium
TGCCTTCGGTGTAAGCGACATGCTGGGCAACGGATGGGAATGGACCTCGACAACCTTCGCGCCATTTCCAGGCTTCGAACCGTTTCCGTTCTATCGCGGCTATTCGGCAGATTTTTTCGATGGTAAGCATTTCGTCATGAAAGGCAGTTCAGCACGGACGGCCGCGTGCATGATGCGGCCCACATTCCGCAACTGGTTCCAGGCGCATTACCAATACATGTACACGGGATTCCGCTGCGTGAGCCACTGATCACGATCGGAGGGAGATGTGCTAGTTCAAGCTATCCATGAGAACGCCACCTACCAGTTCGCGTCCGAAGTACGGGCCGGACTTGCTCGACCGGGTCAGAAAGAGTTGCCGTCGAAATATCTGTATGACGAGGTTGGTTCGGCTCTCTTCGAGGTGATCAGCCGATTGCCAGGGTACGGCCTCACGCGTGCCGATGAGCGCTTGCTGCGACGCCATGCCGATGACATCGTGGACAGTGTTGCCGGCCCGCTGGCAGTCGCGGAACTGGGCAGTGGAAGCGGCAAGAAGACTCGCTGGATACTCGAAGCACTCGGCCGGCGGCAACGTATCTTCTACTATCCGGTCGAGATCTCGCGTTCCGCCTTGGCCATGTGTGAACGCGAACTCCGAGACATTGACTCGGTCAGCATTGTCGGTTTTGAACGCGAATATCTTGAAGGCCTCTTAGAGGTGGCCGCTCGCCGCAAGAGCGGCCAGCACCTGTTCGTTTTGTTCCTGGGCAGCTCAATTGGGAACTTTGACCGTGCAGCGGGTGTCAGGTTCCTGGCTCAGGTACGGCGAATTCTGGAGCCCGGCGATTCACTTCTACTCGGGACAGACTTGGAAAAGTCTGCAGCGCAACTTCTCCCCGCGTATGACGACGAACTGGGAGTGACAGCAGCATTCAACTTGAATCTGCTCGCCCGCGTCAATCGCGAGCTCGACGCGGACTTTGACCTGAACCAGTTCGTTCATGAGGCGAGGATCAATCACGAAGAGCGCAGAGTTGAAATGCACTTGCAGGCCAGGCGAACGCAGAAGGTGACCATCCCGGCGGCGGAAGTGGTAGTCGAGTTTCTCGAGGGCGAGACAATATGGACGGAAAGCAGTCACAAGTATTCAAGCGAAGAAATTTGCCAGACGGCTCTCGATGTCGGGTTTCGCTGTCGCGCCCAATGGATTGATGAGCAATGGCCGTTTGCCGAGAACTTGCTGATTGCGGAGTGAGTATCACCAAGCCATGAGCTGAGATGGAGGCCTAATGCCGAAAGAATGCACAAACATTGGCCGACCAACAGACACACGTGCGGAGAGTGCGCCGGCCCGGGACACCTGACTAACATACCGCGCCTGATCAGCATCCTTTCTGGCATTCGTTCGGCACCGGCGAATCTCGTGGGGGTTGGGAACAATGGCTTTTGCTTAGTCGGCGGCTGCAACTCGACCCAAAGAAGGCGTTCGTTTAACACCCTGAGAGGGTATCTCACCCCATGCAACTGCGGCGCTCGCGAGGGCAAGAGCTGCGCAAAGCAGCATAATCATTCGAAAACCAAATACGAATGCTTCCGCGACGGCGGCGCGAATCGTTGCTGCAGTCTGTGGATCCGCACTGGAAGGTGCATCGAGGCCGCCGAGTTTGGCTGCATTTGATTCAAGCTGCTGAACGATTTCGACCTTCAAGTTCAGACCGGCGAGCGAATTGCGCAATGCGTGATCGAAAGCTGCCACCATCACGGCTCCCAAGATCGCGACCGCCAATACCCCCGCGACTCGCGCCACAGCATTGTTAATTCCTGATGCTGTGCCGGCGCGTTCCTGCTCGACTGAGTTCATGACCACGGTCGTCAAAGGCGCAATACTGATGGCCATTCCCAGGCCAAGAACAATAAAAGCAGGAAATAACTCGGTCCAGTAATGGGCCCGCACATTAGGTACAGCAAACAAAATGAAACCCACCGCCGCAATAAGCGGACCTGCAATGAGCGGCGCCCTCGGACCGTAATGGGTGATGAGCCCTCCGGACCAGCGCGACAGCAGGAATATGAGCAAAATTGTTGGAAGTGCAGCTGCGCCGGTCGCCGTGGCCGAGTACTTCTGTACCTGGATCAAATTCAAGGGAAATAGAAAAAAGAAGATGCCCAATGCGGCGTAAAGACATACCGTCAATAGATTTGCGCCGCTAAAGCTTGCGGATTTAAACAGCTTCAACGGGACCATCGGCGTCTTCACCGCCCTCTCGATAAATAGAAAGAGGACCAGCGACCCAAAACCGAAGATCAAACTGCCGATTACGCGAGGATGCGTCCACCCGAGCACCGCCGATTCTAGAAAACCATATACCAGCGCTGCCAAGCCGAGGGTCGCGCTCGCAGCACCCAACCAATCGACGCTTCTTGTATCGGAACTGCGGGATTCCGGTACGTGCCACAGTGAGATAACAAGCGTAAGAGCAGCCAAAGGAACATTGATGAAGAACACCCAATGCCAAGAAGCGTGCTCGATCAACCACCCTCCGAGAACCGGGCCAAGAGCAGTAGTAATGGTTGTGAATCCGGCCCAGGTCCCAATGGCTCGACCGCGAGATCTCTCGTCGAAAGATGAGCTGATAATCGCCAGACTGCCCGGCACCAGGAATGCAGCAGCGATCCCCTGCATCGAGCGCCACACCAGCAGGCTCTTGATGCTCTCCGAAAAACCACAGCCGGCGGAAGCTACTGCGAAAGCCGCCACCCCCAGCAGAAACATGCGCCGTCGTCCGAGGGAGTCTCCCAGAGCGCCGCCGACCAGGATCAAGGCAGA
>DATEGH010000024.1:0-7870 GCA_035280185.1 Terriglobales bacterium
TTGGGAGAAGATGTGAAGGCCCGTTACGCCGACCTGAAGCAGGCCTCCGCTGACCGCTGCTCTCGCTTGCTGGGCACCTTCGTAAAGCCGCCCGAGGTGCAGTACCACCACGACGTTTATAACCAGTTCTTGTGGAACTTGTTCTAGGCCCGGGTTGGGAACGGCCTGTAGAGGGCCGTTTTCCGACTCCTCGACAGTTCCCGCAAGAAGTTAAAAAAAACCGCCCAATCTGTAACGCTTCTGACTCAGATCGCACTACTTCTTTATAACCGCAGCTCAGACTGCCGGAATAGAGGAGGAAGCCCCAATGCCAAATACTTTGGCAATCACAGCGGATTTCATTGAAATCCGTATAGCAAAACGCGCCCTGCAAGCCTTTACCCGGTCTTCACGCAGCCTGCTGGCAAGCCGGCTCGGCCACCTTGCCGTCAAGGCTGTCACTGAAGTTTTCAGCCATCACGCAACACCGGAAGAGCAGCGACGGCTCGCTCTGGCCCGCGTGGCCACAGAAGCCCGCCTGGCCGGAATCGAAACCGAGGATTGGGCGGTGCCGGTCCTGGTTGAGATGGCAATGCAGAAGCTGAGAGGCGGCCTTGATCCCGACCAGCCCAAAATGTCGGCCATGGACAGTTTCTATCTTTGAGCCTGCAACACGAGAGAGATGACGGCAGTCACGAGCCGTCATCTCTTCAGACGCCGCCACATTGCTGACGCTTGCTCCACTCCCATCATCGCCGTGAGACCAAGATAGAGCACTCCATACGGAACCAGCACCAATCCAGCCGCAATCACTGGCCTGTGAGGATGAAGTCCAAGGCGTATACCCCAAGCCAGCGCGGCCGCAATTACCGCCGCAGTCCACAAGCGCGCGATGTAGCCAACCGGTGATTGGATTTTGCCGGTACGTCGCGACATCCCTCTTCGCAGCAGCAGAAACTCCACCCAGGCTGCCATGCCGTAAGAGGCTGTCAGTCCGGCGGCGCCCCAGCGGGGGCTGATGTCCAGTATCCCCGGCAGGTGCAGAGCAAAGAAGTAGCCCAACGCCGACGTTAAAAGCACGCGGACAATCGCATAACGCAGCGGCGTCTTGGTATCGCGCAACGCGTAATACGCTGAAGAATAGAGCCGGCCCACCGTCGCTGCCAGCAATCCCACGGCGGAGCCCGCGAGAATTCCCCAAACCCAGACCGTATCGGCGCGGGTAAACTTGCCGCTCTGATAAATCACGCCGGCCACCACGTCTCCCAAGGCAAGAAAGGCAATCGCCGATGGCACCACAAAGAACGCGATTCGCTTGGTGCTCGTTTCGATTCGCTTGCGCAGCGCTTCCGCGACCTGCTGCTCATTGCCCAGCGCGCTCGACATTGCCGGAAGCTCGGCCGCCGAGACTGACATCCCAAACAGACTTACCGGCAAGAGATACAGCGCCTGCGCGTTGAAGAGAGCGGCTACCGCGCCCATTGGCAGAAAGCTGGCCAGCAGCGTGTCAATGTAGGCGCTGAGTTGGGTCACGCCACGGCTGATGAAAATAGGGAAAAAGTTGTTGATCACTGTGCGGATGTTCTCGCCCAGAGCGCTCAGCCAGAACCGCAGCGCCGGAGCCAGCCGGAGCACCACAGGAAGCTGCACCAGGAATTGCAATCCCGCGCCGATCACTGAAGCCCAGGCCGTGTAGATGGCCAGATAGGAAAGCTCGGAGCGGCGGCCGAAGATCAGCAGCGCGGCGATCTGCGCAATGTTCCATACCACGGGCGAAACGTAAGAAAGAAAAAATTTGCTGTGGCTGTTCAGGATTCCCAGGCACCAGGCAGAAAGCACCATCAGGCCGATTCCAGGGAAGAAGATGCGCACCAACTGAATGGTGAGAATCCGCGTCTGGCCATGGAATCCGGGAGCAATCAAGTCAATCAGCCAGGGCGTGGCCAGCACTCCCGCCAGCACCAGCACCGACATCACCAGCGCCAAAATCGAGAACACCGCTCCGGCGACTTTTCCCGCTTCCTCCTTATCCTGTTGCGCCACCAACCGGGCGTAGACCGGAATAAACGAAGCCGAAAGAGCTCCTTCGCCAAACAGGTTCTGCAAAATGTTGGGAATCCGCAGCGCGGCGCGGAATGCGTCAGCCGCAAATGACAAGCCAAAATAATGAGCGAAGACGCTCTCGCGTACCAGCCCGAAGATGCGGCTTAGAAAAATCCCTGCGGCGACGAGAAAAGCGGAGCGTCCCACGCTGGCTGGCTGCGCCTGAGGCCGGTCTGGAGCGGCAATCATGGATGCTGCGAGTCTTTCACAGCCGGTGACCGCAGGCAATCAGGCGAAGCGCGGAACTTACCTTCCGGTGTACAACTGCAGCGAGGCCCAATAGTAAGGTCTTTTGTGGAACGTATTGGAATGGAGCATCGCCAGCTTGGCCTCATGCAGGGCAGCCGCCGGACGGCCGGTTCGTGCCAGCGCGGTGTAGAAGTGGTCCATCAACTCGGCGTTGGCTGCATCGTCCACTTCCCACAACGCGCCGATCACCTGATGAGCGCCGGCGCGCATGAAAGCCCACGCCAGTCCCACCAGGCCCTCGCCCGAATACTGCCGCGTACCGGCGCCATAGCACGTTGAGATGGTCACCAGCTCAGGGTGAATTTTGGTTTTGATGATGTCACGCGCATAGAGCTTGAACCCTTGCGGGCTCGGCGAGAGGATGATGGCGGAGTCGAGCGGATTCATGTCGCTCGCCGTCCCATGGGTAACGAAATGCATCAGGCGGAACTGGGCTGGATCACTCGAATCGTAGGCTGCGGGAGTCGCGGCAGCGCCGGACACAACCTGTTCTTCGGAGCGCGGGAAATGCTCCTCCACCTGCTTCAGCTCTTCTGGAGCATGAGCCAAAGTTGGAAAATCCTTGCTGGCCTCCGCGGGCGCACCCATGAGAAGCATCTGCTTCGAAAATGTTCGGCGCTCCCGGTCGGGATTCTCCAGCGCCGCCAGAAAGCTCGTGTTCTGGATGCATGCATCCTCGAGCCAGTAGTGCGGTTTCGGTGATGGAGTCACCAGCGTTTCAAAATTCAATTTGAACAGCCGACGATGCGGCACGATGATAACGTTGGAGCCTTTAGGCAGGAAGCTCTGAGCGGGTTTCACCAGCATTTCGTACAACTTTCGGCCGTGCGGCGAGTCTTGCGCGCTGTGATCCAGGATGTCCTGGTTGTACGCATCCACTTCTTTGACGATCTCATTCTCTGAGGGCAGCTTGAGCAGCTTGAACCGGGAAGGAGTAATCACCCACAAATAGGATTCCGCGTTCCACTCCATCCAGTACGCCAGCACAACCTGTCGCTTCGCTCGCAGGTTCTCCTGGATTTTTCGTAAATTGAGACCTTTCCGTCCCGCTTCCAGTTGCAGTGAAACCGCGAGTGCACGCGACCGCCCGCGCTCTGCGACATTCAGCGCGTCCAGCGGCCGGTTGCGCATTACAAGAAAACGCACATACTCATCGTAAAATGGGTTGGTATCCAGGAATGAGATCCGCCCCCTGACACTGGTTATGTCGGAAAATGCATTTTCGGCTGAAGCGATTGCCTGCTGGAACTCATGCTCCGCGTCATCGAGTTTCCCTTCTTCAGCGTAGAGAGTGCCTAAGTCCGACTGAGCACGCCATCGAAGCTGGGTATTGGCAACATTTGCGGCCAGGATCTCTTTCAGGAATCCCTCACTTTCATCTTGCTTCTTATCCAGCGCTGCCAGCTCCGCCTTCATTAGCAGCAGAACGAAAGATTGCTCATCCTTTGGATGTAAATCTTCCATGCTGTTAATTGCTTGCTCTGCGCTTGCGCGGTCATGCATTGTCAAAGCCAATTCCGCGAGATTTCCGAGGCAGTGTGCTTTCAGCTCGCTGTCGTGCAACTCGCCTGCGATCGAAAGAGCCTGCGAATAGCTCTTTTTTGCGTCAGGATATTCGAGTTGGGAAAAATGCTGCCTTCCCAAATCAAGCAACCATAACGCCTGGTTTTGACGAGCATCTTTTATGCCGGCGGCTATGCTCTCCGCCTGAACTAGCAGGTCGCCGGCGGTTTTCCACTCTCCTAAATCCTGATAGCTTAGGCCCAAGTCGCCTAGCAGCACCTGCTTCAGAAATGGCGAATCTGAAGTTGCCAAGGCTGCCGAGAAGTCCTGGATCGCCTCATCGGCCCGTCTGCGCTCCATTAACACGTAGCCGGCATCGCCCCGCGCAACCGATTCCAAGTGCGGGTCGTAGCCATGTGCTAGATTGGCAGCTTTAAGATAATGGACTCGCGCAAGCAGAGGCTCATCTGTAAACGCGCACTCGCCTCGCGCAAACTCCAGTTCAGCACGGAGGAGTTGATCGGCATCGGTAATGGATCGTTGAACATCGTCAAGAGTTCTGCTGCCTTCCTGAAACTTTTCGGAGGCGCAGAGCGCCCTTGCCTGCATTATTTTTTTTCTTGAAACGAGTTCGGGCGGGATTTCAGTGGCGTCTGCAGGGGTCAGCAGTTGAAGAGAGCGTTGTGGTGCGTTCTTGCGCAGCAGTGCCTCTGCTTCGAGCAGCCTGAACTTCAAATTCCAGACGGGATTGCGCTTGAGGGATGCTCGATTCCCATCCTCTGCAAGTGCAATGGCGGCGTCGGCATCCCCGTTCCGGTATTTAGCAAGCGCTTCTGCATAGCTCGCCTGCCAGTTGTGGCTGTGACAGCTCGTGACAACTAAACTGAGAAACGAAACCGCAAGCGCGCAGAGCGCTAAGTGCCAGGCTTGCCGCCGCTTCCGCCTGCGCTGCCTCCTGATGTTCCACCGGTTCCCGTCGAGCACATGTCCACTTGGAACATCGTCAGGATGCGTTGATGTCCATCGATCTGGAGCTCGGCTAGACGCACGATCCCGAATTTGGGAATGCAGATGATGGAGCCAAATCCGAGCAGTTCGGTCTTGCCGCCGGTGTGCTCCTCCAGATTGATGTGGTTCAGGGGTGAAAACGTAAGATTGTCCGTTCTCCTCTTGTCTCCCTTTACCTTCCATCCTTTGACAACCTCAGGCATCCCGCCCAGAGCGTGATAGGTCTCTTCCAGCTCTCCCAATTCGCGGTCGCTCAGTTTGCCCAGCTTGCTCCCTAACAACCAGTCATCGAGTTTGTTCGCCTGGTGCGCCTTTGCGACTTTGGAATGGGTGTCGTGCTCGTGAAAAACGTGAGTAGCTAATTTTACATCCACCCGGTGGCCCGCGATTTTGAGATTTTCAAAATGGCTGCCAGTGATATCGAATGTGGGTTCGCCATCCCTTTCACCTTCCTTAGCCGAATAAATCGCCATCCGCGAGACTACGCGGTCTGCCGTGACCACGTCCAGGATGTTCAGCTTTTCAATGATGGAGCAGGCGAAGCTCGTGTGCCGGTTATGGCAAGGATCGAAGCTTCCACCCACTTCCACGAACGCGGAGTCAAACGAAATGATTCGCTCCACTTGAAAATTTTCGACATGGTCGTGGCCTCGTCCGCCATTTCTGCCCAGCACGGTCGCGGCCTGCGTCGGAATAATGTGCTGAAACGGACGTTCCAGATGGCCCGAGAGCCCGTAGGCACAGGCGTGATAGACATATTGCGAATGATGGTGCGCGCACTGAACCATATTTCACCCCGGAAGTTAATTTTTGCTTTTCCCGCCAGGTTCGAAACCGGTACTGCGTTTTCGGCGAGACCGCCGAAAAATTGTACTACTCTCGATCGTTGCGTCAGCTCAATCTGTCAGTTGCAAATCGAAAGCGCCGCTGGCAAGCGTCCTTTCGTTTCCTGTCGCGTCTTTCCCGTGAACTATAACCTTGTAGCTTCCTGAATCAAGATTGTCTGTGCGAAAAGATACATTCACGGAGTCATCTTGTGAGCTGACCTGCAATGGAACAGAGTACTTCAGAACATTCGCGCTCGTAAGAATATCG
Source organism: Terriglobales bacterium (assembly GCA_035280185.1). Classification (GTDB taxonomy): domain Bacteria; phylum Acidobacteriota; class Terriglobia; order Terriglobales; family Acidobacteriaceae; genus Angelobacter. Next base: position 5,938 of record DATEGH010000024.1, read on the forward strand.
GCCTGATAGTTAGTGAGTTGTGGGTCCGGCGTAAACTCCACGCGAAGGCTGACCTGAGCGCCGCGCTTCACCGCAATTACCTTCTGGCCTCCGCGCGACTCGCCCGTAACAACGTAGCCGAACTCCTGCGCCGGAGCTTGTACCTTGGCTAGAGTCTGCTTCTGGTCGCGAATCACGGTTGCTTCATAGATACTCAGGCCGGCGAGGCAAACTACCAGACCCATTGCAAATGCGGGCGCCCACGAAAGCCCAAAGAAACCTGCGCTTCGGCGAGCAGGCGCTTTGGAGCGCTGCTCCGCGGCCCTGACCTCGCGCGCCACCGGCTCGGCTGCCTGCATGACCTCGCCGGCAAACGTGACCGCTTCCAGACAAGCGGCACAGTTGAGGTAATGCGCTTCAAATGTAGCCTGTTCCTCTTCGTTCATCTCACCCAGCAGGTACCGTTCTACCGCCATTCCTTTTACGGCCTCATCATGGGACATCAGTTGATCGGTCATAGCGCGCCTTTCTGTATCCACTTGCTTCCTGCGTCTCCCAGCTTCTTCTTCGCGTTGAGAAGCGCCCGGTGCAACAGAACTCTCAGATATTCACGGCTCACGTTAAACTCGCGGCAAATCTCATCTTTGTCCCGTTCGTGCATAAAAACCGCCAGCAGGATGCTGCGATCTCTGCGTGAAACTCGGTCCAGCAGCCAATAGACCGTCTTGCGAATTTCTTCCTCACGAATCTTGTCTTCCGGACGGGCTGCCGGATCGACAAACTCAAGCGCCTCATCTTCCTGCTCGTGACGGGCCGGCCACTCCGCTCGTTTCCATTCGCTGACCACGTGGTTGCAAACCGCGTAAACGTAGGACGAGAAGCGCTCCGGTTGCTGGACCGTCCCTGCTCGTACGCCTTTAAGAACGCGCAGCAATGTCTCCTGGCGCGTGTCTTCCAGCGCCCCGCCGGAGAGCCCCAGCATACGGAGCTTGATGGTAATGAGCCGGCTGAAGTAAGCCGCAAAATGCCCCTCGGTTTCGGAGTCTCGCGTCTTGAGCCGGTAAAGATAGTCGGAGTCGAACGTGTGCAAGTCCACTGGCTTCTAGTCCGACAAGTATACTTCACGCCCCGCATCCTCCTTGATCGTCGCCAACCCTCACGCTGCGTCACAGGGATCATGGTGTGCTCAGCCTCCTGGGGCGCGGCACATCCGATCCGAAGTACAGTCCGGGCTGGCTCTCATGCATGGCCAGAGCGGAAACGGCCGCCGTGGTGGTTAGCGTCTTCTTGTCATCGAGAATCAGCGGGTGGCGCCGATGCCGGACCACCACTCCGGGCATCGCGGGGCCCAGCGCTGCCGAAGCAGGCCATGATCCGTCCGGCAACTGCAGGCTCTTCAGCTTCGCCGCCACGGTTCCCGCGCGCTGGATTTGCAATCGGAAAGCGCAGCGCAGGAACGCCGCCTGCTCGAACGCGCTCTCGCGCGCGTAATACGACATCAGTTGGCCCACCTTTTGCATCAGCGGCCACGAAGCCGTGCCGCTTTCCGATCCCAGAATTTCAGCGCAAAGATGGAAGCGCGAAGAAAGCCGGCACCAGGGCACCGGCCAGTCCTGCACTCGCGAGGCCAGAAATTCTTCCGCGCGCGGATTGGGCGTGCCCAGCGCCTGCACCGCCGCGACCGTTGTATCAGGCGCGCTTAACTTGAAAAGATGATCGGCAGTGCTCGACTCGGGATAAGGAGAGAATCCGCCATTAGGACGCTGGCAGTTGCGGATGAAATCGAGGGCTGTGCGGGGAACATCCCGCCCAAACTTGCGCAGGGCGATCACTGCCAGAGCAGTAGTGTCCGCGTCCGGAGCCTCTCCTGGGGACATGCCCCAGCCGCCCGCGGTCCCGCTCTGACACAGCCAATGCAGCGCCGCGCTTAGTTGCTGCCGCTGAGAGGATCGGA
>DATEGH010000025.1:0-4157 GCA_035280185.1 Terriglobales bacterium
CTTGAGCCAATCGTAACCGCGGCTCTCGAGCTCCAGAGCCAATTCCTTGGTACCCGACTTGATGATTCTACCGTCGTACAACACATGGATGAAGTCGGGCACAATGTAATTCAACAAGCGCTGATAGTGAGTCACCACCAGGAACGAACGCTGCTTGCTGCGCATGCTGTTCACCCCATTCGCGACCACTTTCAGCGCGTCAATGTCCAGGCCGGAATCGGTTTCGTCCAGCACCGCCAGCCTGGGCTCCAGCACCGCCATCTGGACGATTTCGTTCCGCTTCTTCTCGCCGCCGGAGAAGCCTTCATTCACCGGCCGATTGAGAAATTTCTCATCCATTTCCAGCAGGCGCATCTTCTCCCGCAGCAGCGGCAGAAAGTCCATGGCGTCCAGCTCTTCCTCGCCGCGATACTTCCGGAGTGCATTCAGCGCCGTACGCAGGAAATAGGCATTGCTGATTCCAGGGATCTCCACCGGATACTGGAAGGCCAGGAACAGCCCTTCGCAGGCCGCTTCTTCCGGCTTCAACTCAAGCAGGTCCTTGCCGTTGAAACTGATTCGGCCTTGCGTGACCTGATAGCTCTCGCGCCGCGCCAGAACGCCGGCCAGAGTGCTCTTGCCGGAACCGTTCGGGCCCATGATGGAGTGCACTTCACCCGGATTGATAGTCAGGTCAATGCCCTTCAAAATTTCCGCGCCATTCACGCTGGCGTGCAGGTTCTTGATTTCCAGCAGACTCATTCGTTTATCCAACGCTCCCCTCAAGACTGATGCTGAGCAGTTTCTGCGCCTCAACGGCGAACTCCATCGGCAGCTCGCGAAACACGGTCTTGCAGAAGCCGTTGATGATCATGCTGACGCACTCTTCCTTTGAAATGCCGCGCTGTTGCAGATAGAAGATCTGGTCTTCGCCAATCTTCGACGTCGAAGCCTCATGTTCCATGCGCGCGCTGGCGTTCTTCACCTCGATGTAAGGGAAGGTGTGCGCGCCGCATTTGTCGCCGATGAGCAGCGAGTCGCACTGCGTGTAGTTGCGCGCGCCCTGCGCTCCTTTCAGGATCTTCACCATGCCGCGATAGGTGTTCTGCCCGTGGCCGGCGGAAATTCCCTTGGAGACAATGGTGCTGCGCGTGTTCTTGCCAATGTGGATCATCTTGGTGCCGGTATCGGCCTGCTGATAGTTGTTGGTCAGCGCTACCGAGTAGAACTCACCCACCGAGTTGTCTCCCTGCAGAATGCAGCTCGGATACTTCCAGGTAATGGCTGAGCCGGTCTCCACCTGCGTCCAGGAGATCTTGGAGTTCTTGCCCAGGCACTTCCCGCGCTTGGTCACGAAGTTGTAAATCCCGCCTTTGCCTTCCTTGTCGCCGGGATACCAGTTCTGCACGGTCGAATACTTGATGGTCGCGTTGTCGTGCGCGATCAGCTCGACCACCGCCGCATGCAACTGGTTCTCATCACGCACGGGAGCGGTGCAGCCTTCCAGATAGCTCACGTACGCGCCTTCATCGGCGATGATCAGCGTGCGCTCGAACTGTCCCGTGTTCTGCGCGTTGATGCGGAAGTAGGTGGAAAGCTCCATGGGGCAGCGCACGCCCTTGGGCACATAAACAAACGATCCGTCGCTGAACACCGCGGAGTTGAGCGCGGCATAAAAATTGTCAGTGTAAGGGACCACCGAGCCCAGGTACTTCTTCACCAGCTCAGGATGGTTCTTCACCGCTTCTGAGAATGAGCAGAAGATCACGCCCGCTTCCGCCAGCTTCTGCTTGAACGTGGTCGCCACAGAAACGCTGTCAAACACCGCGTCCACGGCAACACCCGCCAGCAGTTTCTGTTCATGCAGCGGAATGCCCAGCTTGGAATAGGTCTCAAGAATCTCGGGATCAACCTCGTCGAGGCTCTTCAGTTCGGTCTTCTTCTTCGGCGCTGAGTAATACGTGATTGCCTGGTAATCAATCGGTGCAAACTTCACGTTGGCCCACTTCGGCTCCGCCTGCGCTTTCTCCTGGCTTGCCCAGTAGCGATACGCCTTCAGCCGCCATTCCAGCATGAACTCAGGCTCGTCCTTCTTCTGTGCGATCGCTCGGATGATCTCTTCATTGAGCCCCGCGGGAAGGCGGTCTTCTTCCACCGGAGTAACAAAGCCCCACTTGTATTCCTGCTTGGTTAAATCCTGAAGTTGTTCAACTGTGCTCATCGCACTCCTTCTTCAAATACGCGCCGGTTCAATGGTGGAAATAATCTTGTCTCTCTGCCGCTCATGCGGCGGCATCTGGTGGTTCAGGTCGGCCAGCATCACGTGCTCCAGGGCGTCGCGCAACGCATCGCCGATGATCTGCGAATTGATCTTGATGGAGCACGAACGCTCCATTTCGCAAAGACCCGGAATCACACTGCATTCGGTAAAGCCAATGGGGCCTTCCAGCGCCAGAATAATGTCGGCGACGGAGATGGCCGAGGCCGCGCGCGCCAGGTTGTAGCCGCCCTTCACCCCGCGATGCGAACTCAACAGCCGGCTTTCTGAAAGCTGTCGCAAAAGTTTGCCGACCGTGGGCAGCGGAATGCGTGTTTCCCGCGCCAGACTGCGGGCCGTATGCGGCTGCGCCTCAGTGCTTCGCGCTACATGCGCCATCAGCACAATCCCGTAATCCGTCAATTTGTTGAGCCTGAACATAATGGCCTCCCGCCTAACCAGAACCGGACGGGAACTTAAATCATACTGCTACGGTCTTAATTCTAACAGAAATGAGACTTAGCTGGTACGATATGCAAATTGCTCATGAGCGGGAACTTCGCTAGCAAAATCGCTCTCATCTCCGGCGGCACCGGCGGGCTCGGTCGCGCAGTCTCGCTCAGCTTTCTGCATGAAGGCGCCACGGTGATCGCCACCTACATCATCCAGGAAGAAGCTGACGCTTTGCGCGCGGTTGTGGGACCCAATCAGCGACTTGAACTGGTGCCGCTCAATGCAACCGATGAGGCTGCCTGCCAGAATCTCGTCGCTGGGATCGCTGCCCGCCATGGCCGGCTCGACATCCTGGTGAACACCATCGGCGCTTACGCTGGCGGCAAGCCGCTCTGGGAAACCGACAGCCGGACTTGGCAGCTCATGTTCAAGCTGAACGTGACCGCTGGCTATGCTCTGCTTCGGGCTGCCGTTCCGGTGATGTTGAAACAGAACAGCGGCGCGATTGTGAACATCGCAGCCCGCGCTGCTTTCGATCACGCGGCAGGCGCATCAGCCTATGCAGCGTCTAAGTCCGCCGCTCTCGCCATGCTCGACTGTCTTGCCCAGGACCTGAAAGGCACGAACGTGCGCGCGAATTCCGTCCTGCCCAGCATCATTGATACGGAAGCCAACCGTCGCGCCATGCCGGACGCCGACTTCTCCAAGTGGCCCAAGCCGGAAGAAATCGCCCGCGTCGTTCTTTTCCTGTGCAGCGATGAAGCCTCGTTGATTCAAGGCGCGGCCATTCCGGTTTACGGACAAAGCTGACAAAGACCTTGTCTTCATCCTTCGTGTCCTTTCGCCGCGATCGTCGTAAAGAACTGTAAACATGCTGTTTTGCTGGCTCGATGCGCCGGAACCCGCTGCTAAAATATTCGTTTATAGCTGAATCCGGATTCGCGGTAGCAAGCTTGGATTTGCGAGTCCTTTCCCGCTCCCCAAGGGGTCTGGCAGAAAATGTGGATAGTCCGGCTGGCGCTCAACCGCCCTTATACCTTTATCGTGATGGCCCTGCTGATTTTGATACTCAGCCCCATCGTGATCCTGCGCACGCCGGTCGATATCTTTCCTGACATCAATATTCCGGTGATCAGTATCATCTGGCAGTTCACCGGCATGTCCGCCCAGGAGATGGCGGACCGCATTGTCAGCCAGACCGAACGCGGCCTCACCACTACGGTCAACGACATTCAGCACATTGAAACTCAGGCCATGGACGGACGCGCCATCGAGAAGATCTACTTCCAGCCCACGGCCAATCTTCAGACCGCCATTGCCCAGGTCACCGCCATCTCGCAGACCGCCACCCGCAGCCTGCCGCAAGGGACGCAGCCGCCCCTCATCATTGTTTATTCGGCTTCGAGCGTACCCATCATGCAGGTGGGAATCAGCAGCAAGAGTTTGCCGGAGCAGGCGCTCAACGATC
>DATEGH010000026.1:0-3255 GCA_035280185.1 Terriglobales bacterium
AAATCAATTCCCAATCGCCGTGCTTTCTGATAAAGGGTCTTGCGCTCGATGCCCAAGGCACGAGCCGCCCGCGATTTATTTCCCGAGTGTTCCTGCAACACGCGAGCGATGTGTTGGCGCTCCATATCTTCCAGAGTTCCGGCAGCGATTGCCGCTTCGGAGTGCCCGTCTCCATTGGTGACGATGCTCCGGCGCTCGCTCTCTACATCTGCGGCTCCGATCTCGCCCGAGGTGCAGAAGATCGCAAGCCTTTCGATCAGGTTTTCAAGCTCACGCACGTTGCCCGGCCAAGAAGAGCCGGTGAGCATCCGCAGCGCATCGCCGGCGATCTTCACCGAGCGGCGATTACGAGCATTCGACCGCTTGAGAAAGTGCTGAACCAGCAGAGGAATATCTTCGCGGCGATCTTCCAGAGTGGGCAGATGAATCTCCACCACGCTCAACCGGTAATACAGGTCTTCGCGGAATTGTCCGGCTGCCATGGCCTTGGCTAGGTCGCGATTGCTCGCCGCCAGGATGCGGACGTCAACCGGTGTGTATTTGTGCGAACCCACGCGGCGGATCTTCTGCTCCTGCACCGCGCGCAGCAGGTTCACCTGAAAGCTTGGCTTGGTTTCAGAAATCTCATCGAGGAAAAGCGTGCCGCCATCGGCCGCTTCAAACAATCCGGGACGGCCGCTGTCGGCGCCGGTAAAGGCGCCCTTTTCGTGGCCAAAGAGCTCGCTTTCCAGAATGTTTTCCGGCAGCGCGCCGCAGTTCAGCGGAACAAAGGGCATTTTACCGCGACTGCTATGGTCGTGTATGGCGCGCGCGACGAGCTCCTTTCCTGTACCGCTGGCGCCGAGAATTAGAACGCTGACATCCGTGGGCGCGACCCTTGCCACTGCGCGATAAACTTCGAGCATGCGGCTGCTGCGCCCGATGATGGAGCTTTCCGGTCCATTCTCTGCAGTTTCTGTCTCTTTCTTTACAGGTTCTGCGGACGATTGGGCTTTCTTGACGACGTTCAGCAGGTCATCAATACGGAGCGGCTTGGCCAGGTACTCCAGAGCGCCCGAGCCAAGCGACTGGGCCACGGTTTCAACAGTCATATGAGCCGTCATCATCACGCAGGCGCATTGAGGCTGAAGCACTTTGATCAGGTCGAGCACATTGAGCCCATTCGAGGTTCCGAGATAGAGATCGATCAACGCAAGATGAAACGATTGCTGCCGCAGTGCCGCTTCCGCCGCGGCCACTCCGCTCGCAGTCACGCAATGGTGGCCTTCAGCGGTCAGCACGGATGAAAGAAAGCTGCGGGCCGACTCGTCATCGTCAACCACGAGAATATGAAGCCGCGAATTGGATTTGCCGTCCTGCATGGGCTGCGCCTCTTCAGCTAAAAGCGATAACTGAGCGCAGCGCTGGCCATATCAGCGTGAAACGCTCCACTGGCCTGTGCCAGATGAAAGTGGGAGTAGTTCACATCCAGCTCCCAGCGATGAAAGAAAAACTGATTGCTTGCGACCGCTTCTCCGGCGGGGTTATAGCCGGTGGGGTCTTCACGTTCCGCACCGGCATAAGCCAGGTATTCGCCGCGGAACATGCGTCCAACTTGCACGCGCATGCCTGCGCCTCCCAGATGGCTCCAGTACTGTCCGGGAGAGAAATAGCCGTGATCAAGTTGCTGAGCAAAATGAATGTGACGGACAGCGTAACCCGCTCCGAACGAAAGCGCTTTTGATCCAAACCATTTCATCAGCTCGCCATACTCGCGCTCGGCGTCATTGCCGTCAGAGTAGTGGCTGAAGAAAATACTTCCGTTGAAGTCGAAGCCGTGAGAGCGGAAGTCCACCCGGCCGTGAGGGCCGCCGGCAAGAAGATCAAATTGTGCGGCGTCGAACGTGGGAAGAATCGGGAACGACGAATAACCACCGCTCAGAGTAAGAGAATGGAAAGGAGACAATTCCAGATCGCCCGAATAGACTCCGCGGGTGATCTGGTTGGCAAAAACCACCGCGCCACCGGAAGCCTGCAGCGTAACGTGCTGGTGCAGACGCAGCCGTAATTCGTCACTTCCGTAAAGCACTCCGATGGGCGAAAACCCAGTTTTCCAGAGCGTATCTTCCTCAACTCTGAAACGCGTCGACACATTGCGGTTCAGTTCATAGAAAAGCCCTTGCGACGAGTACAGGACGCGATTGCCCGTATTGTCAGCAAAGAAGGTCTCTCCCGCCTGAACGCGATGCGACAATTCTGGACCTCCCGCCTGGCGGCTGGGCGCCACTGACAAAAAATCGTGATACTGCTGCAAGCGCAGGCTGGTCGAATTCTGCTGTAGAGCTTTTTCAACTTGGCGGCGCGCTTCCTCGCGCTTATCTTCCAGCACCAGGTTGTGAATCAGGCCGATTGCTGCAGCTTCATCTGCAGGATTCGCACGTAGCAGTTCGTAATACAACTCATCCGATTTGGAATATCGGTCTCCGTATCCGTAAATCTGCGCCAGCAGTAATTTGCTATCGCGGTCGACAGGATGGCTGTGGAGGATTGCTGATGCGATGTTAATCGCCTGACCATCACGGTGCTGGTAAACAAGAATACGCGCCTGTTGCAGCCGTAATTGCTCGTCTTCGGGATGGCTGTTGAGTTCCTTCGCAATCAGCGCAAAGGCGCGGGACGCATCTCCTTGATCCAAAGCTTCCTGGCTTCGGGCGACGATTTCGGCAATGGAAGGCTCAGCCTGCTGGCACCAGACACAGCTCGCCGGCAACGCGATGAAAAACAAAAATAGGGCGCTTTTGATCATTGGCACACTTCACCTGGCAAGCTCATCCGTAACTGAGGGCAATTGGTTATCCAAGCAGCCGGAATTGTAAATTCAGCTACTTACAAACTTCGTACCTGGTCCGCTGTGTAGGAATAACCTACTGGGTGTAGCAAATTTCACCACAGTTGCTGAATTTTCAGAAAAGCCGTTAGTGCGGCAACGAAAGTAATTCCATCCTCAAACCTGCTTTACGATTCCAGTGGTCAGCTTGTAAGCTTATCCCTTCCAGAATGCCTGTTTCTTCCACCAATTCGCTCGTGGTGTACCAAGCGTTGAAGGAGTGTGGCATCGGGTTGCTCTCGGCGCTGCCGGAGACCTGGCTGGTGCACCTGATCCGCATGGCCGACGATGACCCCGATGTCACGCTGATACGCGTCGCCAAGGAAGAGGAGGCGATTGGCATCTCCGCCGGGGCACATCTGGCAGGCGTCAACTCCGCGCTGCTGATG
>DATEGH010000027.1:0-17692 GCA_035280185.1 Terriglobales bacterium
AAACCGGCGAGGGTTTGTGTTCTCTGAGGACTGCACTGCGGCGCGGTACCCAAGTGGTAAGGGAGAGGTCTGCAAAACCTTTATGCGTCGGTTCGATTCCGACCCGCGCCTCCATTGTTCCTGTCGCTGGCGCTCCACACCGCTTAAGATGTTTGCTCCTGGTTAGTTCCTAATGCGCTTGAGGCACGCCGTTCGGCGCGCAAGTCGGCCTCGCGGCGATGTCCAATCCTCGCGAATCTTCACCATCCGGATAGATCCGCGGCACGGGTGTTTCCGCGCTCCTGATGATCGATTTCTATGCTATCTTGTTGAAGACAGCACATCGTCCACTCCTCAGTAGCTCAATGGCAGAGCATCCGGCTGTTAACCGGAGGGTTGTAGGTTCGAGTCCTACCTGAGGAGCCAAATTTTTCAGGTATTTAGCGCTCCTCCGACCAATTCTCGATTTATCACTTTGGGGAAAACTTTGCGGACGTGCCCAAAGCTGGAGCGGAACCCAGCGTGGGAGAGAGCACTCAAATTAGGCATCAATAACCACCTAGCGACGAGGCCGACATTTCTGTGATGCCACCGCAGCCTTACAACTTCGGAACTGTTCCTTTTTCCGGACGATACGCCACGCCGCGTTCCACCAGGATCGTCCTCAACTCTTTGGTGCTCAGGTAAAGGGGATGGTCGTGATTGGAATCCATCATTTCAAACCAGGTCTCTCCGCCCTGCTGGAAGGTCTTGGAGAGGACAACCTGGTGACCGCCTGACAGATCTCCGTCCGCCGGGATAACGCCTATCATCACCGGCCGACCGCTCGTAAGCGTCTTTGCAAAATCGGAACTCTGCACAACCTCAGCGCCGCCGAAGTCTTCCGCCAGCAACACGATTTCTCCGCCGGTCAGCCCCGTGCTTTCAATTGTCTGCTGAGGGTGTTCACGTTCTTCCGCTGAATGCCATTCCCCTTGGCTAATGAGTTCGGCCGCTCGCGTCGCGGCCACGCTATAAGGCAGTCCCGCCGCGGTTGCCAGGGCGAACACCGCGCAATCCGCATGGCTCTGCCTCCCGGACCATATGATCTTCGGACCATTGCCGTGGGATGCGGCCCGCACCAGGTCCGCCTGTCCTTCGCGGCTTGAAATATCGCGCCACGCCTGGCGGATATCCACATCCGTCGCATTGTCATCCCCATCCCCGCGCAGTGCGTTCAATGCAGTCTCCAGCCGTGCTCGTTTCTTTTCTTCCCAGTGCATCCGCTTTGCGTAGGCGTTCATTGCAATCGCGGTGCGGATGTCTCCTACCTCTCCGTTGAAGGCCTGTACTGCCTGGATGTAGTTCGACCTCTGCGTTTGCAACGCGTTGAATTCCTGGTCTGTCTGGTCGGCCGCCGGCTTCGCGTTGAAAGCTGCGGCGGCTGCCTGGAAGCTTTTCAACTCAGCTTCCAGAAGTTGTTTCCGCTGATTCAGTGCGTCCTTTTGCTTCTGGCTAATGCCGTCAGGTATTTTGGCCAGCGCAGGTATTGGCGCAGCCTGGGCCAGTGACCCTGAGAACACCATGATGCAAACCGCGAGTCCCCATCCAGCTAGATGCTTTTTCATTGCGTGCCCCGCTGCGCTGCCTGCACTTTCAGCATGCGCTTGATCTTCTCTTGCATCGATCCAAGGTTATTGGCAACATAGCTGAGCTGCCCCACCATTATCCAAGGATCGCTGTAGCCACTCTTCAGCAAGTCGGAGCGGTCGGTGGAACTCGGGTGCATGGAAGCCGTGAGGTCAGTGAACATCTCTCCATCCAGACCCGGAGGCGCGCCTCCCACAAACAATTGCGTCCAGTCGGTAACGGCTGCTCCGGCCGTCACCTCGTCGTCTTTTCTTAACTTCTCCGCGTGATCGAATTTATCCTTAGCAATGTCCCGGTAAGTGGCGTCGTGAATCGATTTCAACGTCCGTTTGGCGCCAGCCATATCGCCCGTCTTTATTTGTGTCTCGACGATCGACTCAAGAACTTCCCCTGCCAAGCCAGGACTCGGAATCCCCTTGGCAATCCTTCGGGCATCTTCGATATTGCCAAACCGCGCATACCAATCACCCAGTTCCATCCAACAATAATCACGCTGGTAACCAATCGTATGTGGACCGTGATCGGCGGGATTTGGCATATTCGCCGCTGCGGTTTCCCAGGTTTTCATCAGTAATGAGATATTGTTTTCGTTGGCCTTCATCAGCTCGGCGATGGCATTCTTCACTGCCGCGGCATTGCCGGCCCTGGGATTGGCCGCAAGATACGCGCCGTACCAGGCGATCGCTCTCAGTTCCCGTCCACCGATCTTCGATTCTGCCAGACCCAGATAGCCATAGATCTCAGGTGCATTCGGCGCCGACTTCCGAGCCATTTCGAAAAACATGATAGCCAGTTCATAGTTTTTCTTTTGCGCCGCATCCTTGCCCCACTCAATCTCCCGCTGCGCATCGGGGGACAACTGCGCCATCGCCGGCAGTGCCGCACACACCAGAAAGACCGCCATCATCAATACAAGCACACGATTTCGCAACACCATCCCCTTGCGCTGGCATTCTTCAATACAGCCGTTTTACTTCGCTTTTGGAGCTTCAACTTCCGTATCAATTTCCCGATGACGTTTCTCCATGTCCTGGGTCTTTTGTGAGATCAACGCCACGCTGTCCTGGTACTCTTTTTCCTTCTTGTTCAACTGGGCGGTGACTTGCTCCATCAAGGCCCCACCTGCAGCAGCATTCCTCTGCTTCACCAGCTCGTCGCGCTCGCGCTCCAATTGGCTGCGTCTGGCTTGCAGTGAATCCAACTCCTTCAGCATGGAGATAAGCTGCGGATCTTTCTTCGCGCGCTCTGAAAACGTGGAAAGATCCACGCCGGACTTTGGGAACACCAGTGACCCGGCGGCCGTTGCGGTGCCTCTGTCATAGTTTGGCGTCAGGTCACCACCGTGTTCCGCCGTTTTGGCGGCGCTCAGCAATTGGTCGCCGGCCTTGGTATCTGTCCCAACCGTCCCTGTCGGCCTTTCCACTATTTTCGGGTCTGAGACATTGGTTCCGAACTGTCCCTTCTTTGTACCTCCGGGTGCGCTGTCGCCAAAATCGTCGAAACTGAGATTGTCGGAGCTAGCACTCTCGGCCTTCGCGGTCTGCGCATCCGGCTTGGGGAAATTGTCAACGATCCCCTGTATCTTTGCCGTTGCGTCCTTGTTGTCCAAAGCTTTCTGGGCGATAGCGATATTGTCTCGCCACGTGTTGTCCGGATAGTAGGCGAAAGCCTGCTGGTAAAAGGCGAGTGCTGCGGCGAAGTCCTTCCTGTTCCACGCGGCCTCACCTTGCTGCGCAGCCATCATTCCGTGAATGGAGGCAACACTGTTGAGGAGATACTGGTCATGAGGCAGGAAGGCCAGCGCCTGCTGGTAATAGTCGAGCGCCGTCGCATAGTCGCCCTTTTTGTACGCCATCATCCCACGAGTCCTGGGAATAGCGGCAAGGCAATCACGGTCGCGAGGCAGGATGGCCAAAGCCTGCTGGTAAAGGTCCAACGCAGTCGCGTAGTCGCCCCTTCTATACGCGTCTGACGCCGCGTTGTAGATATGAACACCCTGGTTGTGCCGTTCCACCTCGAGATCACGCGCGCTAGGCTGGCGCGGCTCATTGCGGCGCGATGGTGCTGTCCCGCAGCCTCCGCCATATCCTCCCTGGCAAACCTGGTCTTTCTGCGACTGCCCCCACACGGGCGTGCAAAGAACGCACAGAACCGCAACCGCCGTTGCGCAGTAAAAGCGAATACCGCGGTGACCTACCGGATTGCGCAGTCTCGATACACTCCAAATCTTCATTCTGCCTCCAATCGCGCCTGCGGGCGTGCAGGCATCCCCAGCGTAACTCGGCGACATGACTGCTCGTTGGAGATGCCAAAGGCTAATCTGCTATTGGAGGGGAGTCAACGGTACTTAAGCTTCTTTGGGCCATCCGAGACTCTTTATGGGATAAAAAAGCCCGATCTGCACATTGCCAGGGAGGTTGGATAAGCGAATCACGGTGACCTTCATAATTAACCGTTGCTTTTCCTAAAGCGAGCTTACCCATCAAAATGCGAAACATAATCGAACTCCAAACTTTTGGCCGGGTTCATCCGGACATGGAGTGCAAAAATTATCCGGTTGTGATCTCGATTTATGAAGACTCCCTGATTTCCAGCAAGCCCCGGGCCCGCCCTGGTGGTTTCGGCGGAAGCCACGTACCGCGGTTAAGGAACATGCTTCGGACACGCTACGTCTTTGAGCGTATCGCGCACGGTGCTATTTCCTGAGGTGATCACTGATCCTGGTAAAGTTTCCATAAAAAAGTCCGGGTTGCTGTCCAGGAACTGGAAGGGGCGCGGCAGGTAAATCGTTTTGCCACGGCCCGAGTCATCGAAGCCGTAGCCCGACCACTCGACCCGGTAGCAGTGCGAATGCGTGATGTCAATCAACAGAGTCCGGCTGGTGTTGACCGGCGCCACAATCTCGTCATTGAGGCGGACATCTTTGGCTTTGTCGCAACCGTCTGAATGGGGCAAAAGCACGCGTTGTGCTGCTCCCGCCGGCACCTGTTCATGCAATTCGCCAATCGAAACCGTCTGCTGAGGACCGCCACGATTATCTACAAAGATGGTTACCCAATCGAAAGACGGCGGCATGTAGGACAGAGTCATGCTTGCCTGGACAGCGCGGCGCTCTGCGCGAGCGCGTTCTATCTCATCGGGGTGGGCCAGATACAGGGAGAAATCTGTTTTCACCAATCCGCAAACCCACGGTATTTTGACCTCGATGTCCTGGGGCTGCGTGTCCTGAAAGGTGTCCCCCTTCCGGCCCTCAGCATCGAATTCAAACGTGCCACTGCCGGTAACCGTTCCCAGTTCCCGCCCTTTGAGAAAGATCTTGTACTGTTCGCTTTTATTTGCCGCTTCATTGCGCGCCACAATGTGAAAGATCGGCGGCTTGCCGCAAGCGGTACATGCCAGAATCGAAATGAAGGTGAATCTGGAAATGTACAGCCAGATACGCGATACCGAGCAGCGCAGTTTCATGCCTCGATCCTCACCCATAATCCGTCCAGATTGTACATGGAATGGCGGCACAAGCGCGGTGGAGCAAGGATTTCCACTAAGTCTCCTGCGCATGCCGGGGAAAGCTTGAATAGGTGAATCATGATGACCTTCGTAATTAACCGTTGCTTTTCCTGTCATGCGACGATCTCCTGGACCAACAAAAGCGAACCTTTTCCCCCATAAAAGCGACTAAGGAGCTTCAGAGCATGGTCGGGTTCATCCGCATATAAGCTGCACGCAAGGGATACTTGCGAGGTCAGCGGCTGGACGCGATTGCGGATTCCAAGGGTTAACTGCGAACATTTTGCCAGCGCGAGGCGAGGAACCTAGGGTGAACGCGGCCGATTCGATTTTCGGAAAAATCACCTGGGCGCCTTGGATCATCGGCGTCTCTGGAGTCGCGCTGTTTCTTGTCGGCTCCTTACGCTTCGCCTCAAGCATCGGTTTTCCCCTATTGACGCCGTTTATTGTTGTCTCGCGGTTGTCCCAGCCGGACTTTTTCTACTCGTTTTTTCCTATGTCCTTCAACACGCGAGACTGGCATCGAGTATTCCTCTTTTCGTGGGCGGAATCATGATTTTCACGTTTCCGGCTATAGATGTTGCGCTCGGACTGGCCCTGTTGGGAGTGGTAGCAGGTCCAGCGTTGGGGGAATGGAAAAACAAAAAGGGCCAGCCGAAATCTACCGGAGCGAATGGTGGCGGGAATTCGGAAGGCGGGTAACGCAATGCGCATTATCGATTGCTGTGATCCGTTTGCGCTGGGATAGATCCACTTTCTGCTTGCTCAAAAAACGGAGATGGCAAGTGATTGCTAGCCAAGCCATGCCGGTTCAGCGCTCCTGGTTGAGGACCGTGGGCTGGATGGTCATCATGCTCGTCCTGCTGGGGTTGGCCGCGTTCATGGGCCTTTTGGGGAATTATTTGATGGCGGGGGTATTCACCCTTTTTGGACTTCTGTCAATGAGCGGGGTCGGCTCCGGCTCTTCCATAACAGCCTGCCCGGTATGCAGCAAAGAGTTGCGCGGCCTGTTCGGACTTAAGCGGTGCCCGCAATGTCTTTCCTACGGGAAAGTGTCGGATGGCCAGTATTGCGAGCTAGCGCCGGATTTTGTGAGCAAAGTTCCGCTGCTCGCGCTGCCCCTGGGAGAGCGCAGAGAGATGCCGCCACTTTGCTGTGCCTGTGGCGCAGCGGCCGCGCGCAGGGAAAGATTGCGCATTATCCGTTTGGAATTTGCTTTCGACCTTGATGCCCCGCACTGCAATTTACACACCGGCGGTGCGGACCTGGACTCCGAAGCTATCGCAGGAAAGGGCAAAGCTCAGGCGCCCGTGCTGAAGGTGAAGTCGTATGCCTTTTACCTCGCTTGCCTAAGAACGAATTATCCATCCCTGGCCAATTTGCAAGACAAGGCAATGAATAGATGGCGCAGTGTTTACTAGCACAACACAGATCTAAAGGAGGCTCACCATGCCCAGCAATATCAACGGTTTTGGAACCAAGTACTACGGTCAGCGCGATTTCCGCTCTGACGGTTCTTATGTCACCACCAATTTCTTCTGCCTGGGGTTTCTTCCCGTCGTTCCCCTCCATTCGGTCCGCGTAATCCCTGACCCCAAAAACAGCGCCATGCCGTTTTCAAAGAATTATTACGCCATTCTGGAGAAGCGCTGGCCCCACCCACTGCAGGTCCTCTCCATTTATTTGTGGGCGGCGGCCGCGGCTGGCATGGGCATCCTGTTCTTCTGGAAAATCGAGCCTCTTCTCAAGGAACGCGGTCTTTGGATAGCGCAGGGCTGGTTAGAGGCCTTCCTCTGCGGTGTTTGGGTTGCAGTGCCGATTCTGGCCGGGGCCTTACTGCGGACTCTGCTGCGGAAGCGCGGGCAACCGAAAAGCGCGCAGGTCCTGTAGCAAGCACTTATGCTCTACTAGTGAGCAAGAAGAGAGGCTGAGGCATGCCCAATCCTGATTCATCCGGAAGTCTGCCGGCTCAAAGCGAGCCACGTACAGCAGTGTTCGACCAGCGCGCGGCCCGTGTGTCTGGGCTGGCGGCGCTCGCTGTAATTTTTGCCGGCGCGGCCTATTCACGCGAAGTTGGGTTCATGATCTATGCCGTCCTTTTCGCGATGCCGCACGCTGTCTTCGTGGCTGCCCGGAGTAGCAGAAAGTGGCAGGCGTGGGGATGGGCAATTGCCTGGGTAATCTCTGCTCTCGCGCTGCTGGTGGCAGCGTTTACGGCGCCCAAAATCATGCGTCACGCGCAAGGCTCCCAGATCTTGATGCTGGTTTTCCTTTTGGCGCTGCTGCTCAGTCAAACCGCGCAATTGATTTTTGTCCGGCGCGCTTTCGCAGGGACAATCGCGTTCGGCACGCCACTGTTCCGTGCAGTTCTCTATTACGTATGCTTATTGCTGGTTGTGGGTGCTACTTTGCCAAATTGGTATGTCCCACCTAGGGTGCGCCACGAAAAAATTACCAATTACAACCAATTGCCACTCGCTAATTGCTAATTGCCGCCTTCTTCCTGCTGTCGTTCACAATACTCTTCGACCCGGCCCACAGGACCACGGCCAGCAGCAGCGAGAGCACTGGGATAATCAGCATGGCCTGTTGCAGGCCGATAGCCCGGTAAGTCTCGTTCACAGTCGCCGATCCCGCCAGCGCAGCTGCGCGACGCGCCATTGCATCGCTCAGCTCTCCGGTGAGCAGCGGGCTGAACGACGCGCCTCCCAGGTACATCACAAGGAAGTAAACGGCCATGGCAGTGCCGCGCAGCGCCGGCGCAACAATATCGTGGATTGAGGCGTACACCAGGCCGTAGTACATGTTGAGCGAGCCATAGGCCAGCGCAAGCAAAGGTATAGCGACGGCGAGCTCTCCCATGTGCTGCCGGATGCCGAAGTAGGAAAACGGTACAGCAGCCAGCGCTCCTGCGGCTGCAATGAGCATGCGTCCATCGGCGCGACCGCGCGCCATCACGCGATCTCCCCAAGTGCCGCCCAGCACTCCGCCGAGAATTCCCCCGACGGCATACACCACGCCGGTGAAGATTCCCGCGCGCGCCACGTTCAGATGATGAATTCGCCCCAGAAACGCCGGCAGAAATGTCCCAACGGCGTAGAGACTGAAGTTGACGAGAATGCCGGAGAGCACGATCCACCAGAAAGTCGGGATGGCCAGCAGCTTCCAGGCCGAGCCGGCCGGCGCCGCTGCGCTGACAGTTTCAGAAGCTCCGCGCTCCGGTTCGCGAATCAGCAGCACCGCCGGAATCAGCAGAAGGGCAGGCACTGCGGCGGCAACCATTGCCGTGCGCCAGCCGAACTTGAGCGCGATGGGCCCGCTGAAAAAGAAGCTCAGCGCTCCGCCAATCGGCACGCCCAGCATGAAGAGCGCCAGCGGACGCGCCCGCCGCTCCGGCGGAAACAGGTCGCCAATCCAGCTTGTCGCCGTCGGCGCGCAGGCGGCTTCGCCCACCCCGACTCCGAGCCGTGAAAACACCAGCAGGGCATAAGTCTTTGCCCAGGCAGCGTAGCCGGTGAGGAGTCCCCACAGTGCGAGTCCGGCGCTCAGCAGACGCTTGCGGCTGCCGGTATCGGCCAATCGCCCCAGGGGAACTCCGACCAGAGCGTAGAGCCAGATGAAGACTGAGCCAATCCATCCAATCTGTGCGTCTGTCAGGTGAAACTCGTGGCGAATCGGCTCAGCCAACGCTCCGGGCACGTGCCGGTCATAGAAGTTGACGACGTTCACCAGCACCAGCACCAGCAAAGGCCAGGCCGCTGACCTGGTACGCGGCGTGACAGCGGCTTTCGTAGCCATAGTCAAGCATGGTATCAGTCCGAACAATTGCCAGGATTGGTAATCGCCAAAGATTGAAGATTGAATTGCGGTCTGCGACGAATCGGCACTCTATGGCAACCGTCTGGTAACGTAAACAAAAAGGGCCGGATTTCTCCGGCCTTCTGGGTTCATTGGATTTGCTTAGTCGCCCAGGTTCAGTTTTGTGATCCGCGTGGACCAGTTGCCAAATGCGCCGCGGGTATTCCCGCAAGTGAAGTTGGTATTGATGAACGTGTTCAGATCGCAGGTTTGGGCGATGTACTCGCTGGCAATCCAGATGGTATTGCCATCGATTGCCGCTGCGCCATAATCACCCCAGCGTGGACGAGGCCGATTGGGGAACACGAGCGGGCGGTAATCGGCAAAGTCGTCAGAAGGACCTGCGCCTGCGGCAGCGATATGAACAGGACCTGCGCCTGATTCGTCCAGCGATGTATAACCGGCGCTGGGGAAGTCATCCGGGCCAAGCACGGTGAAGGCGACCACACCGTGCCCTTCCTCCGTCATACCGACCGCAGGGTAGGTCACATTATTATTGGCGACGGCGATCACGCCCTGGTTCAGCACACGTCCTGCAAGCTGTGAGCCTTCCGCGCGGGGCTTAATCACAAAGAACGCCGCGCCGGCCAGGTCTTGTCCGTTGACGCTGACGTCCGTATCGAGCGCTGCAAACAGCTTGCCGTCAGTAAACGAAACCTGCTGCATACGAGAGTCGTTGCTCGGCAGCGATGCCAGAGTTTGCGGGAACGGGCCGGGTCCAAGTGGTCCGTTCGGAGCAACAAAGAACCTCCAGCAGCCGGATAATGTCGCAGTGACCGGGAACGCACTGTCGCCGAGGCATTGGCCCAAAGGAAAGTCCCCTGGTTTCTGCGCCGAGCGAGGCGGAACAGCGTAAGCCTGGGTATCCACCAGCGCGGTGTCCAACTGTACGTTCGGTGTCGGGGCGTTCAATGACCGTGTATTCGAAACTCTCCAGAGCACAAGCTGGTTGGCTGATCCGGAGTCGGAGAACACGGCGATCGAACTCAACGCGAACTCTGAACCGTGGCCTTCGTCGCTGAATTCTCTTCCCGGAGAGAGAGCGGGCCAAACGGTGAATCCAGGCAAGCCCAGCGGGAGGTCAGGAGCAAGCGCCGCCGTATCAAATTGCACGAAGTTGGCTGGCCCTCCGGAGACCAATCCTGCCTTGGAGATGGCGTAGATCTGTGCACCATGGAAGAAGGGGCCGAACAGATCAAACTCGTTGGTGGTAATAAACAGCGCGTTCTTATCCATTCCCACATGCGGATAATCTCCCAAACATGGGCCGTGAACGAACTGAGTTCGGCTGACTTGAATCACGCAGCCATGGTCCGGTGTTCCTTGCGTGCCATCGTCCTGCACCGGCAGGGAGAAAATCGTCCAGGGATCCAGCGGGTCCGCTGTCGTGCTCACCGCGATATCCAGATGGTTGGTCCCGCTCAAGGCTTGACTGGTTGGGGTGGCGCGATCCAGCGTGAGCACAACGTGAAACCAACGCTGGGTCGCAGGATCGAAATGGCAGCTTGGATCCGTAATGGACGGGCCAAATCTCAGCGGATTTGCCGTGCGATCAATCGCAGCCGGATAGTGATAGAAGGTGTTGAGGTCCGTGACTCTGAGCGGGACCGGGCTGCTGGTGCTGAAGACGGCAAGCACATCATTCACCGATTCAACGACAAAACCATTGCCGGCACAGAGCCCCTGGTCCGGTGGGGTTACGGAGAATTGGTTGCCGTTATTGGCGAACCGCTGATCGAAAAAGTTCAGGCCTTCAAAGCTGTTCAATACCTGCGGATTGGCTTCATCCCTCTCGCCGCCGCGCATCTCCCGCCCGTGGCCGGATTGAACGGCGATGCTGCGGTTGATCCTGGTCTTGGCGCCGCCATCGGAACCGACCGGGCCAGGTAGCTGCAAAAGAAAATCGCCATCATCGTCGCTGGCGAGGGCAGAATCGAATTCAACAGTTGTAAGGCTCGGCGCTCCCTGCACGGTGGGTTGAATCTGTGTTGTTGCAACGGGCCTAAGTTGACGTACCGACTGCGCTCGCGCGCTCGCCGATGGTAGTAGCAAAGCGATAGCCAAGGCAAAAAAGATGCCCAAATGGCCAAGGGGGAGGGATCTTACTTTCATGCTGACTTCTCCTGAGAAACAAAATAGGAATGTGGGTCTGTAACAGCTCGGTCGAGGGTAGAACCTGGCGCACAACAACATACACCTGCTTAGGATTTTTGTAAATGAAACACCTTAGGACGGGTTATTCAGGCCATCGCTGGAACGACAGCCAGGAATTGCTACTGGGGCACACACGCAATTCCAATCTGTAACGCTTTCATGTTGCTTCGCACCTATTCCTGGCGGAGACTTTGAATTCAACCTTGTCTGATTGGGTAACTGAATCGAACCTGAATCGGAAAGGGCCAAAGCACATGGGAGAACTAAGTAACGAGCGGTCAGTACAGGCCAGAGCCACGGCCGTGATCGCTGTCCACGGGGTCGGCAACCAGAAGCCGTTTGAGACAGCCCGCACCATCGGCGATCTGCTTCAGGACCTGGTGGCGCGAGGGCGCGACACAGCCAATCCGCCGGCCTGTGCCGAACCTCAGCCGGAGAGCCCGCGCTACTATCCTTTCCGCGAGCAAAGACTTCGCATCAATGTGAATCCGGTCGTAATGCGTGAGCAGCAAACCGCCGCCGCTGCGACAGGCCGGCGACGCAGCATCCGTGGACCATTCAACTCCTGGGTGGAATCGTGTCTCAAGGCCGCCGCCACACCGAGCTATCGTGCTCCCGAACGCAAACCCGATCTGCACACTGAGTTCATGAAAGGCCAACTCATGTGCTACGGCGGCGAGGATCCCAAGGACACTTATGAGACCGTGCGTCTGGAAGGTGAGCGCGTTACTCCGGCCGGAGCACCACAACACACGGTGCACGTCTACGAACTTTACTGGGCCGACCTCTCACGCCTGAAGGCCGGCATCTTCAGCATTTTCACCGAGCTTTACCAGCTTCTGTTTCATCTCTCCTCTCTCGGATCGCACACGATCAATGCCGCCGTCCTACACCACATGGAAAGGAGACGCTGGCGCTGCCTGCGCACTTTGCAGAGCTGGTCTTCAGTCGCGCTGACGGTGCCTGTTCCCATTCTGAACATACTTATGCTCGCAATTGCCGGAGTGGTGGCCGGGCTGGGCCTTCTCGCTCGCGCGGAAACAAACTTCCCAGGCTTTGGCGTGCACTTTGTTGCGGTCGTCTGCGGCGTGGCAATCTCAGTGCTGGCCGGAGTTCCGATATGGAAAGCCATGTCGCGCCGGACAGTGCCGTTTGCGATCTGGATTGTTCCGTTATTGTTGGGGATATTTACTGCCTGGCTGCTCGGGTGGAAGATCCAGGTTTCCATCAGCGCGCATGTTCCTGACGCCGAGGCGTTCATCCTTGCGTTGGTGGCGGCGGGTGTCTCCTGGGCGATTCTGGCTCAGTACAACCAGAGGCGGCCAGGACTGGGCCGGTGGACTTTGGGCTTGGCTCTAGCCATCGCCGCAACTGCTGCGATCTCCTGGAAATTTGTGCCGCCGGCTTCAGAAAACTTTTTTCAGGGAATCAATCCCGCGCTTCTGCGATTGTTCGAGAGCAGCTATGGCGCGCTGTGCGTCGCATGGGCTGTCCTGTTCGCTCTGGTCATCCTCACATGGATTGCCGGTTTGCTCGCACCCGGCGTCAGGCCGTTGGGCCGCGACAGCGACTCGCGAAGCCGCTGGACCGGCTGCCTGCTGCTCTCACTGCCGACACTGATCTTTTCCGCCATCACCATCATTGGCTGGCTCATCCTTGAGCGGTTCGCGCAGAATCTATTGCCGCCGGATCGCTATCACTCGTTTCTGCCCTTTGTTCAAGCTACATGTGCTGCGGAGCTGGCCAACTCGCTGCTGCGCTGGCCGGGATTGATTCTGCCTCTGATATTGTTCGCCATCGGAGTGGCTTCTCTTCCGGCGATCTGGAGTATGGCGCCGGTGGTGTGGGCTGAAGTATTTCCACCTGCGCCAGCCAAAGCCCTGGACCCGAAGATCTCAAATCGGATGGGAAGCTGGCTCACACTGGCCTATCGCAGTGGACTGCTGCTCTCCGGAGTTCTTCTCTTTCTTGTGTCGACCTTCGTCCTTCCGGGTATTGTTTTGGCCGACATGCTCGGCTCCAGCCACCTGCCGGGGCATACGTTCGTCACCCGGCTCGGAGTTCTGAGCGGCGCAATCTTCACCTGGCTGTTTCTGGCTCGAGGATCGCTCAAGAAGCTGGCCCTCGGTTTCCGGCCGGCGCTTGACATCCTCCTCGACGTGGACAACTGGCTGCGCGAGCATCCTCTGAGCAGGAATCCCAAAGCGCGAATTTGCGGCCGATATGCATCGCTCCTTCGCTACATCTGCAATTGGAAGAGCGATGCGTTTCCTCAGGGCTACGAGAAGATCGTGATCGTGGCGCACAGCCAGGGAACCGTCATATCATCTGACCTGCTGCGCTTCCTCAACCGTCCCAGCGACTACGGTGCTAAGACTTTTAGAGAGCTCGATCCGCAACTGGATCGTCTGGCCCACCTGCCGATCTCCTTGTTCACCATGGGATGCCCGCTGCGGCAACTCTATGGGCTCCGCTTTCCTTGTCTGTACGATTGGGCAGTGCATCAGGCGAAGGACCCCATGGGCATATGGCAGCCCGGCGATCTTGTTTCCGAACCCCCGCGCGGGCCTGAGCCACAGGATCTCGGAGTTGCCGTGTGGGTAAACGCCTTTCGCAGCGGCGACTACGTCGGACGTTATCTCTGGCGCGGTGATCTGTGCGGCTATCTGTGGGAGCCGGGCGGAGAGCCGGTCTCGATTGGCACTCCGGCGAAGTTCGTCTCAAGCGATGGAAATATCCGGCTGGAGTTTTGCATTGGCGCGGGCGCCCATACTCACTACTGGGACAGCACCGCGCCCATGATTTCCGAAGAAATTGACCGGCTGATTGCTTCGGCCGCCATCGAAAATCACGCGCCGCGGCAGGACGAAGCCGGCGCCGGAGCGTAGCCGTGTTCTCTTGCGATTCTTATCCTGCTGTCTGCGCCTTCTTAGCTTCCGCCGAGTCGTAGCTCTCGCCGTAAATTGCCGGCACTTTTCCGCCCATCGGCCGCAAGTACGTCGAAAGCTGGCCGCGATGGTGCGCCGAGTGGTGCATCATGGTTTGCAGGAAAGTTACCGCAGGCTGCTGCAGGAACCCGCGAAAATCAATGATCTTGGCCAGTTGCTCGGGCGAAAGCTGCTGCAAGCGTCCCAGCAACGACTGAAAAGTCTCACCATACCACCGCGCAATGTCCGCCGAGTTGCGGACACCTTCCGGCCGGTTGATGGCCGCGGTGTTGAACTCGCCATTGACAATGAACTCCAGAAACCGCTTTTCCGAAGATGCGATATGCCAGGCCAGTTCAAGTGCCGTCTTGGCCACGGGCTCCGGACGGTAGTCGCCCCGGTCAGTGGGAATGGCCTCGATTACTTTTTTTGTGGTTGCGTACTCGCGCTGTAGCGCCGGCAAAAAGATGGAATTGAAGATCGCGGCGGCCTGTTGCGGTTGCATGGAGGAGGTTGTCATGCAGAGAGTATATAGTGCCGGAGTGAACCAATTCGGGGCGCCAGCTCACGTTACAATCACCTTGTCTGCAATTCTCCGCTTCGGAGCATGTGCCAGATGATCAAGCGACCATTCCTCAGCTTCATGCTTCCCCTTCTTTCCCTTGTTTTACCGCTTGCGATCTTCGCGCAATCTCTTTCGCCTTCTCCTTCAGCATCCCCTTTACCCTTTCCTGAGCAGCATACCCGCCGACCAGCAAGGGTGCGAGTCAGTGCCGGAATCTCAGAAAGATTGGTTCGCCATAAGGTCGCGGCGGTGTATCCAGAGGAAGCCAAATTGAAGCACATTACCGGAGATGTGCTGCTTGCCTACTTCATTGATACAAAAGGGAATGTTGAGGACATCGTGACTGTGCAGGGCGATCCGATTCTGGCCAAAGCAGCAATAGAAGCGCTCCGGCAATGGAAGTACAAACCATATACGCTGAACGGCAAACCTCTTGAAGTCGAGACCGTGACAACGATCCATTTCAAAATGTGAAAGGTGCCCGTCTGACGGAGAGCAGAAACAATTGCGGCGCGTTCTTCTGCGCCGGATGCATCTTAAGCACTGAAGGAAGCGTGAGTTCTTATCGCCGCTCCGCGATCAACTCCTGGCAGGTAATGCAATAGCGGCTCCACGGAACGGCGTTCAGGCGATTGATGTTGATCTCCTGTTCGCAGTTCACGCATTGGCCAAACGTGCCGCTTTCCATGCGCGAGAGCGCCGCTTCCACCTGCACCAATAGCCCGCGATCCTGGGCTTTCTGGCGAAACGCCATTTCCTTGGATTGAGAAAAGTTGGCACGGTCGCCTTCGTCGCGACCGAAATCGTGAGCATCCTGGGATTCTTCTTTATTCATGCTGCGGCGCAGCTCGTCCCGCTTTTTGGTCAGGATGTCTTTGAATCGTGCAATCTGGCTCTTATCCATAGCGTGATGCTCTGTCCCATGATATTAGAATCCGGGGTTTCGTTCAGCACCACGCTATGGTACCGAAAAACCGGCAACACGGCTTGCGTCAGTGCAGGACCGCCATAAAACCATGCAACTTATTGGAAGCCTGGTAGCTACCGACGATGATCCGGTTATCACTGATGCCGTCAGGCACGGTGGTGACGGCGCCTGGGAACTTGAGCGACAAGTACTTCGGCACTACTTCTTTATCCGTGGTCCCCTCGTTAGCTTCAACATGAGGTGCGAAGAAGCCAAGTCCCTCAAACCTCCCGACGATATCGCCGCCGCTGTTTACGCCCGTAACGAACGTATCCGTCATTGCCGGCGAGGGCAGAATATCGGCGTCTTTTCCGTTCAGCAGGCCGGTGGTCCAAAAGTCATGATCAAAGACCTCCAACGCCAACAAGCCGGTATTAGAATTTCCGAACACCCCATCATCGGTAAACCCGGGGAAATTCGCCGTGGCAAAGTGCCCGTTGAACCAGCGGAACCCGCCGAAAGGCCCTTCTCCGAAAACGCTCCACAGGCTGCCGACTACGGTCCCGAACTTGTTCACGCCGATGGGCGCCGTCGAGGTTCCATTCGGCAGCAGGGGAGGCGGAGCGATATCAAGCGTTTTTAAAACTCCGGTGTGAAGCCTCAAGAAGCCGTGCATGCGATTGGCTTTTACATAGACGCCTACGAAATCGCCTGGATCGTTGACCCCGAGGATCGCTGTCCCGCTGGCGCCGGGAAAATCGAACCGGATGAATCTTTTGTTCAGCAGCGTGAACCCGTGAAACGGAAACTGGAAGCTCCCGCCCGGGCCCAAGCATGTAGGCACGCCGAGGTCGATCGCGCTGCACGTGGCGCTGGTCTTAAACCACCCTACGATCTCGCCATGAATGTTAACGCCGCGAGCTCCCGTGGCATTCGCTCCGGGAACATTGATCGCGGTAAAACTTGCGCCCGTCTGGGCCCGTGCAGATGCGGCAATCAAAAGGCTCCATGCCGCGCCCGCCATTAATAATGAGAGAGACATCCTTCTCATGAACTACTCCAAAAATGCGAGAGCCCGGGGAACACCAGAATTTCTCGCATCGCTATCGGCAAAGAGATGCGCAGCTCTGGGCGGGAGTGGCTTTCTTAAAACAACCAGAGAATTAGGAGTGAAGAAATTTAGCCGCTTGTTTTTCGCGAAGTGAGTCCCTTAGCTGGCAAGAAATGGAAAACAGAGAAATTGCAGGCGCGGGCTTCCCGCGGCAGCTAAGGTTGGAGCGTCTGGCGCGGAGTTGGAATCGCAAAATCCAGCAGCACACAACTAATTTTGTACCGGGGTGTTCTAACTGATGTTCGGAGTGGTCTAACTCATGTAACGAGCGCCGTCGTCGAGAATCAATAGAATAGAAGAGACAAGGACATGAGCTGCGAGATTTGCAAAATTATCGAACGACAGGGGCTCGATGCTTCCGCACATGATTGGTGGTACTGCGCTGATGCCGGCCCGCATCGCCGTTGCCGCAAGGCATTGCGCAGGCTCAAGCAGCGCTGGGTGCGCCTGATCGCAGTTGAGCGGCGGCGCGTCCGCAGCAGCGCTCCCTGCGCAATCAGCAGGGAATTGAAACTTCTCTCCTACTCAGTCGCCGCGCAGTTTGGCGCTCATCTGCGCTGACTTGCCTTCGAGCGGCGCCGTCTTTTCCGCGGCAATTCTGCTTTGTTCTCCTAAATCTGGTGCAACTCTCTTTCTGTTAAATTAAAAGCTTCTATGCTCGATCTTGCATTCGTGCGCGACCACCTGCCTGAAGTAGAAGACATGTTGCGTCGTCGCGGCCAGGACTCGGCGCAACTTGCCCGCTTTCGCGAGCTCGATGGGCAGCGCCGCCAGTTGATCACGCAATCGGAAACACTCAAGGCCCACCGCAACCGCGCTTCTGAAGAGATTGCCAAACTCAAAAAAGCCGGTCAGGACGCTACCGCTCAGATGGAGCAAACTAAAAAGCTGCGCGAGCAGGGCGAGGCGCTGGAGAAACAGGCAACGGAGCTCGACCAGCGGTTGCGCGCCTTGCTGGCGGTGATTCCGAACACGCCGCATGAGTCGGTGCCGGTGGGCAGCTCCGAACACGATAATAAAGAGGTCCGCAAGTGGGGCACCCTGCCCGAATTCAA
>DATEGH010000028.1:0-5143 GCA_035280185.1 Terriglobales bacterium
GCATCTCGCGCGGAATCATCTGCTCGGTAACGGGAACTCCGATGTCTTCTGCCAGTGCGAGAATCGCATCGCGCGTGATGCCGGGCAGAACCGAGTTGCCCAGCGGCGGCGTGAGCAGCTTGCCTTTGCGAACGATAAAGATGTTGGCTCCGGAAGCTTCGCTGACGTAGCCGTTCACGTCCAGCGCGATACCTTCAACGTATCCATTAACAATGGCTTCCATCTTGATGAGCTGCGAGTTCATGTAGTTCGCGCCCGCCTTGGACATCGCCGGCATGGTGTTGGGTGCAATGCGCGACCACGATGACACACAGGCCTCGATGCCTTCGCTCACGTCGCCTTTGCCCAGGTACTTTCCCCACGGGTAGTTCGACATGTAAACGTCAATCGGGGAGTTGAAGGGATTGACGCCAGCTTCGCCGTATCCCCGCATCACGATCGGGCGCAGATAGCACGGCCAGACATTGTTGGCGGCAACCAGGCCGCAGGCAGCTTCGCAGAGTTGGTCGAGGCTGTAATCGATTTCGATGCGGTAGATCCTGGCAGAATCAATCAGCCGCTGCATGTGCTCTCGCAAGCGGAAAATGGAAGGTCCGTCCGGGTGGGCGTAGCAGCGAATGCCTTCAAAAACCGACGACCCATAGTTGATGACATGGGACATCACGTGGATCTGAGCATCGTTCCAGGGAATCAACTTCCCGTTGTGCCAGATCTTCTCGGTCGCTTGGATCGCCATTGGCGGAGCTCCTTCGCTCAGAAATTCGGAATCTGCCGGTCTGGTCCCACACACCACCCCGTACCCGCTCAGGGTAGCGCAAACTTCATATTAAGTTAGATAGTTGATTCGGGCGAACGAGACATTATATCTGAGAAGAAATATTCCCGGCCAGCATTCGATTTCGGGCAACTTGCGCCGTACGGAATGCCAGCCGGGCCGGAAGATCGAATTAGCGGCCTTGCTGAGGCTTGCTCTGTGCCACGCCGGACGGAGTGGTGGCCGGGACGTTCTGCGCCAGCGCAGTTGCCGGGGTATAGAGATACTGCTTGGGGTTCTTCATAATCACAGGCATCGCGGTAAACGGCTTGGAGTAATCGTTGGCAGCATTCCAGAAGAGGAAGCCATCTCCACCGTGCGCTTTTGCGGTGGCCACCTGCTTGAGGATGTATTCCGGAGAATACGTTTTGGTGCGCCAGTGGAAAGCCTGAAGCCACGGGCGGATGGTTACGCCTTCGCCGGCGGTGATTTTCACGAAGCGGTCCATGGAGACGCCGATGAAGTGCTCCGGCGCGTCTCCCGGGTGATCGTAGCCGTCCATGCCGAAGAAGTGCGAAGGATAAATCATGGGCGAGATCACGTCGGCGTGCCTGGCCATCTTTACGATGTCCTGGCCGGTGTGGCTCAAATCCACCTGCCGCTGCCATGCCATGATGCCGAACACGTCAAGCGAAACCAGCACTCCCATGGGGTGCAGCTCGGTGTAAGCGCGATCCAGGAAGGCTGCGATTACGTCGTCGCGGTGCAGCTTGGGATCTTTCTGGAAGGCAAACTGCGCGTCTGCCTGGTTGCCTTCGGCAGGAAAGCGGACGTAATCAAACTGAATTTCATCCACTCCCGATTGCGCCACGTACTTGGCAAGAGCGATGTTGTAGTCCTGAACCTCTTTATTAGAAGAGTCGCTCCAGACCAGCTTGCCGTTTTCAAGCCAGGGTTTGTGCATGCTTCTGGACTGAACGGCCAGCTCGCTGTGGTTTTGGGCGATATTGTTGTCGCGGAACAAAGCCTGGCGGGCGATCACGTGCAGGTCCATCGAGTGCAGGAAACGCACGTACTTGGGAAGATTGGTAATGGGATAATTGTGGATCTTTCGCGCCAGCGGATGCTGGAAAGGAATGTTGATGCTGCCGTCACTGTCTTTGATGTCGAACACCACTGCGTTTCCGCCGGCTTCTTTCCAGTGCCGGACAAGCTCAATGCCTTTCGCACTGCCCGCGGTGGTACCGGTGAGATAGATGGCGCGAACTTCAGCATCCTTGGGCCAGGGACGGCTCTTTTCGACCACCGGTTGCGGCTCGATGCCGGGAATCAGCGCCGTTTCGCCGCGCTTGAAAGTAGTTTTGCCGTTGTTGGCTTTGGCGATGGCATCAACATACTCGGCGACCGTCATGTACTTTGACTCGGTCAGGTGGTTGCGCGCCAGAAACTGCGCCGTGGTGTACGCCTTCGCGCTATAGCTGATGGTTCCCGGAGGCAGTTGCGAGGAAGCCGTTGCGGTCGTGCTCTCCGCTGCAGGAGCGGCTTTCTCCTGCGCCTGCGAAGCGGAAACCGGCGTTTGCGAAAACAGTTGCGAGTGCCGTGTAAGTGCGAAAGATGCGATTGCCAGTACAGCCAGGGCAAAAATTACCGTGGGAACAGAAAGAAACTTCTTGGGCGACATGCGGGCCTTTCCGGGGTCTGGACGCATCTTAGCACGGCAGGAGAGACTCGCAATGCTAACTCCACTGGTGCTTGTACCTTTGTTACGCATTCAGCATCCAATCTTGTGAGATGCGCGATGTGTGATGCGTATGGCCGATGTTGACCAACCAGTTATTACAACTCAGCAGCGCGCGTGTCCATCTCAGCATTCATAGCCTCCTTTTTATGGAGGTCCTCGGTGAAAGAGGCGAGCAACACGTATGAGGACCGGTCTTAATACCGCACTTGACCCCAGCCGGCGCAGCTCTGATGCGCAAGATTTTGAAGGTTCACTGCGCCGGAAGATCGTTGGCCAGGACCAGGCCATCGAAAAAATGGTTGAGATCTACCAGATGTTTCTTGCCGGGTTGAATCCTCCCGGGCGTCCGGTAGGGAATCTTCTTTTCCTCGGGCCTACCGGCTCCGGCAAAACGCGCGTGGTGGAATCCACGGCGGAGGCGCTATTCGGCGATCCCCGCGCGGTAATCAAGATTGACTGCGCCGAGTTTCAGCACAGCCACGAAATCGCCAAGTTGATTGGCTCGCCACCCGGCTATCTCGGACATCGCGAGACCCATCCGCTGCTTACCCAGGAGGCGCTCAACCAGTGGCACACAGAGAAGCTCAAGCTTACGCTGCTTCTCTTCGACGAGATCGAAAAAGCCAGCGACGCGCTCTGGCAGCTTCTGCTGGGCATCCTTGATAAAGCTACGCTCACGCTGGGCGACAACCGGCGCGTGGATCTCTCTTCGTGCCTCATTGTCATGACCTCAAATCTGGGCGCGGGCGAGATGAACGACATCCTCAGCGGCGGCCTTGGGTTCGGCAACTCCAAGCGCCCGAACCAGGTGGACCAGCGGCTTGATGACAAGATCACGCGCACCGCGCAGGAAGCCGCGCGGCGCAAATTCTCGCCCGAGTTCATGAACCGCATTGACAAGATCGTCGTGTTCAAGACCCTGAAGCCGGAACACCTGGAAAATATTCTGGAAATCGAACTCGGCATGGTGCAGCAGCGCATTCTTCAGGCCACGGGGAATCATCAGTTCGTCTTCAGTTGCACCCAGCCGGTGAAGGGCTTCCTGTTACAAGAGGGAACGGATCCCAAATACGGCGCTCGCCACCTGAAGCGCGCGATTGAGAAAAACATCGTTTTTCCGCTGGCGAATTTGGTGGCAACCGGGCAGATCAAGCTGGGCGATTTCATCCGCATTGATATGAAAGATCAGGTGTTCACCTTCACCAAGGAAGCCGAAGGCGCTCTGGTCCCGGTACTGCTGGAGAAGTATGGCGAGGGCAGCAGCAATCATTCCGTGGCCGCCCGCGCCGGACGCGGCGCTTCAAAGTCACGCGGAGGCGAGTTCGGCAGCGCCTCGCTTCTCGATCACAAATAGCTTTCTGGAAGAGCAAACACATGCCGCCTGGAAACGGGCGGCTTTTTTTGGCGCTGTCGGAAAAGCAAAGCCCACTGCGGATGATGCATGATGCCGCTGATTGGGGCGAGAGTCGCGCTAATGGTAGAGCGCTTGGGCTTCATCCGTCTAGTTCGGCGGTTGCGATCTGAGGATTTTCCTAACCAGAGCTATCAGAGCTGCCGGGCCTTCAGCGGCGTCCATCGAGAAGTCTGCTTCAGGAAGCGGGACCGAATCATGTCTTTGCAGCGAGAGAAGTTGGATTTCTGCTCCACAACGCTTGATCTCGTACGCCAGTTTTCGCTTTTCTTCCCGCGGAATCGAGTGTCCCAGGATCGCGAGATCGTATTGACAGGCCTTCGCAGCCTGGACCGCCGCTTCGAAGCCCAGAGCGCTTACCACTTCAACGCCCTCGCTCTTGAGTAGTTCTTCGCGGGTCCTCAGCAGCGATGCGTCGGAAGAGATATTCAGTATCCGAGCCATTGACCCCGTTCGTTGCTTACGACGCAGTGCCGGTTCATAAGACTTCTGCCTGGTTGAGGAGTTCTTGAATCTTATTGAGCAGGGCTTGGGGCGTGGCAATCCGCGCGATGAAATCAACATGCTGCGGCAAATCTCCGTCCGGACGGTGGCGCTCTTCCAGGAGAACGACAGGAACAGCCGGTCGAATCATTTTCAACGCCCCCGCCAGCGAAAGCTCCTGGCCGCGAATGGAGTCGCCGTCGATCAATGCCAGATTGACAGTGTGGGAAACGCAGAGTGCAACCGCCTGTTCGCGGGTAGCCGCGCTCAAAATCTGAATCTGCGAATGGTCCAGAAGCAGACGAACTTCGGCGAGTGCTTTCTCGGAGCAGGCGACACAAAGTATGGTGATGAGGCGTCTCTCGGAGCCAGCCATTAGGAAGTTTGATGCAAGGAGAGAGCCCATCGGGTGATCGGGAAATCGGGAGATCGGGTGATCGGAGGAGTTCACCGCAAAGGACGCGAAGATCGCAAGGGAGAGCTGAGTTTAAGCACAGAGGACACGGCGGGCACGGGGAATTCGCCGCAGATGAACGCAGACGAGCGCAGATCGGAAAAACGGAAGACTTAACCGCAAAGGACGCAAAGAGCGCAAAGAGGGAATGGCAGGAGCTCACCGCAGTCGTGCATGGGATGTTCATCCCAAACAGAAAGCATGAAAATAGAGGCTGCGATCTGCGTGGGTGAAGGCCTCTCCTCTGTGGCGCCGTAAAGAGCCCGCACCGCAGTCTGGCTTGAATGTCGCCTTGAAGAC
>DATEGH010000029.1:0-3194 GCA_035280185.1 Terriglobales bacterium
CATTTTGCTTCCTTCTTATGAATGCATTGGACGGCGGCTCGTTTGCCGCGTGGCTCATTCACGCCGGATCCGATTATGGACTGGCTTGCGCGAACGAAAGTCGTGCCTTGAGACTGTTTTCACTCTGT
Organism: Terriglobales bacterium; assembly: GCA_035280185.1. Lineage (GTDB taxonomy): Bacteria > Acidobacteriota > Terriglobia > Terriglobales > Acidobacteriaceae > Angelobacter. The sequence goes on from DATEGH010000029.1 coordinate 129, forward strand.
GCGGGTGTTTGCGCTGTTCTTCCGATCACCCGATCTCTAGTGCACTTTGGCCGCCACATTCTCGGGCACTTCGGGAGCCGTCTCGGCTGCTGCGGGCGCTTTGCGGACCTTACCGCCCAGCACTTCTTCCATATTCAGCTCTTCTTCTTCCATCAGGTCGGCTGACGTAGGAGCCTGCGCAGCTTCGGTCGGGACAGCGCCATCGGCGGTAGCTTCGCCGGCGATTGCTCCTGCGATCTCCGCGGTCTGCTTATCGGTCGCAGCCTGTGCGCCTTCAGCAACGGAGTCAGCAATCTTCGAGGCAAACAGCCGGATCGCGCGCAGCGCGTCGTCATTGCCAGGAATCACCCAATCCACTTCTGTGGGATCGCAGTTGGTATCAACCACGGCGACCACGGGAATTCCGAGCTTGCGGGCTTCCTTCACCGCAATAGCTTCTTTGTTGGAGTCGATCACAAAAATCAGGTCGGGCAAGCGGCTCATATTCTTGATGCCGGCCAGGTTGGCCTGCAGGTGCTTGCGTTCGCGCTCCAGCTTGATGACTTCTTTCTTCGGCAGCAGCTCGTACCGGCCATCCGTGGCCATCTCATCGAGCTCTTTCAGGCGCTTCACTGATTTCTGCACGGTCACCCAATTGGTGAGCAGTCCGCCCAGCCAGCGGTTGTTCACGTAGAACATGCCACAACGCTGCGCCTCTTCCGCGATCGCGTCCTGCGCCTGCCGCTTGGTTCCCACGAACAGCACGGTCCTTCCGTCTGCCGCGGAGTCCTGCACAAACTTGCTCGCGTCCTTGAACATCTTGAGCGTCTTTTGCAGGTCAATAATGTAAATTCCGTTCCGCTCCCCGAAGATGTAGTCCTTCATCTTGGGGTTCCAGCGCTTAGTCTGGTGCCCGAAGTGGACGCCCGCTTCGAGCAGCTCCTTCATGGTGATAGTAGCCAAACAACCTCCTTAGTGAATTGCATCCTTTGCAGCAGTAAAGCCCGCTCCGGATTGATTCCCTTGTCCGCTCCCGTGTGAGCGGGAGGGAAGATTTTGTCCCGGTTCACCACTGCCCATCCGCCTTCGGGACCGCAGGCGATGAGCCTCATCAGAAAATTAGACCACAAAAACAAAATAGAGGAGGGACAGCGCCCTCCCACTTATTGAAATTTATCGTTTGCTGAACTGGAACCGCTTGCGGGCGCCCTTCTGCCCGTACTTTTTGCGCTCTTTCACGCGAGCATCGCGAGAAAGGAAACCTTCCACTTTGAGCTTCTTCCGCAACTCGAGATTAAACTCCAGCAGAGCGCGGGCAATGCCCATCTTCAACGCGCCGGCCTGGCCGTTTACGCCGCCGCCATCCACGCTGGCTGTAATGTCAAACGTCGAGCTGGTTTCGCTCACCACCAACGGCTGCTTGATCTCAACCCGCTGCGCGTCGGTCAAAAAATATTTGTCAAACTCGCGGCCGTTGACCGTGAACTTGCCGCTTCCGGGGCGCAGAAAAACGCGAGCTACGCTCGATTTGCGCCGCCCCGTGCCGTAATACTGAACTTGGTCCGCCATCGTTATCTATTGTGCTCCTTTTACCGCGCCGAGACCGCCAGCGGCTCGGGTTTCTGCGCCTGGTGAATATGTTCCTGGCCCTTATAGACCTTCAGTTTCTTGCCCATCGCGCGGCCCAGCTTGGTCTTGGGCAGCATGCCCAGAATCGCCTCCTGGACCACCAGTTCCGGCTTGCGCTCAAACCGCTTGCGGAAGTCCTCTTCCCGCAGGCCGCCGGGATATCCGGTGTAGTGGCGATAGACCTTCTGTTCTGACTTCATGCCGGTGACGCGCACCTTTTCCGCGTTGACGACAATGACGTGATCGCCGGTATCGAGAAAGGGCGTGTACTTCGGATTTTCCTTGCCTGCCAGAATTCGGGCTACACGCGTGGCCAGCCGGCCTAAAGTCTGGCCGGAGCCATCCACGACGAACCATTTACGCGCAATTTCCTGCCCGCCTGGAAAACGGGTAACCATGCCTCAAACTCCTGAGAATAAAACGCTTAGAAAGACCGCTCGATGACGCCGCTTACTACTTCCGGAATGGAAGGCACAAGGCGGGCAACTGCAAGAGCAGTGAAGGTTAAAGAATACTCAATCGGAAGAGGATGTGTCAATGTCACGGGAGGAACTTGAGATAAGAAGGCTCCCCCTGCAATCCGCATCAGCACTCGAAATTTGCTGCGAATCGCGGATGTCAAGCCCAGGTGTAAAGCGACTGCGGCTCGCTTGTGCTTGCGGTCTTCTGCTTGACCTTGTCCAACAGGTATCTGACCGATAGACGTCGGGATGCGAGCATTTTAGACTTACCGAGCAATGAGAAAGCTGTATCTTGCCGCCTTCATCCTGCTGTGCTTCTGTGCGCTGCAGGTAAACGCGCAGAATGCGGCATTGCAGCAGATGTTGACAGAAAAGTACGCGGGAAAAATGCTTCTGTTGCGGCATCCGATCACCAAGAATTCTCAAGAATATGACGCAACGGGAACATTGCTCGGAAAGGAATCTGACGGACCTTGGACTGTTTTTTCGGGCGTGTACATAAATAAGGCAACCCTCGAGCCCGACCAACTGAAGCTGGAGGCCAATCGCGCGGTCTTCGCCTATGACAGCCAACATGCGGCATTGTCACCAATCCGAGATCGTGACTCGAAGGTTAAGTTGACAATCCGTCTGAGCAATATTCCTGCCTCTCTGGAAAGCTTAGGAGCGCTGATGAATCGGGTGTTCATCTCTGACGAACGGGATCTAGTAGGTATCGTGCCCGATTTTTGGAAGCCATATATCATCCGCAGGACCAACGGGAACTCGGCCGAGGTGCGCAGCCAGTCTGGTCAGGACACAACTGGAATGAAAGACGCTGTGGTTCTTGATCTCAATTCGGCAGGCGTGTCTCTTCCGAAGGCGCTTTATACTCCAGAACCCTCCTTTTCCGAATTTGCAAAAAAATACGGAGTGCATGGGCTGGTTAGGTTTGACGCGGTAATTGATCAAAAGGGTAATGTGAGAATGCCGATCCTAGTTCAGCCGTTGGGGATGG
>DATEGH010000030.1:0-2946 GCA_035280185.1 Terriglobales bacterium
AAGGCAAGTTTCGCAAAGATCTCTACTTCCGGTTGAATGTGGTTACGCTGCACCTGCCGGCGCTGCGCGAACGAAAGTCCGACATCCCGGCTCTCGTCCATTATTTTCTCGACAAATTCGCTCCGGGACGGACCGTTCAAGTATTTCCGGCGGCCATGAAACTGATGCTTCAGTACGACTGGCCGGGGAACGTGCGCGAACTGGAAAACTGCATTGAGCGGGCGATTGCGCTAGGCAGCGGCGACAGTATTCTGGTTCGTGATCTGCCTCCTTCTGTCGCCGGACATTTGATGTTTCCGCACGAGATCGATGAACCGCAGATGGAAACGCCCAAGCCATTCTCCACGGAAAACGATTTGGAGGAGCTGGAGCGGAGCACGATCAAGCGTGTCTTCGATCAGGTGAACGGCGATAAAGCGCTGGCGCTCAAAATGCTCGGCATCAGCCGCGCCACGCTCTATCGCAAGCTCAAGCGCTACAACATCGTGGTGGAAAAAGGCGCAGCGGCAGGATCGCGAAACTGATAATCTCTGAGCAGCGCTAATGCTGGTCGGTTTTTAGAATGCCAAAGTTTGAGAAGCACATCTTTATCTGCACTAACCAGCGTCCGGAAGGACATGTGAAAGGATCATGCAATCCAACCGGCGAAGGGGAATTACACCAGCTATTCAAGGCTGGCGTGGCTCGGCGGGGACTCAAGGGTCGAGTGAGAGCGAACAAGTCCGGATGTCTGGATCAGTGCGAGCACGGGCCTACAGTGGTGGTTTATCCCGACGCGGTTTGGTATGGCAGGGTGACTCCGGGGGATGTTGAGGAAATTCTCGACTCGCACATTCTCCGCAACCAGCCGGTGGAACGCCTGATGATTCCCGATGCCTGCTTGAACGCGGAGACCTGCCCGCACAAGCCGCGGCGCTAAGCAAAGCCCAAACGCTGCTGCGCGTCCCGATTATCGGAAAAATGCTCGGAAAAATGCGCTGTCCGTCCCAAACATTTTCTTACTCCGGCCACTCCGGCGGGCTGCACTCCTCACATTGCTGGTTGATGAACTCCAGCCATCGCACAACCTCATCGGCCGACGGAATTGCTGGGCTGTTTGCATTGGGAAGGGCGGCGAAGATCTCGCCGAAACGGTCGGTGATGATTACTGGTGGAACGGCCGGCAACCGCGGCATCGACGATGCATGCGCAATCGGAAATGTCGATTGCTGTGCGCCGGAGGCTATCTGTTCGCGCGTTTCGATCACGAGCACTTTGCTTTCATTGCTCCTGATCGTGTTGGTCTCTGCTGACAAGTCGCGAAGAAGCGCGAGGACATCCTGACTCTCCGCCCGGAAAATGATCACGAGATTGGATCGTCCGCGGAACTCCGAAAGCAGTTGGCGGCTTCCATCCGCAAAGAACAGCTCCAAATCCGGAATTACGCTCCCTTTCTCCAGGCGATCAGGCTTGCCCAAAAAAATCCGTGCGGCGGTTTCGGCCTGCGTCTTCATGCCACGGATCGAAGCTCGGGCGCGGGTTGGCTGGTCTTTCTGCGAGCCACCGTGAGTACCAGAGGAATTGTGGTAAGTCCTCCCACAACGGCCAGGGCTATCCCGGCAGCTTTGCGCTGATCTTCAGTCAAGCGGTTCGATACCAGAAGCCCCACGCCGGCTCCCAGCGCCACTCTTGTTCCAGCAATCAATGCGACCTCAGCAATCGTCAGTTTGGTTTCCATGATTCACTTCCTCCTTCCGGTCTGCGCGTTTGGATGCTGGCGGCGGCTTGAGCGACTCTCAATTCTTCACTACGTTTCCGGCGCTGCGTCGGCTACCCAGGTGCTGGCACGCTCAAAGCGAATCAGAGCGCGGGGGCGGCAACGGATGTTGCAGCGCGTCCGCAGTGACGTTGAATGCGAGTTGGGAAATGCGAAACAATTAAAGGTCTGCACAACAGAGGAGGTTTTATGACACGCATTCTGTTTGTGGCTCTGTTGCTGCTTTCTACTCCGTTCGCGTTGGGATGGCAGCAACCGCAAAGCCAGACTCCACAGACGCAGAACCCACCGTACACGACTCCGCCGACTCTGCCGGACAACCGTCCGCAGGCTCAGCAGCCGCCTGAGACACAAGCGCCAGCCACAGCCAGTTCGGATCTGCAGGATCAGATCCAGCGCGGCATCAGCAAGGATCCGGCCTTGACCGATGCTCGGGTTAATGCCAGCGTGGATGAACAGACCATCACTTTAACCGGGACGGTGCAAGACGAAACTCAGCATCAGAAGGTGCTACAAGTGGTTCAGTCCTATGCCGGCCAGCGAAAGATTGATGACAAGCTGGTGGTGAAACAGAAATCGTAGTTGTGCTTCGCCAGAAATCGAGGAGGGTGAATGAAAGTACGCGAGATGATGACTCATGATCCGGTGTGCTGTACTGCGGAAGATAGCGCGCAAAAAGTAGCCACGATGCTTCGCGACCAGAACATTGGCTCAATGCCGGTGGTGCTGGACCAGGCCTCGCGCAAGCTGGTTGGGATGATCACGGACCGCGATCTCTGCTGCAATGTGGTGGCGAACGGCGACGATCCCAAGCGCACCAAGATTGACCGGGTATTCTCGATGCAGCCGATCACCTGCCGTGAAGGCGAGAATATCGCAAGCTGCGAACAGTTGATGCAGGAGCACCAACTGCGGCGGATTCCGGTGGTGGATGGCGAGGGCCGTTGCATCGGCATCGTGTCCCAGGCAGACGTGGCGTTGAAAGAGAAACCGGAGAAGGTCTCAAAAACTGTTACCGAAATTTCCAAGCCGAATCCTGAGGCGCCAGTCTTCAGGGCGGCTTAAAAGCTTAATGGTGGCGGAGAGCTTTTTCCGCCATATTTTTTCTCCACTTATACCGAGAGCCCTCGTCTGCTTTCCATCTTCCGAATCCCCTGACCTGCTCTGGACATCTGATTTAAGCTGAACAC
>DATEGH010000031.1:0-2786 GCA_035280185.1 Terriglobales bacterium
ACACCGAACAATCGTGAGCCCGAGGAAGGCCGCAATTATATGAATGGGGAGTTTCCGGTGAAATTGCCGCCCGGGCGCGCTACCTATAGCCATGTGGATGCCTGGGATCCGGTGACGGGCAAACGCGCATGGAGCATGCCGTACAAATACTTGCTGCTGGCTTCGATGCTCGCCTCGGCGGGAGACCTGGTGTTCACCGGAAATCCTGAAGGTGAGTTTTTCGCGCTCGACGCCAAGAGCGGAAACAAGCTGTGGAGTTATCAAACTGGCGCTGGTCATCGCGGATCGGCGGTCTCGTATGCAGTGAATGAGCGGCAATATATCGCCACGCCGACAGGATGGCATGTCTCGGTCGTGGGAGCCCTGGCTCAGTCCTTTTTTCCGGATCAGGACTGGCGCCTGGGATCGACGCTGGTGGTATTTGCCCTGCCGGAAGGATCGCGATGAAGAAACCTGAGTCAGCTATCGCGAGACGGACATTGTGGAGGGATGTTGTTTCGAGACTCTCTTGGTTAGCGGTGGCATTCATGCTGGCGGTGTGCTGTTCGGCGCAAAATCGGCCTGATGTGCTCGAACGGGGCGAGCAGGTGTTTGCGAAGTCTTGCGCCACGGGATACTGCCATGGAATCAAGGGTGGGCCGAGCGGAGCTCCGCGCCTGGCCGGCCGGGGCTTCGATCAGGCGTACATCATTAACGTGGTCACGCGCGGCGTGCCCCAGACTAGCATGCCGTCCTTCGCCACAAGCCTTTCACGGACAGATTTGGTGGCGGTGGTTGCGTATGTCGCGACGCTGAATGGCATTGCCGATCCCAATGTCGGAGGCGGCCGGGCAACCGCAACGGTTTCCTCAGGACCCACACTAACCGAAGAAGCCACACGCGGCGCGGGGCTGTTCACGGAAGCTGCTCGGAGCTTTGAACGATGCTCCACTTGTCATGAAGTCGGAGGTTTCGGGATTTCAGTGGCGGCTCCGATCGCGAAGGTACCAGCTTCTTCGGCGGCGCTTAAGGCGCTGGCGACGCCCAATGTGAAAACGGGTACCATGGATGGGGAATCCATGCCGGCCCTGGTGTTAAGTGAGGGCAAGCAGAGCACCGTGTTCTACGACCTGACTTCAACCCCGCCGGTGCAGCGAAACGCAGAATCCGGCTCTGTGAAATTCACCGATGGCAGCAATTGGCGGCATTCATCCGTGATCGGAGCGTACAACGATGCCGAACTGGCGGCGATTCTGACATACTTGCGCGCCGTCATTAAACCATAGCGGTGGAGTGAGCATCTCGCAGGACCCGGCGAGTTCCGCCCAAGAGAGTCAGGTGGATCTGAGCGGTTTTATCCTATTTGCCCTCACGCGTACAGTACACTCAGGCATTCCGGCCGCACGGACGGGGTGTGGATTTCATACGGACCAAGGCGAGTCCCAGCGGCTAAAGGCATCGCGGCTTCAGCGAGTCTATCCCACCGGGAATCGCCGCGCCGCAGATCGCACTCGGGGATCGGGCTTGCATCAAGTGGGCGACTGAGCGAACGAAGCGAAGACCGAAGGAAGGAAAGCCACCCATCGGATCTGAGCGGTCAAGTTCCGCATGGCCGATGATTTGGGAGTTGAGAGGCTGTAGCCTTGGCGACTGTACCCGTCTCGTCAATGACCGGTATGGATTTGGTCTATGCGCTCTAAGCTCGTAGCTGGACTCTTCCTGGCCTCACTCGGATCCGCCCAGCAGCCTAACGCTCGACCTAGCGCCGACCGGGTGAATCCGGTGTGATCTACGAAATCTATCCGCGCACGTTCTCGCCGAGCGGTGACTTTCGCGGCATGGAAGCTCAGTTTCCGCGGCTTAAGAAACTTGGTCTCGTGATTCTCTGGCTCACGCCGGTTCATCCTCCGGAAAAGTGAAGAAGAAAGGCTCGATCGGAAGCCCTATGCGGTTCGCGATCCTAGGATGATGGTCCTCGGTCGTCTGCTGTTTTGCTTCATGCGGACCGGCGCCGGCAACGCCAAACGCGCACACAGGGCTTACTGACTGCGATGCGCACCCACCGGATGCTCAGCAGATGCAATTTCGCCAATTATCGACTGCTCTGCAAGCTCGAATTGATATTCAGATCGATGGCACGCAGAACCGCCTCGGGGCGGGCCCGCACTCTTAGATCGTCGGTAAGATTCACCCACCGGATGGCTCCCGTACTGTCCACCAGAAATTCGGCCGGCCGCGCAATGTCCTTCCCATCCTCGCCTGCCTTGGCGTGCAACACACCATAGCGCTGGATCGTCTCCACTTTCGGATCCGACAGGATCGGAAACGTAAAACCCTTGGCTTGAGACAGTTTCTGCGATTCCGCCGGTGAATCAACACTGATCGCCACGATTTGGACGTTACGCGCGTGAAAGTCGTTCAGGTGCTGCTGGAATCCCCGCAACTCGGAGATACAGAACGGTCACCAATAGCCGCGATAGAAGATCAGCACGGCGCCGCGATTATCGCTCAGAAGTCTGGACAGCGTAACCTGTCGTCCGTCGGCACTGGCGAGCGCGAAGGCCGGCGCTTGCTGGCCCGCATGCAGCGCGCTGGCCGAAGAAGGGACACTCTTGGATGCATAGAGAATGCCGTAGCAGAAAAAGCTGAACAGGACCATTGTCAGCACGCCGAGGATCGAGCCGCTGGTCTTGCCCCGGTAAAGTGCCGGTTGGCGAAATGCGCGCCTGAGTCCGAGAGCTAGCAGACAAACAGCCACGAGGAACAGAAGGTAGTTTACCCAAGGAACATCGCGTGTTGCCGGGAAG